>JBPOIS010000108.1:0-21425 GCA_052034295.1 Pseudomonadota bacterium
GACTGACCTGTGCGCATGGCCGCCCGCCCGCTGCCTTCGCTGGGGCTGCTGCTGTCACTGTATCTGGCACAGGGCTTGCCGGGCGGGTTTTTGACCCAGGCACTGCCCGCGATCCTGCGCCAGTATCAGGTGCCGCTGGGCTGGATTGGTTTTTCCGGGATCCTGCTGGCACCGGCAGCGTTCAAATTCCTCTGGGCCCCGTGGGTGGACCGGCATTTTTCGCCCCGGCTGGGGCTGGCGCGCAGCTGGATTCTGCCCACCCAGCTGCTGGCGGTGTTGTGTCTGGCGGTGCTCAGCGGGTTTGACCCGCAGCAGCTGCAGTCGCCGCAGGGGCTGGCGGTGTTTTTTGCCGGGCTGTTTTTGCTGGTGATGGCCGGGGCCACACAGGACATCGCCAGTGATGGTCTGAATGTACGCCTACTGTCGCCGCAGCACCGGCCCTGGGGCAATGCGGTGCAGGTGGTGGGTTCGCGGTTGGGCCAGATCATCGGCGGTGGCGGGGTACTGCTCGGGCTGGGCCTGCTCGGCTGGCAGCCGGTGTTTGCGCTGCTGGCGCTGGGGGTGGCGCTGAACACCCTGCCGATCCTGCTGTACCGCGAGCCTGTGTGGCCCAACCAGCCTCGGGCACGGGTTGGTTCGCCGGTCCGGCGTCAGGGCTGGGCTGCCCACTGGCAAACGCTACAGATGCGCTATGGTTATTTCTGGCAGGCAGGCGAGTTGCGCCAGTGGCTGCTGGTGCTGCTGCTGTGCCGGGTGGGCGATGGCCTGTCGGCCGGCATGGTCAAGCCAATGATGGTCGATCTGGGCTACAGCCTGCAGACCATCGGGGTGATGGCCGGGGTGGTGGGTTCGCTGGCCTCATTGCTGGGGGCGCTGCTGGGGGCACTGTGGCTGCGCCGGCTGGACACGGGACGCGCGCTGCTGGGGCTGATGCTGCTGCAGGTCACCGTGACTGCAGGCTATGGGGGCATCTGGTGGCTGCACCAGCAGGGCCACCCGCCCGGTGCGGGGGTGGTGTTTGGGTTCAATGCGCTGGAGCACCTGCTCACTGCCATGGCGCTGATCCCGCTGCTGACGCTGGCGATGCACTATGCCCGGCCGGGCCGGGAGGGCAGTGATTATACCTTTCAGATTTGTGTGCTGTCGGTGCTGTCCGGGCTGGCCCATCTGGGCAGTGGCTGGCTGGCCGAGACACTCGGGTATGCACTGCACTTTTTGCTGTGTACGCTGGTCGGCGTGCTGATGCTGGCGCCGATGCTGCGCTGGCTGCCGCACTGGCAGGCGGGTGGGGCGGTGCGTCTGAAGGCCGGGCTGGCCGCCGTGGGGCAGGAAGGCCGGCAGGAGCAGGGCTAAATGCAGACGAAGCCAGCTTTTTCCAGTTCACTGCTGTCCTGGGCGCAGGTCGGCGTGGACTTTGTTGGACCGCCGCCATGCACCAAGCCATCTGCCCAACCTGACCAGAGCGCCTGCGGTGGCTGTGCAGCCGTGTGATTTGGGCTGATGGATTCATCGTCAATGGATTGACCTGCAAAGCCCTTGGCTCGTTGAGCTTGACCCCCGGTTGGTGCCGATCCGGACAGCCGTTCAGGCTGTATTTGTGACGGCCTATGGTGGTGATGACCCTCGCAGGTTTTTGCCCAAAAAATCTTTTTTCAAGAAGCCACCAGCCACTGGCGTGGGCTTGAACAAGATCAGCCTTGCGACTGGACGGATCTTTGGCGTTTTTGGGGAGAAAAAACCTGGAGTGCCGGTCGCTGCGGGGGGCAGCATCACGCCAAAACCCTAAACCCCTTGGCCCAGAATCAGCTCCAGCACCAGCTTGCTGCCCACGAAGCCCACCGCCAGCAGGGCAAAGCCGGTCAGGGTGAAGCGCACCGCCCGCTGGCCCCGCCAGCCATAGCGCCAGTGCCCCCACAGCAGCCCGGCAAACACCGCCCACGACAGCACGCTGAAAAAAGTCTTGTGCACCAGATGCTGGGCCAGCAGGTTATCCACCGTCACCGCCCCCAGCGCCAGCGCCACGGTCAGCAGGCCAAAACCCACCATCAGCATGTCAAACAGCAGGGTTTCCATGCTCTGCAGCGGCGGCAGCAACTGCACCCAGATGCGCTGGCGGGTGGTGTGCTTCAGCTCGCGGCGCTGCAGGTGGATCAGCACCGCCTGCACGGCGGCCATCAGCAGCACGCAGTAGGCTGCCAGCGACAGCAGGATGTGCCCCTCCAGCCCCCGGCTGACGCCCTGCAGCGGCGTGTAGGGCGCACGCAGCACCAGCGCGGCAAACAGCCCGCCCGCCGCAATCGGCAGCGCCAGCAGGTTCAGCGCCAGCACGGGCCGGTAGGTGGAAAAAATCACACTGAACAGCAGCATCATCCAGCCGGTCAGCGACAGCACGTTGAACAGGTTCAGGTTCAGGCCAGCCGGGGTGAACAACTGCGGCACCAGCACGGCACCGTGCAGCAGCAGCGCCAGCAGCATCAGGCTGAGCACCAGCATCCGGCTGGGCACCTGCTGGCGCAGCAAATGACGGGTCAGCTGGATGGCCAGCGCGGTGTAGATCGCCAGTGCCACCAGCCCGGAACTCAGCACCATTACACTCATGAGGGTGGTTTGGGCGGACAGGCCTGCCCACGCTTTCCAGGGGTAAACGCATAATCCTATAGCATCTGCACGGCAATTTTCCTATCCTAGGGATTATTTTTTCTGGTTTGGCCGGTTGCCATGTTTGATACCCTGACCGATCGCCTGTCTCAGAGCCTGCGCAACATTGCCGGCACGGGACAGCTCACCGAAGACAACATCAAGGACACCCTGCGCGAAGTGCGCATGGCCCTGCTGGAGGCGGATGTCGCGCTGCCGGTGGCCCGCGAATTCATCGAAAAGGTCAAAACCGAGGCCTTGGGTCAGGAGGTCCTGAAGCAACTGTCCCCCGGTCAGGCCTTCGTCAAGATCGTCTATGACCAGCTCACCGCCATGATGGGTGAGGCCAACGAATCGCTGGCCCTGTCCGGTAAGCCACCGGTGATCATCCTGCTGGCGGGCCTGCAGGGCGCGGGCAAGACCACCACGGCGGGCAAGCTGGCCAAATTCCTCAAGGAACGCCAGAAGAAAAAAGTCATGATGGTGTCGGCCGACGTGTACCGCCCGGCGGCGATTGCCCAGCTGGAAACCGTGGCCAGGGGCGTTGGGGCGCTGTTTTCGGCCTCCAGCCCGGATGAGCAGCCGATCGCCATCGCCCAGCGTGCGATTGAACAGGCCAGAATCCAGTATGCCGACGTGCTGATCGTGGACACCGCCGGTCGCCTGCACATCGACGACAGCATGATGGACGAAATCAAGGCCCTGCATGCGGCGATCAGCCCCAGCGAAACCCTGTTTGTGGTCGATGCCCTGACCGGTCAGGACGCCGCCAACACCGCCAAGGCCTTCAACGATGCCCTGCCGCTCACCGGGGTGATCCTCACCAAGACCGACGGTGACGCGCGTGGCGGGGCCGCCCTGTCGGTGCGCGCCATCACCGGCAAGCCGATCAAATTCCTCGGCATGGGCGAAAAATCCGACGCGCTGGAGCCGTTTTATCCGGATCGGGTGGCCCAGCGCATCCTCGGCATGGGTGACGTGCTGTCACTGGTCGAGGAGGTCGAGCGCAAGATCGACCGCGAAAAAGCCGAAAAGATGGCCAAAAAGCTGCAAAAAGGCGGCGGCTTTGACCTCGAAGACATGCTCACCCAGTTTGAGCAGATGCGTGCCATGGGCGGCATGGCGGGTTTTCTGGAAAAACTCCCTGGCATGAGTGGCAGCGGCATGCAGCAGGCCGTACAGGAGGCCAAGCCCGAACACGCCATGAAGCAGATGGAAGCGATCATCCAGTCGATGACGCCGAAGGAGCGCCGCAACCCTGACCTGATCAACAACTCGCGCAAGCGCCGCATTGCCGCCGGCTGTGGCCGTGAGGTGCAGGACGTGAATCGCCTGCTCAAGCAGCACGCGCAGATGGCCAAGATGATGAAAAACCTGGCCACCCCGAGCGGCATCGGCAAGATGCTCAAGGCCATGAAGGGCCTGCAGGCGGGCGGCGGCGGCAACATGGGGCCGCTGTTTGGTGGGGGCGCGGCAGGCGGCCCGGTGATGCCGGACCTCAAGCAGTTGCCCAGGGAGCTGCGCGATCTGCCGGAATTCAAAGACCTGAACCCGGACGACTACAAGACGCTGAAGTAAGCACTGTCCCGCCACAGGACCGGCCTCTGGGCCGGTTTTTTTGCGCCAGAAAACCGGCGGGGGCTGCACCCGGATCGGGCTGTGTGGACCATCCCGGTGCCGGGCAGGCTGCAGACACCCAGACCCCTTCAGGGGGATTGGTTTTTTTAAGTCTTTTATTTCAAAAACAATTATGCACATCAACCTGCGCGGTTTCTGGATTGGCACAGACCTTGCTGGTCAGAGGCATCTGCAATTCAGCGCCAGCCGGGAGCCATCATGGGGCAATCTTCACGTCGCGACTTTCTCAAGCATTCACTGATTCTGGGCGGCGGTGCGGCGCTGGGGGCCGGACTGCCCGGCTTTGCCGTCCATGCCGCAGGCAGTGACAAGCCCGAAAAAACCACCGTCAAGCTCGGCTTCATCCCCCTGACCGATTGTGCGCCGCTGGTGCTGGCCTCGCACCTGGGGCTGGACAAAAAATACGGCCTGACCTTCAGTCTGTCCAAGGAAGCCTCCTGGGCCGGGGTGCGCGACAAGCTGGTCAACGGTGAGCTGGATGCCGCCCATGTGCTGTATGGGCTGGTCTATGGGGTCAACAATGGCGTCGGCTCACCGGCCAATCCGATGGCGGTGCTGATGACCCTGAACCACAATGGTCAGGCGATCACCCTGGCCAACCAGTTGATCAGTGCGGGCGTGACCCGTGGCGCGGACCTGAAAAAATACCTGTCCACCGGCAAGAGTCTGACCTTTGCCCAGACCTTCCCGACCGGCACCCACGCCATGTGGCTGAACTACTGGCTGGCCGCCTACGGCGTGAACCCGCTCAGGGACGTGAAAAACATCGTCGTGCCGCCGCCGCAGATGGTCAGCAACATGCAGGTCGGCAACATGGACGGCTACTGTGTGGGTGAGCCCTGGAATGCCCGCGCCATTGAGCTGGGCATTGGCTTCACCGCCGCCACCTCTCAGGAGATCTGGACCAACCACCCCGAAAAAGTGCTGGGCTGTAGCCGGGCCTTTGTGCAGCAAAACCCCAACACCGCCCGCGCCATGATCATGGCCGTGCTGGAAGCCTGCCGCCATCTGGATGATTTCAAAAACCGTGCCGCCGCTGCCCAGCTCATCTCCGGCAAGGCCTACGTCAACTGCCCGGCCGCCACCATCAGCGGGCGCTTTCTCGGCCAGTATGACAATGGTGCCGGCAAAAAATGGCTGGACGGCAACATGATGAAATTCTTCAACGGCGGCAAGGTGAATTTTCCCTACCTGTCTGACGGCATGTGGTTCATGACCCAGCACAAACGCTGGGGGCTGATGGGCGGCAACCCGGACTATCTGGCTATCGCCAGGGCAGTCAACCAGGTTGAGCTGTACCGGCAGGCCGCCACGCAGGTCAAAGTCCCGCTGCCCGCATCGCCGCTGCGCAGCAGCAAACTCATCGACGGCAAGGTCTGGGACGGCAGCAACCCTGCGGCCTATGCGGCCAGCTTTGCCATCAAGGCCTGATTCGCCCAGGAGCGTGCACCATGAACAAAACCGAGATCCAGACCCGCACCGGGGCTGAACCGCTCAGCCCCGAGCAGCGCCAGCAGCAACAGGCCCTGCGCGACCAGAAAGCCGAACAGATCATGGCGGCGGTGCGTGGTTTTTTTGTCCGGGTGATTCCCCCGCTGATGGGGATCGGGCTGCTGCTGCTGGGCTGGATGATCCTGTCCCAGTACCGGCCACAGATCCCCAACCCGGCGGTGACCTGGCAGTCGGCGCTGGAATTGTTTGCCGACCCGTTTTATCAGAATGGCCCCAACGATCAGGGCATCGGCTGGAACATTCTCAACTCACTGAAGCGGGTGGGGCTGGGCTTTGGACTGGCTGCGCTGCTGGGCATTCCGCTGGGGTTTTTGATTGGGCGCTTCGTGTTCATCCAGCGCATGCTGGCGCCGATCATTGCCCTGTTGCGTCCGGTGTCGCCGCTGGCCTGGCTGCCGATTGGCCTGCTGGCATTCAAGGCCGCTGAACCGGCGTCGATCTGGGTGATTTTCATCAGCTCGATCTGGCCGATCATCCTCAACACGGCGGCCGGGGTCGCGCAGGTGCCGCAGGACTACCTGAATGTGGCCCGGGTGCTGCAACTGTCGGAATGGAAGGTGTTCACCAAAATCCTGCTGCCGTCGTCGCTGCCGTACCTGCTGACCGGCATCCGCCTGTCCATCGGCGTGGCGTGGCTGGTGATCGTGGCCGCCGAAATGCTGACCGGTGGGGTCGGGCTGGGCTTCTGGGTGTGGGATGAGTGGAACAACCTGAACGTGGCCCACATCATCATTGCCATTTTTGTGGTGGGTCTGGTGGGGCTGGCGATTGAACAATTGCTGGTGCTGCTGACCCGTCTGGTGTCGCGTGCGGAGACTGCATCATGAGTGAACAAAACAGCGTGGCCCAGAGCCGGGCCTTTGTCAGTGTGGAAAAGGCGGGCATGCAGTTCAAAACCCAGAAAGGCGTGTTTGTGGCGCTGCGGGACATCGACCTGAAAATCCACAAAGGCGAATTCATCAGCCTGATTGGCCACTCCGGGTGCGGCAAATCCACCCTGTTGAACCTGCTGGCGGGACTGACCCAGCCGACTTCCGGGGGGCTGATCTGCAACGGTCAGGAGATCAAGGGGCCTGGCCCGGAGCGGGCGGTGGTGTTTCAGAACCATTCGCTGTTGCCGTGGCTGACCTGCTTTGACAATGTGTATCTGGCGGTGGAGCGGGTGTTTGCCGCCAAGGAAACCAAAAAACAGCTCAAAGAACGCACCCAGGCGGCGCTGGACTTGGTGGGGCTGAGTCACGCCAGCCAGAAATACCCCGGTGAAATCTCCGGCGGCATGAAGCAGCGGGTGGGCATCGCGCGGGCGCTGGCGATGCAGCCTGCGGTGCTGTTGCTGGATGAACCGTTTGGGGCGCTGGATGCGCTGACCCGGGCCCACCTGCAGGATGAACTGCTGGGCATCGTCGCCGCCACGCAGGCCACGGTGGTGATGGTGACCCACGATGTGGATGAAGCCGTGCTGCTGTCGGACCGGATCGTAATGATGACCAATGGTCCGGCCGCCACCATCGGCGAGATTCTGGCGGTGGACCTGCCGCGGCCACGCAACCGGCTGACGCTGGCGGCGGATGCCCACTATCACGCGCTGCGCACGCAGGTGCTGGAGTTTTTGTACCACAAGCAAAAACACCCCAGCGCCGCATAGGGCAGGGTCGGCGGTTACCGGCCATGCTGTCGCCCGCCAGGGCTGTTCTGGGGATGGACTCTAGCGGCGCGGTGGGGCCTTCTGTGCCGTCTGGGCCAGCCGGATCAACCGGTAAAAGCCCTGTTTCTGTGCCTCGGTGCGCGCCACCAGCAGGCCCATGCGGGCCTGACGCTCTGCCTCGGCCGGGCGGTTTTGCCGCAGGGCAATCTCACTGAGGCGGGCATAGCTCTGTGGGCTGTTACTGTTGAGCTTCTGGGCCTGCTCGAAGCGGTCGGCCGCCTCCTGCCACTGGCCTTTTTGCCGCAGTTGTTCACCTTCCTGCAGCAGGTGCTGGCTGACCACCTGACTGGGGCGTGTGGTTTGCGGGGCAGGCGGTGGGGCAGCGACTGCCGGGGAGGGCAGGTCGACACGCGTGGACGCCTCACTGGGCGCGGCTGGCGTGGCCTTGCCCGGGTCCGCCGTGGGCCGGGCCGGGGGACGCGATTCGGCGCGTGGGCGTGGCGTGGCCGCCTTGCGGGGCCGGGGCCGCTCTGGCGTTTCGCTGCGGTCGGCCGGGGCCTGACGGTTTGCACTGGACGGTGCAGGGTGCACCTTCTCGGCACGGTGTTTGGGTGTGGACTGGCAGCCAGCCCCGAGCAGCGCCAGCCCGAGCACTCCCACGGCACTGGACCTGCGCCAGTGTGTCTGTTGCCAAAACCCGCTGCTCAAAGGCCTGTGTCCCTGCTGAAAACTCAGGCTTAATCTAATCAAGCCCCGCCAGCAGGGCAATGGCCTGACTGCGGTCGCAGCGCATGCTGTGCCATAAAACGCCAATCGGGTCGCAATCTGGCGTGTTTCTGGCACCCTGCAGCCTGCGTGGGCCATCAGCCCAGCAGCTGTTTCATCAGGGCATTGACCTGTGCAGGGTTGGCCTTGCCCTTGCTGGCCTTCATGACCTGACCGACCAGACCGTTGAAGGCTTTTTCCTTGCCGGCGCGGTACTCTTCGACCATTTTGGGGTTGGCGTCGAGCACGCCGCGGATCACTGCTTCGATGGCACCGGTGTCGGTTTCCTGCTTCAGCCCTTGCGCGTCGATGATCTGGTCGGCGCTGTGGCCGGAGCCGGTCATCATGGCGGCAAACACCTGTTTGGCGATTTTGCCACTGATGGTCTGGTCGCTGATGCGCGCCACCATGCCGCCGAGCTGCTGCGGGCTGACCGGCGAGGCGCTGATGTCCTGTTCGGCCTTGTTCAGGGCACCCAGCAGCTCAACCATGACCCAGTTGGCCACGGTTTTCGGGGCGGATTGTGCCCCGGCAGCGGCCACGCTGGCTTCAAAAAAATCGGCCAGATCGCGCGAGCCGGTCAGCACGCGGGCATCGTAGTCGGGCAGACCGTATTGCGTGGTGAAGCGGGCCTTGCGGGCTTCGGGCAGCTCCGGCAGGTCGGCGCGGATACGCTCAATGTCGGCCTCCTGAATCACCACCGGCAACAGGTCCGGGTCCGGGAAGTAACGGTAGTCGTTGGCTTCTTCCTTGGTGCGCATGGCACGGGTTTCGTTTTTGGCCGGGTCGTACAGGCGGGTGGCCTGCACCACCTGGCCGCCGGATTCCAGCAGGTCGATCTGCCGCTCGATTTCGGCCTCGATGGCTTTTTCGATGAAGCGGAAGCTGTTGATGTTTTTCAGCTCGCAGCGGGTGCCCAGCGGTTCGCCGGGCTGGCGGATCGACACGTTGCAGTCACAGCGGAATGAGCCTTCGGCCATGTTGCCATCACTGATGCCCAGCCAGCGCACCAGCCCGTGGATGGCGCGTACATAGGCCACGGCTTCCTCGCTGGAGCGCAGGTCCGGTTCGGAGACGATTTCCAGCAGCGGCGTCCCGGCACGGTTCAGGTCGATCCCGGTCATGCCCGCAAAGTCTTCGTGCAGCGATTTGCCTGCATCCTCTTCGAGGTGGGCGCGGGTGATGCCGATGCGCTTGACCGAACCGTCGGCCAGGGTGATGTCGATGTGGCCCCGGCCCACGATCGGCAGCTCGAACTGGCTGATCTGGTAGCCTTTGGGCAGGTCGGGGTAAAAGTAATTCTTGCGGGCAAACACCGAGGCCCGGCCAATTTCGGCGTCAATGCCCAGCCCAAAGCGGATTGCCTTGTTCACCGCGTCGTGGTTGAGCACCGGCAGGGCACCGGGCATGGCCAGATCGACCAGACTGGCCTGGGTGTTGGGTTCGGCCCCAAAAGTGGTGGCACTGCCGGAAAAAATTTTGGATTGGGTGTTCAGCTGGCAGTGGATTTCCAGACCAATCACCACTTCCCAGCCGTGGATGAGTTTTGCCATGAGTCAGCCCCCTTGCACGGCCAGAGGTGCCCGCTGGGTGTGCCAGTCGGTGTGTTGTTGATATTGGTGCACCATCGCCAGCAGACGCGCTTCGCTCCAGTCTGGACCGATCAACTGCAGGCCCACCGGCAGCGGTGCGCTGTGGTCGCCGGAGTCACTGTAGCTACTGTCAAAGCCGCACGGGGCACTGATGGCCGGCAGACCGGCCAGATTCACCGCGATGGTGTACAGGTCGCCCAGGTACATGCTGACCGGGTCCTGTTTGGCCCCGAGTTTGTAGGCGGCTGACGGGGTGGTCGGTCCGGCAATCACGTCGCACTGGGTGAACGCCTGCAAAAAATCTTCCCGGATCAGGCGGCGCACCTTCTGCGCTTTCAGGTAATAGGCATCGTAATAGCCCGCCGACAGCGCGTAGGTGCCGATCAGGATGCGCCGCTGCACCTCGGGGCCAAAGCCTTCCGAGCGCGAGCGGGTGTACAGGTCGGTGAGGTCACGGGGCTGCGCACAGCGGTGGCCATAGCGCACGCCATCGTAGCGCGACAGGTTCGAGGACGCCTCGGCCGGGGCAATCAGGTAATAGGCCGGGATCGCGTCATCGACGCGCTGCAGGTCGATGTCCACCAGCGTGGCACCCAGCGATTCCAGCACCGCCAGTGCTTCACGCAGGCGCTGTTCGACATCACCATCCAGACCCTTGGCAAAATACTGGCGCGGCAGGCCAATGCGCAGGCCCTGCAGCGACTGGCCGAGCTGGGCCGCATAGTTTTCGGTGGGCTGGGGGCTGCTGGTGGAGTCCCGGCCATCATGGCCCGCCATCACATTCAGCAGGTGGGCGCAGTCTTCGGCGCTGCGCGCCATCGGGCCGCCCTGATCCAGACTGGACGCGTAGGCAATCATGCCAAAGCGCGACACCCGGCCATAGGTGGGCTTCAGGCCGGTCAGGCCACAGAAGGCCGCGGGCTGGCGGATCGAGCCGCCGGTGTCGGTGCCGGTGGCCAGTGGGGCCAGGTCCGCCGCAATCGCGGCCGCAGCACCGCCCGAGGAGCCGCCCGGCACCCGGTCCAGCGCCCACGGGTTGCGGGTTGGGCCGTAATACGAGCTTTCACTGGTGGAGCCCATGGCAAACTCGTCCATGTTGGTCTTGCCCAGCATCACCAGACCGGCAGCGTTGCAGCGCTCGATCACGGTGGCGTTGTAGGGGGCGATGAACGATTCGAGCATTCTGGAGCCACAGGAGGTGCGCACGCCTTGGGTGCAAAAAATGTCCTTATGGGCCACCGGCAGGCCGGTCAGCGGTCCGGCGGTGCCGTTCTGGCGGGCCTGGTCGGCGGCCTGCGCCTGGGCCAGTGCCTGCTCGGCGGTGACGGTGATGAAGCTGTTCACCTGCGGGTCCAGCCGGGCAATGCGGTCGAGGTAGTGGCGGGTCAATTCCACCGAGGACAGTTGGCCACTGGCCAGTGCGGCCATTTGATCGCTCACACTGAGCAAATGCAAATCTGACATGGAAATAATTCCTTTCAGAAAAAAAGGGCAGCAGCGCGCTGCGGTTATTCGATGACGCGGGGCACCAGATACAGACCGTCCTGCACCGCTGGGGCCACCGCCTGATAGGCCTCGCGCTGGTTGGTCTCGCTGACGGCATCCGGACGCAGCGGCTGGGCGCGGTCATGCGGACTGGCCATCGGTGCCACCCCCTCGGTGTCAATGGTCTGCAGGTGATCCATCAGGCCCAGGATCCTGCACAGGCTGTCGGTCAGGGCTCCGGCCTGTTCCGGAGCAATGTGCAGACGCGCCAGACCGGCAATTTTTTGCAGGTCCTGAACGTCCAGCGGTGCGGTCGAGTCGGTCATGATGGCAGCGCAAACCCCGCAGTGAAAAACGATGGCCGGCACGTTATCACAAGATGTTGACTTGTCCAAATGCAGCCATTTCGGTAAAGTTGCGCCCTTGTCCCATCCTCTCACTCCCGCTGGATTCCTGCCGTGTTCTTCAAGCGTTTGTTCGGAAAGTTTTCTACCGATCTGGCCATCGATCTGGGTACTGCCAACACGCTGGTTTATATTCCCGGCCAGGGCATCGTGCTCAATGAACCCACCGTGGTGGCGATCCGTCACCATGGCTCCAGCAAAAATGTGGTGGCGGTCGGCAACGATGCCAAACAGATGCTGGGACGTACCCCCGCAAACATCTCGGCGATCCGTCCGCTGCGCGATGGGGTGATTGCTGATTTTGAAGTCACCGAGCGCATGCTCGACCAGTTCATCCGCAAGGTCCATGAAAAACGCCTGCTGCCGATCGCGCCACGGGTGGTGATCTGTGTGCCGTGCAAATCCACGCTGGTGGAGCGCCGCGCCATCCGTGAAGCCGCCATCAACGCCGGAGCCTCCGAAGTGCGCCTGATCGAAGAGCCCATGGCCGCGGCCATCGGAGCCGGGCTGCCGGTGGAGCAGGCCTGCGGCTCCATGGTGGTGGACATCGGCGGCGGCACCACCGAGATTGCCATCATTTCCCTGTCGGGCTGCGTGTATGCCGACAGCCTGCGCGTCGGCGGCGACCTGCTCGACGAGCAGATCATCAACTACGTGCGCAAGGAATACGGCTGCATCATCGGCGAAACCACCGCCGAGCGGATCAAGCAGGAAGTCGGCATGGCCATGGCCGATGGCCATGTGGACGAAATCGAAGTCAGTGGCCGCAGTCTGGCCGAGGGCGTGCCGCGTTCGTTCCGCATCAATTCCGAACACGTATTGGCCGCCATCACCGACCCGCTGGCGGCGATTGTCAGTGCGGTGAAAACCGCCCTGGAGCAGACCCCGCCCGAGCTGTCCTCCGACCTCAAGGAGCGCGGCATCGTGCTCACCGGCGGCGGCGCACTGCTGCGCAACCTTGACCAGCTCCTGTCCAGGGAAACTGGCCTGCCGGTGCTGGTGGCCGAAGACCCGCTGACCTGCGTGACCCGTGGCGGCGGTCAGGCGCTGGAATATTTTGACGACCCCAACCACGACATGCTGTTTGTCGGCTAGGCCAGTCCCGGCCACCCGTGAGACAGGGAGCCCCGCGCGTGGATCAACCGTTGTTTGGCCATGAGGCACCCAGCTGGCGGGCCATGGTGGTGGCGCTGATCGTCTCCGCCCTGCTGATGATCAGTGACTGGCAGCACCCGGAGTGGTTCGCTCCGGTGCGCCAGCTGTTGCACCGTGCCTTTGACCCCATCTATGTGGTGGCCCGCTATCCAGTGCTCACCCACCAGTGGCTGGGCCAGCAAACGGTTTCTGCCGATCAGCTGCGCTACGAAAATGCCGCCCTGAAGGCCGAGTTGCTGCAGGCCAGGGTGCGCCTGCAAAAGCTGGCCGAACTGTCCGCCGAAAATGCCCGCCTGCGCGGCCTGCTGAACACCCCACAGATCATTGACGGGCGCATGATGATTGCCGAGGTGATCGGCACCGACACTGACCCGCTGCGACACATTCTGGTGATCAACCGGGGGCAGCAGGATGGGGTGTTTGTCGGTCAGACCGTGATGGACGATCAGGGGGTGAGTGGTCAGGTGCTCGACGTGCTGGGCCACAGTGCCCGCCTGCTGCTGCTCTCGGACAAGGAGCATTCGGTGTCGGTGCGCAATGAGCGGACCAGCGCGCTCAGCATTGCCACAGGCACCGGGGACAGTGGCCGGCTGGTGCTGCAGTATGTGCCCAACACCGCCGACATCCGGGTCGGGGACCGGCTGGTGACGTCGGGACTGGGCCAGCGCTTCCCGGCCGGGTATCCGGTGGCGGTGGTGACCCGGGTGCACACCCAGGCCAATGGTGAATTTGCCCAGGTGGAGGCGCGTCCACTGTCCAAGCTGGAAGGCAACCACCACGTGCTGCTGCTGTTTGGGCCGCGTCCTGTTTCTGCCGAGGTGGCCTATGGCGCCGCTGGATGAGTTTCGCCTGCGTGGACGCCAGCGCCGCAACACCATGGTGCTGGGCAGCCAGCACCTGCGTCAGCCGGCGGACCCGCTGTGGGTGATCGTGCTGAGTCTGGTGCTGGCCACGGCGCTGACGGTGTATCCGATTCCCTATGACTGGAGCAACTGGCGGCCCCTGTGGCTGGTGGCGGTGGCCCTGTACTGGGTGCTGTACCAGCCCGCATGGTGCGGGATCTGGTTTGCCTTTGCGGTGGGGCTGTGTGCTGATCTGCTGATGGACCTGCAGCTGGGCGGGCAGTCGTTTGCGCTGGTGCTGGTGGTGTTTGTGCTGCGCACCCTGATCCAGAACCGGCGGGTGATGACCTTCTGGAATGGCTGGGTGCTGACCGGGGTCAGTGTGGGGGCCTTTCTGCTGCTCAATCTGGTGATGCAAAAACTCATGGGCCGACAATTGTTGCTGGGCTACTGGGTCAGCGGGGCCACCACCCTGCTGGTCTGGCCACTCCTGTATGGCGGGTTGCGGCGATGGCGCGCCTGATTCTGGCCTCGGGGTCACCACGCCGCCGTGAGCTGCTGGCGCAGATCGGCCTGCCGTTTGTGGTGCAGGTGCGTGAAATCGACGAAACCCCCCAGCCCGATGAAGCCCCCGCCGACTATGTGCGCCGGCTGGCCTGTGGCAAGGCGGCGGTGCTGGCCGGGGACCACCCACAGGACTGGGTGCTGGCTGCCGACACCACTGTCACCTGTGACGGGGTGATTTTTGGCAAGCCTGCCGATCAGGCCGAGGCGATGCAGATGTGGCAGCAGCTCGGCGGACGCTGGCATCAGGTGCTGACCGGCGTGGCGGTGGCCCATCAGGGCCGATACTGGCCGCAGGTGGTGTGTACCGAGGTGTTTTTCAAAGCACTGAGCGCAGCACAGATGGCTGCCTATTGGCAGTCCGGCGAGCCACTGGGCAAGGCAGGCGGCTATGCCATTCAGGGCCGGGCCGCCGCCTTCATTCAGGAAATCCGTGGCAGCTATTCCAGCGTGGTCGGGCTGCCGCTGGCCGAGACCGTGGCCCTGTTGCAGCAGGCCGGTTTTTTGGCGGAAGTGTGGTAAAAACAAGGGCTGCCGGTGCTCTGGCTGCCGGGCAGGACAGAAACCAACACACAGGTGGGCCATGGCTGAAGAATTGCTGATCAACGTCACCCCGATGGAGTGCCGGGTGGCGCTGGTCGAAAACGGCATCGTGCAGGAGCTGTTCGTGGAGCGGGCTGCGCGCCGCGATCAGGTCGGCCACATCTACAATGGCAAGGTGGTGCGGGTGCTGCCGGGCATGCAGGCGGCCTTCGTGGAAATCGGCCTGTCGCGCACCGCCTTTCTGCACGTCAGTGACATGGTCTGGCCCAGTGGCCAGAGCGCCCCGAACATCCAGGATGTGCTGCACGCCGGGCAGGTGATCACCGTGCAGGTGATGAAGGACATGATGGGTACCAAGGGCGCCCGCCTGACCACTGACCTGTCGATTCCATCGCGTGATCTGGTGCTGATGCCGTTTGGCCAGCACATCGGCATCAGCCAGCGCATCGAAAACCCCGAGGAGCGCGAGCGGCTCAAGGCCCTGATCGGCCAGATCCAGAGCCGTTACCAGCTGCCCGGCGGCATCATCGTGCGCACCGCAGCCGAGGGGCTGGGCGAAGAGGCGCTGGACCGCGACATGGCCTATCTGGCGCGACTGTGGCAGGTGATCCAGAACCGGCAGGGCCATGTGCCTGCGCCGGGGCTGATTTTTGAGGAATTGCCGCTGCCCCGGCGCATCCTGCGCGATCTGGCCGGGGAGTACACCAGCAAGATCATGGTCGATTCGCGCGAGGAATTTGCCCGGCTCAGCGAGTTCATCGACAGCTTCGTGCCTGCGGTGTCCGGACGGCTGGTGCACTATCCGGGCGAGCGGCCCTTGTTTGACCTGTACAACATCGAGGATGACCTGCAAAAGGCCCTGCAGTCCCGCGTGGCGCTGAAATCCGGCGGCTACCTGATGATCGACCAGACCGAGGCCATGACCACCATTGATGTGAACACCGGCTCCTTTGTCGGTGGGCGTTCGCTGGAGGACACGGTCTACAAGACCAATCTGGAAGCCACCCACGCCATTGCCCGCCAACTGCGGCTGCGCAATCTGGGCGGAATCATCATCATTGATTTCATTGACATGCAGGAACAGGCACACCGCGACGATGTGCTGCGCACCTTTGAGGACATGCTGGCCCGCGACCACGCCAAGACCAAGATCACCCAGGTGTCCGAGCTGGGGCTGGTGGAAATGACCCGCAAGCGCACCCGCGAATCGCTGGAGCACCTGCTGTGCGAATCCTGTCCGACCTGTCAGGGCCGGGGCTTCATCAAGACCGCTGAGACCATCTGCTACGAGATTTTCCGGGAAATCATGCGCTATGCCCGCGCCTATGCCGCGCCCAGTGGCTACACGGTGATCGCCAGCCAGTCGGTGATTGACCGGCTGTTGTCCACGGAGGCAGCCGCCGTGGCGGATCTGGAGCACTTCATCGAGCGGATCATCAAGTTTCAGGTGGAGACCCTGTACAGCCAGGAACAGTACGACATCATCCTCAACTGAGCAGCACAGTGCGGCGGGGAGAAGACTGCCTGTGGTGGTGCGAAGGTTTTTGATCAGAAAAAACGGCCCCGCAGGGCCGTCTGGACCGCTCAGCGGTTTGCTCAGATCTGGAAGGACTCGGCGTCGCCCGCCAGTTGCTCGTAGGTCTGGATCTGGTCTTCGAGCAGGGTCAGCAGGGTCTGGATGTGCGGCAGGGTCTTGCGGCAGGCGATGATGCCCACTTCCAGCTTGTCGAGGTAGCTGGTCAGGGTGATGTTGATGGCCTGGCCGTCCAGCACAATCGACACCGGATACATGGCATCCAGCATGGCACCATTCCAGTACAGTGGCTCTTTGGGGCCAGGCACATTGGAAATCACCAGGTTGAAAGCCTGCACCTTGGGCAGCACCCCGGTGAGCAGGTTCAGCCCCGCGATCGAGTAGACAATGCCGCTGTAATTGATGATCTCACTCTGGCTCATGCGGCCAAAGCGGTTTTTCGCATTGTTCATGCTGCGGCGGATCATCGCCAGACGCTCGATCGGATCGACCTTGTGGGTGGCCAGGTTGGCCAGGATCATCGAGATCTGGTTGCCGCTGTCAGACTCATCCTTGCGCAGCGAAATCGGCACCATGGCAATCAGCGGTTTTTTCGGCAGGGCACGCTGGTTGAGCAGGTAGCCGCGAATCGCCCCCGAGCAGATCGCCAGCACGATGTCGTTCAGGGTGACGCCGAGTTTTTTTGCCACGGACTGCAGGCGCGACAGCGAGTAGGACTGTGCCGCAAAGCGCCGTGATGCCGACACCGGCTGGTTCAGGATCGAACGCGGGGCCTGGAAGATCGACACATAATCCGGGTTGTGGCGCTGGTCCTGGAGCGCCCCCCACACCTCACGCATCACATTCGGGGCAATGTGCATCTGGTCACGCATGGTGCGGATGAATTTGGCCCCGGCACTCAGCTTGGCCAGCGAGTTGCGGTTGCGCGGGGTACGGATCACCCACGGCGGTGCCGCATGGCGGTCCGTGGGTGAGACGGACAGCGATTTTTGCAGCAGGCGCATGGCCGCGATGCCGTCCACCATGGCGTGGTGGATCTTGAAATACATCGCAAAGCGCCCGTCCTCAATGCCCTCGATCAGGTGGCACTCCCACAGTGGCTTGGCGCGGTCGATCAGCGCCGAGTGTTCCTGGGAAATGTAGGTCAGCAGTTCACGGATCCGGCCCGGCTTGGGCAGGGAGATGTGCCGGAAGTGGTGGTCGAGGTCAAATTCGCCATCCTCGCCCCAGAACATGCCTTCGAGGATCTGGTTGAAGGGCGGCACCGGAATGGCCTTGGATTTGCGGATCAGCTCCGCCTGTTGATACACATAGTCCGCCGGGGCGTTTTCGGGCATCCGGAACAGCATCAGGGCCCCGACATGCATGGGCTGCTGGCGTTTTTCGAGTGACAGAAACAAAACATCGACGGGGGAAAGCGCGCGCATTGTGGATCCTCTTTTCTCAAAGGTGGAAGCCTTGCCTCTGAGGGCGTTAAAATTCTCACTGGCAGAGGCCAGGCCCCTTTCAGTCCAGCCCCACGCCGGGCGTGTCGGTGAACTGAAACAAAACGGCTATCCAGCCTGATGACTCCCTACATTCCTGTAGGGTCGTGTGCATCTGCAAAGCATAGCATGCTGATTTTGGGCCGTGCTGCACATCCTGTCGTAAAAAAAGGCATTTGGCCTAAAAAAAGCCAACGACAAAGGCGGCCACATCGGTTAGACCTGTGCGCACAGGCAGCAGCGCATTTTTTTGGGAGCAAGCCACCATGACGCGACACCTGACCGCCGGGATCCTGGCACTACTGGCCCTGGACGCCGCAGCAGCCACCCCGGTACGGGCGCCTTTTCCAGCCCCTGCAGCGGGCGAGCAGCGCTGGGTGATCCAGTTGCCGGCCCGCAGCCATGAAGACCAGTATCAGGTCGAACTGGTGCCCAGCCGCCTGCATGCGCTGGACTGCAACGTCTACCGGCTGCAGGGCCAGCTCCGTGAGCAGGTGATCGAGGGCCATGGCTACAGCTATTACCGCTATGAGGGCAGCCCGGAGGTCGTCGGCACGCTGATGGCCTGTCCGCAGGCCAGGAAAAAAACCGGCCCGGTGTACGGCGCGGGCCGGCAGGTCAGCTACAACAGCCGCCTGCCGCTGGTGGTGTATCTGCCGAAGGGGCTGGAACTGAGCTACCGGCTGTGGCGGGCGGAATCCCGCTACAGCCGCGCCCGTCCCGACTGAGCCTGTCAGGCGTTGTCGCTGCGGTCTTCATACAGCGACTGCGCCCGGCCCACCAGCAGCGGGTCCACCGGGCCGATGTGCTCAGCCTGCTTGTTGGTGTAGGGCAGGCGGTGCAGCACATGGCGCATCGCGTTCAGGCGGGCGCGTTTCTTGCAGTCGGACTTGACCACGATCCATGGCGATTCGGCGGTGTCGGTGTGGAAGAACATGGCTTCCTTGGCCTGGGTGTAATCGTCCCATTTGTCCAGTGAGGCCAGGTCGATCGGCGACAGTTTCCACTGCTTGAGGGGGTGCACCTCACGCTCCTTGAAGCGGCGGCGCTGTTCCTCGCGGCTGACCGAGAACCAGAACTTGATCAGGTACAGGCCACTGCGGATCAGGTCTTTTTCCAGCTCTGGCGTCTGGCGCATGAATTCGCGGTATTCGTCTTCACTGCAGAAGCCCATCACCCGTTCCACCCCGGCGCGGTTGTACCAGGAGCGGTCAAACAGCACGATCTCGCCCTTGGTGGGTAAATGCTGGATGTAGCGCTGGAAGTACCACTGGCCGCGCTCGGATTCGCTGGGTTTTTCCAGCGCCACCACCCGTGCGCCCCGGGGGTTCAGGTGTTCCATGAAGCGCTTGATGGCCCCGCCCTTGCCGGCAGCATCGCGGCCTTCAAACAGGATCACCACGCGCTGGCCGGTTTCCTTGACCCAGTGCTGTAGCTTGAGTAGCTCGACCTGCAATTCATATTTCTGTTTTTCATAGTTTTTTCGGCTCATCCGGTTGCGGTATGGATAGGCCCCTTCGCGCCAGCCCTTGGCCAGCTCATCGTCGGCGCTGGTGCCGCTGCTGCGGGGGGCAGGGCTGTCGCCGAGCACGGCCCGCAGGCGGCCCAGTTCATCCGGAGAGGCCCCCTGAGCCAGCACGGACAGATGCTCCAGGATGCGGTCGGCCTGTCCGGTCGCCAGGTCATGCTCAATGATGTCCAGCATGGCCTGATCCTGCTGGATGCTGGCGGCCTCGACCCCGGCACTGGTGGCATTGGCCTCGATTTGCTCCGGGTTGATTTCTGGTGCAGTGCTGAGCGGGGTGGGGACAGCAGCCGGGACGGCTGGCGCTGCACGGCGTGGGGAACGGGGGGGACGCGACATGGGCATAATCTCCATATAAAAATCAGGGATATTGTGAGCATAGCGGATTTTGGGGGTGCTGGGGCAGTGCAGACGCTGCCCGGTTTGTTCAGAAAAAAATTCCCGCCCGGTGGCGGGTGGGCGTATGATCAAATGAAGTGCGCAAGGGTGGTGAGCGCCAGCGGTCCAGAGGTGTTGCTGCCCCGCAAAAAAAGCCCCGGAACATATCGGTCCAGGGCCTGTGTGGGGCATCGCCGGGGGTGACCCGGCGGGTTTTTTTCAGCGGTGATGCACCGAGTGCGGGTGGTTGGCATTCCAGACACAGTGGCCGGTCTTGCTGCTGCGGTGCTTGTAGACGCCGCAGGCACGGTGGTGGGCTTTTTTGGCCTTGTGGGTCTTGTGGCTGCGGTGATGGGCTTTGGCTGGGGCTGCCCGGTGGTGGTACGCGCCACGGTCCGTGCTGCGGGTGGCCTGATAGTGGTGCCGGGTGGCCGCAGCGTCTTCGGCGGAGGGCGGCAGGGCGCGTGGCTGTTCATGCGGCGGGGTGGCCGGTGACATGTTCACTTCGGCATGGGCGGTCATCATGGCGCCAGTCAGCAGCAGGGCCGTGGTGAGGTGTTTCAGCATGGCAAAATCTCCAGAAGTTCCCTGACCTTTTCAAGGGGATGACGGTGCAGGTGATGACTGCAGTGTGCGGCGGGCAGTGCACCGACACGATGAGGATTTGAGCAGTCTTTGCCAGCAGTTGGGTAAACCCGCGCGTGGCTGTGTGGTGTCCGGGTGAAGCCTGTAACGGGCCTGTGAGCCGAGTGGCTGGATCAGGCTGTGGTTCGGAATGGATTTTTTGAAAGGAGGCGTGGGACCCCGATGACCCTGCAGGTGACCGACCTTGAGGAAGGCAGTGGCCGTCCGTGTGTGAAGGGTGCGCTGATTCAGGCGCACTACACCGGCTGGCTGGCGGATGGCAGCGTGTTTGATTCGTCGCATGCGCGCGGTCGCCCTTTTCAGTGTGTGATTGGCACTGGACGGGTGATCAAAGGCTGGGATCAGGGCCTGATGGGCCTGAAGGTCGGAGGCAAGCGCCGGCTGGTGGTGCCGCCTGAGCTGGGTTATGGGGCGCGGCAGGTGGGCAGCATTCCCCCCAACAGCACCCTGACCTTCGAAGTGACGCTGCTGGAGGTACTGACCCGCGACGACTGAGCGCCACGGGACAGGCTGGGCTCAGGTGGCTTTGGCTTTTTTGCCGGAGCCTTTCTGGGTGACCTGGCGGCGGGCGCTGGCCGTGGATTGACGGGGCCGTCTGGCCGGGGTCCGGGCTTCAATCACCGCCGTCGCACGCTTTTTTGGTTTTTGCAAAGGGGCGGTTTCACCCAGCTGTTGCTGAAGTTCGGTGCGGCGCTGGCTGAGCTGCTGCAACACCGGGGCAAAATCGTGTCCCGCAGTGGATTGGCGCAGTTCAGAGAACATTTCTGACTCTTCCTCGCGGACGTGATGCTCGACATATTCCTGGAGCACATGCACCCGCGCATCGTAGTGACCATCGTCGGCGCGGCTGGCTTCAATCGCCGTAATCAGGTTTTTCAGTGAGCCATGCTCAATGTCGGCATGGTCGATGAGCGCTTCCTGGTCTTCCGGCAGGACCTCACGGGCCGCAGGATAAAAAATCTCTTCTTCCAGGGCGGCATGCACCGTCAGGGCATTGCAGATCTGCGCGGCCACGGCCTCGCGCTGCGCGTCGGGGGCTTCGGTGTCGATCAGGCGGTGGTCAGCGCGGACCAGGTT
>JBPOIS010000209.1:0-2934 GCA_052034295.1 Pseudomonadota bacterium
CGCAGAACAGTTCACCAGCAAAAAACTCAGCGACCTGCAGGTGCGCCAGAGCCTGCAACTGGCGCTGTGGCGGCTGGAGCGGCTGATGGTCTGGGACGACGCCAGTGTACAGGGCGTACTGACCACGCTGGCCAGCCAGATGCAGATCAAGCTGCGCGACTTCATGCCAGCGTTTTTCATCGCCATTGCGGGCAGCACCCAGAGCACGCCGGTGATGCAGGCCATGGTCACGCTGGGGGCCGACCTGACCTATGCGCGGCTGCGCCATGCCCTAAGCGTGCTGGGCGGGGTCAGCAAAAAAGAAACCAGCGAGTGGCAAAAACTCGACACCCAGCTGCAATTGGCTGAAAAACCAGCAACCGGCGACGATTCTGAAAAAAATCTGCCCCCGGTGTCTTGACGTCACCCAGGCTGATCTTTAACATTTGGGTCCTGTCGGGGATATAGCTCAGTTGGTAGAGCGCTACAATGGCATTGTAGAGGTCAGCGGTTCGATCCCGCTTATCTCCACCACTTTTCCAAGCCTCGCAG
Source organism: Pseudomonadota bacterium (assembly GCA_052034295.1). Classification (GTDB taxonomy): domain Bacteria; phylum Pseudomonadota; class Gammaproteobacteria; order Pseudomonadales; family Moraxellaceae; genus JBPOIS01. The sequence goes on from JBPOIS010000209.1 coordinate 532, forward strand.
GTTCACCCACACGATGAACCTGCCGGAACAAGTGGCCTGACAGTCCGATGTCCCCATCGTCTAGAGGCCTAGGACACCGCCCTTTCACGGCGATAACCGGGGTTCGAATCCCCGTGGGGACGCCAAATTCAGAAAACCCGCTGCCTGCAGCGGGTTTTTTTATGCCTGTGGCCCGCAGACTGGCCGGTTTCTTGTGTTCTGCACAGGGCTGCCAGTATGCTCAGACCGTCTCCCCTACAGACACAAGACTGGAATTTTTTAAATGAACCGAATCGCCCCTTTTGGCCTGCTGCTGGCGGCCCTGGCCCTGCCCCTGTCCGGCTGTGACAAGGCCCGCTCCCTCATCGGCGACGCCGGTGGCCTGAACTGCAACAGCGAAGACAGCAAAACGCTGGTGCGCGACCTGCTGCAACAGCAGCTCAACGAACAGGGCATGGCTCAACTGCGCAACCTGATCCAGCAGGGCGAAACCAACCCCGGTGCCAGTGCACTGCGGGCCGCTGCCAATCAGATCCAGATCCAGATCGACGACGTGCGCACCAGCCGCAACGACCCACAAAGCAGCAAAAAATTCTGTGCTGCCCAGCTGACCCTGACCCTGCCACCCAACCTGCTCAACGACGCCAACCAGAGCCGCCAGTACAGCCAGTCCAACAGCGTGCAGGACAGCGCCGTGCTGAACAACCTGAATCTGGACGGCACCCGGATGCGCCATGAGCTGGAATACGCCATCCAGCCCACCGACGACGGCAAAAAGATCTATGCCGAAGTCAGCAACAGTGCCGCGCTGACCCAGTTTGTCAGTGAGGTCCTGGTTGATGCGCTGCGCAAGCCTGCCCTGCAGGCCAGTGCCCTGGCCGAGCAACAGCAGGCCCAGCAGGAGGCCAGTGCCGCTGCCGCGGAAGCCGCAGCAGCAGAAGCCGCTGCCGCGCAGCAAAGCGCCCAGCAACAGGCTGATCAGGCCGCCTATCAGGGCCTGCAACAGGCCGAAGTCCAGCAGCAGCTCGACACCGCCAACAAGCAGATGAATCTGGTCTGGCAGGCCACCAGCCGCTGGGTGCGCAGCCAGCTGCTCGCCGACCAGCGTGTCTGGCTGAAAAAACGCGAACTGGAATGCCGCCTGAACAGCGCCGAAGCCGCCCCGGACCAGCAGGAACTGCAGCGGCTGCGCTGTGAAGCCCAAGCCACCCAGCAGCGCATCCCCACCCTGCGCAGCCAGATCGAATCGCTGGAGGCCCAGCAGCCGGCTGAGGCCGCAGAACCCGCTGCCCCGACAACCCGCAGTGCCCGCACCTCGCCCTCGGAAGCCGCCGATGCTGCCGCAGCCGTTGCTGCCCGCCAGCGTGCCGAACAGGAAGCCACCGAACGCGCCGCCCGGCAGGCCCAGCAGCAGATGCAGCGCAACCTGCAAAGCCTGCAAAAACAGCTTGAAAACCAGTGAGCTGACTGACACCCCACCGGCCCTGCCCGGTGTGGGTGCACAGGACCGTCACACAACGCTGCACAGTTGCCGCAGGGTGTAACCGCATTGCCACACAGCGGCCCTGGCCGCGCGATTAAGCTGGTCCACAGTACAGTGTCTGGACGGGATTCATGCCCAAACCTTCTTCGACCGCGGTCTGGCGTGCCCTGACCCTCATCAGCGCCGTGGGCCTCAGTGCCTGCGGCAACAACCAGCCGCCTGCACCGGCACCGGCCAACGCCGAATTGCAGGCCGCACGTGCCGAAGCCGCTCAGGCCCGTCTACAGGCCGCACAGGCTGAACAGGCCCTGCAAGTACGACTGGACGCAGAACGGGCCGCCCAGCAGGCTGCACAAGCACAGGCACGGAACGCCGCCGAAGCCCACCAAAAAGCCGAGCTCGAAGCCCGCATCCGCAACGAACTGGACGCCAAGGAAAAAGCCCGCCTGCAAGCGGAGGCCAAAGCCAAAGCCGCTGCAGAGGCCAGGCAAAAAGCCGAGCTCGAAGCCCGCATCCGCAAGGAACTGGAAGCCAAGGAAAAAACCCGCCTGCAAGCAGAAGCCAAGGCCAAAGCCGCTGCAGAGGCCAAGCAAAAAGCCGAGCTCGAAGCCCGTATCCGCAAGGAACTGGAAACCAAGGAAAAAGCCCGCCTGCAAGCGGAGGCCAAGGCCAAGGCCGCTGCAGAAGCCAAAGCCGCTGCGGACGCCAAACTGAAAGCGGAACAGGAAGCCCGCACCAAAGCCGAACAGGCCGCAGCAGAAAAAGCCAAAGCCGCAACCACCCTTCAGCAGCTCCAGCAACAGAGCCAGACCGTCCTGCGTGCACTGGAGCAGGAAATGGCACGCTTTCCCACCGCCCTGCAAGCCACCCTCAGCCAGCAGCATCGGCAGTGGCGCGCCCAGACGGCCCAGCGCTGCACGCTGGACGCCCAGAACAGTGGA
>JBPOIS010000191.1:0-4765 GCA_052034295.1 Pseudomonadota bacterium
GCACCGACCAGCTCGACCAGCCCTCGCTGCGTGTGCTGGCTGACCATGCCCGCTCCTGTTCGTTTTTGATTGCCGACGGCGTCACCCCCAGCAACGAAGGCCGCGGCTATGTGCTGCGCCGCATCATCCGCCGTGCCATCCGCCACGGCCACAAACTCGGCGCGACCGGGGAGTTTTTCTGGAAAATGACCGCCCCGCTGGCCGAGGTCATGGGCGACGCCTACCCCGAGCTGCGCAACCGTCAGGCGGTGATCGAAGCCACCCTGCGCAAGGAAGAAGAACAGTTTGCCAAAACCCTTGATCAGGGCCTGCGCCTGCTGTCGGCGGAACTGGCCGCGCTGTCCGGCACGGTGATCCCCGGCACGGTGGTGTTCAAACTGTACGACACCTACGGCTTCCCGGTGGACCTGACCGCCGACATCGCCCGCGAGCGCGGCCTGAGCGTGGATGAAGCCGGCTTTGCCGCTGAGATGGCGCAGCAAAAACAGCGCGCCCGCGAGGCTGGCAAATTTGCCGTGGACTACAACAGCATCGTCAAGGTGGACACGCCCTCAGCCTTTGAAGGCTACCGCAGCGAACAGCGCGATGGCGTGAGCGGACAGGGCCGCATCGTGGCGCTGTACCAGAACGGCCAGCCGGTGCAGGTGCTGAATGAAGGCGATGAAGGCCTGATCGTGCTGGACCGCACCCCGTTTTATGCCGAAAGTGGCGGCCAGGTCGGCGACACCGGCCTGCTGACGGGGGCCCATGGCGTGTTTGAAGTGCAGGACACCAAAAAATCCGGCGGCGCCATCGTCCATCAGGGGGTGGTCACCCTGGGCCGGATCGAAGCCGGACAGGACATGCAGGCCCAGGTGCAGGCCGACCTGCGCGAGGCCACCGCCCGCAACCACTCGGCCACCCACCTCTTGCATGCGGCCCTGCGCGAAATCCTCGGCGAGCACGTCAGCCAGAAAGGCTCACTGGTCGCCGCCAGCGTGCTGCGCTTTGACTTTGGCCATGATCGGGCGGTCAGCCCGGAACAACTGCGCCAGATCGAACGGCGTGTGAACCAAGAAATCGTGGCCAACCATCCGGTGTCCACCGAAGAAATGGACCTTGAATCGGCCAAAAACCGCGGCGCGATGATGCTGTTCGGCGAAAAATACGGCGACCGTGTGCGTGTCCTCGCCATGGGCAGCAAAAAAGACCAGCGTGAATACTCGATTGAGCTGTGTGGCGGCACCCACGTACAGCGCACCGGGGACATTGGCCTGTTCAAAATCACCAGTGAGGGCGGCATTGCCGCAGGCATCCGCCGCATTGAGGCCCTGACCGGCCTGAATGCGCTGGCCCATGTGCAGACCGCCGACCAGCAGCTGTCCCAGATCACCAGCCTGACCAAAGCCAGCCGCGAGCAGGCTTTTGAGCGGGTCAGCGCCCTGTCCGAACGCAGCCGCGAACTGGAAAAACAGATCGAGCGCCTGAACCAGAAACTGGCCAGCGCCCAGAGTGCCGAACTGCTCACCCAGACCCAGACCCTGCACGGCGTGCCGGTGCTGGTGGCGATGGTGGACGGGCTGGATGGCAAGGCCCTGCGCACCCTGCACGACTCGGTCAAATCCCGTCAGGGCGATGGCGTGATCGTGCTGGCCAGCAGCGATGGCGAAAAAATCAGCCTGATCGCCTCCGTGGCCGCAGCCCACACCAGCCGCATCAAGGCCGGTGAGGTCATCAGCCATCTGGCCGCACAGCTCGGTGGCAAGGGCGGCGGCAAGGCCGACAGCGCCCAGGGCGGCGCACCGCTTGGCCCGCAGTATGTACCAGCCGTGCAGGCGCTGCCGGCGTGGATTGGCGAAAAGCTTGCGGGCTGATCGCCGGGCGTCTCCCCCGGACCTGAACAAAAACCGCGTCTGCACCAGGCGCGATTCTTTGACAGAACCCATTCATTACAATTTCCAATAATTTTTTGCCTTAAAGCACGCTTGAACGGCGTCACCCCATCTCTTTTTGCGGGAATGGGTTTTTCTTGATGCAAAATCGTCGCTTCATGCGGGCACAGGCCATCCTCAACGCCCTGCCCATTGTGCCTCACCCCCCCATCACCCTGTTGGCCCTGGCGGCCAGGCCGTCGGTGCAGGCCTATTTGCCCACAGGCAGCAGCACAGCATCGGTTCGCAAGTTGTTGCGCAAGGATTTGTTGTGGCTTGAAGCGCAATTTGGCCCGGACATCCGGGTTGAAGAGGGCGGCAATGGTCGGGCCACCCGGTACAGCCGCACCCCTCAGGCACAGGGTCACACGGTCAGTGACGGTGTGATGATGGCTTTTGCCCTGACCCGCTTGATGTTGTGTGAGTTGATGCCGCCTGACTCATTCAGGGCGATTGAGCATCAAATGCGTGGTGCACCCGAGGATGTTGCCAAAATACACGCCTGGCAGGATCGCATTGTTCACCGTCTTCCTGTGCTCATTGCCCGCAAGGTAGATCCAGAGGTCAGCCGTGTGGTGTACCAGGCCATCCAGCAGCGCCTTGGTGTGCAGCTTGGTGTGCGGACGGGTATTGAAACTGAAGACACGGTCTTGCTGTGCCTGCATCCGGTCGGCCTGTTGTTTGATCAGGGTGTCCGTCATTTGGTGGGAATGGACGAACAAGGCCACTGGCGGACGATTGCCCTGGCCAAGCTGCACAGCGCCCATCTCCTCGGGCCGGTGCCCGCCCATGTCGAAGCACACCGGCTGGTCGACCTTGAGGAACAGGGACTGCTGATGGAATCGGGCCAGGGTTTGGGTTTGGGCACACAGATTCGCCTGGCATTGCAGGTGGTCAATCCTCGCATTCTGGAAGCGTTGCAAGCGGTGCATTTGGGTGATGACATGCGCTTGGACAGCCTGTCCGATGGACGCCATCGCCTGTGCAGCCAGGTCTGTGTGTCGCTTGCGCTGCTGGACTGGCTGGTGGCGCGGGCAGCCGATGTGCAGGTGCTGGCCCCGGTTGCTGTGGCCGCGCATGTTCGCCAGCGCCTGCTTGAAGGCCTGAAAGTCTATCCGCTACAGCCTTGAAGCGCTGGCTTTGACGGCCTGACCTGCCCACCAGCTTGTGTCCTTCAGCAGGAACTTTTCTTTCCAACCCAAGCGGTATTCTGTCCGGCAGGGTGCGGTTTTTTTTACACGGTGCCCGACTGGATGATTTCCTGGACCCGTCGTCGGGCTTTTTTTCATGTTTTGCATTACTGTGCGCCGCGGAGAATGTTCATGACACCATCCAATCCCCCATCGTCACCATCGCCCGCACGGCCGCCTTCTGGCTGTCCCGCCTCAGCGCGACTGCGCAAAGGGCCGCTGCAACTGTCCATCCAGGGATTGACCTGGCGTGGTCAGCCCCGTGTTCAACAAGATGCCATGCTGGTGGACGCAGCCGTTTACCAACATGCCAATGGCTGCACGGCGCAGGCAAACCCTGCATGGCCAACGGTGGTTGCTGTGGCCGATGGGCTGGCCCATTCGCCCCAGTCACAACAGGCGTCCAAGGCACTCCTGGAGCTGGTGCTTGAAAGCTCGATGGCGATGGCGGGTCCGCTGGATTTGCCTGCCTTACAACAACAGCTCAGCGAGCGCCTTGGTCAAAATCCGGCCCTGTACGGCAGTTCTTGCACGCTGGCAGCCGTGGTGCTGCTGGAGGATCGGGCCGTGATCCAGCATGTGGGGGACAGTCGGGTTTATCACTGGTCTGCTGCACAGCGCAGTTGGCGCCAGTGCACCCAAGACCACAGCGTCATCCACCGCATGATTGAGCAAGGTGAAGCGCCGGCCAGCGCTGCGGCAGATTGCGGCACGCTGTATCAGGGACTGGATCTGTGTTTTGTGGTCGATCCACTGGAGCAGTTGCCAAACCTGCGCCCCCACACCCTGATGCCGCAAGCAGGTGATTTTTTGCTGTTGTGCACCGATGGCGTCCACGATCTGGTGGCAGCAGCGCACTGGCCTGCGCCGGATGATGTTGATTCGCTCAAGGCGTTTTTGCTGCAGTTGCGTCGCCAGGTCTATGCCGCCAGTGCCTACGATAATGGCACTGCGGTGCTGGTGCGTTTTGAGGCACCACCTCACACGACGACGCTGATTCCGGACAATATTTTGGAGGAATCATGGCCGATTCCTGCTGATCCGGCGAACTTGCTGGCGTATTTGCCTGAGCGGTACAGGGCCTGCCTGAGCCTCAATGACCTGCTGGACATTGCCCATCGCGTGGGCACGCAATCGCCTGCCCTGTTGACCTGCGCACTCAAGCAGTTTTTGTGGTCACGCAGGCAACCCTAGCCCCCCACCACATCGGCCACAGCGCACACAATGCCCCGTGGGATGCCCTGATCGGGTGCGAGACTATTGAACAGGCTGTCTGGTCCGATGGCCACATCCATCAGGTGGGTCGATCAGGCCATGATGTTCAGTACACCTCCTCGACATCACGCACCTGCCGGTTGCGCCGCCGCGTTTCGACCAGGTTGCGCACGGTTTCGCGCAAATCTTGGCCTTTGGCAATGGCAGCCAGGCGCACCACTGGACTTGATTCATCGTTGGTGCTGAGCACCAGGGTGCTGCGCCCCACCATGCGCAGCAAAAATGGCTGCTCAAGCCGGTAATCCTTGACCCGATACAGCTCCAGCTCGTTGGTTTCACGGTTGAACACGCCGGCATTGACTTTTAGGCGTTCGGTGGTCAGCTCATATCGGGTGGACTTGAGCGCAATCCATTTCCAGATCAGCACCAGCAGCGGCAACACCAGCCAGC
>JBPOIS010000158.1:0-17900 GCA_052034295.1 Pseudomonadota bacterium
GCGTGGTGACAGCCGGAGCCCCGTCGATGCTGGCGTTCCTCAATCAGGTGCGCTGATCCTGCAGCGCAGGCAGGTCCGGATGCTCATGGGCCTGCTGGCGCCACATGGCGGCATAGCGGCCTTCTGCAGCCAGCAACTGGCTGTGGGTGCCGCGCTCGGCCACCCGGCCCTCCACCAGCACCACGATTTCATCGGCATCGACGATGGTGGACAGCCGGTGGGCAATCACCAGCGTGGTGCGTCCCTGACTGATTTCACGCAGATTGGCCTGGATCGCCCGCTCGGTCTGGGTGTCCAGCGCACTGGTGGCTTCATCAAACACCAGAATGCACGGGTCCTTCAGGATGGTGCGGGCAATCGCCACGCGCTGCTTTTCCCCGCCGGAGAGCTTCAGGCCACGCTCCCCGACTGGGGTGTCGTAGCCATCCGGCATGGCCAGAATCATCTCATGGATGTGCGCCAGCCGGGCCGCCTGCTCGATCTCAGCCTGGGTGGCCCCGGGGCGGCCATAGGCAATGTTGGCGCGGATGCTGTCATTGAACAGCACCGTGTCCTGCGGCACGATGCCGATGGCCTGGCGCAGGCTGTGCTGGGTGACCGTGCGCAGGTCCTGCCCATCAATCCGGATCGTCCCGGCACTGACGTCATAAAAGCGGAACAGCAACCGGCTCAGGGTGGATTTGCCCGCACCTGACGGCCCGACCACCGCCAGCGTCTGGCCTGCCGGAATGTCCAGATCAATGCCGTGCAGCACTTCGCGGCGTGGGTCATAGCCAAATTTCACCTGCTCAAACTGTACCCGCCCGCCCGCCGTCTGCAGCGGGCGTGCATCGGTGGCGTCGCGGATCTCGGCAGGCAGCTGCAGCAGGCCAAACAACTGCTCCAGATCAGTCATGCCGCGCTTGATCGCCCGGTAAATGAACCCCAGCCCGTTCAGCGGCTGATACAGCTGCAACAGGTAGGTGTTCACCATCACAAAATCGCCCACACTCATGGTGCCGCGCAGGATGCCCTGTCCGGCCATCAGCATCATGACGGTCAGCCCGGTGGAAATGATCAGGTTCTGGCCGACGTTGAGGATCGACAGGCTGACCTGGCTTTTGACCGAGGAATCCTCCAGTTTTTTCAGCAACTGGTCGTAGCGCTCGGATTCGAGCTGTTCGTTGTTGAAGTATTTGACAGTTTCATAGTTGAGCAGGCTGTCGATGGCCTGGGTGTTGGCGCGGCTTTCGTCTTCATTCATCTGCCGGTAAAACGGCGTGCGCCATTCGGTGACCACGAAGGTGAACACCGCATAGCACAGCACCGTCAGCGCGGTGACCAGCGCAAACCAGCCATTGAAAAAATGCCACAGCAGCACCGTGACCAGGCCGATTTCAAAAAACGTCGGAAACAGGCTGAACAGCAGGTAGGACAACAGCGTGTCGATGGCCCGGGTGCCGCGCTCGATTGAGCGGTTCATGCCGCCGGTCTGGCGGTTCAGGTGGAAGCGCATCGACAGCGATTGCAGGTGGTCAAAGGTCTGTACCCCGACCCGGCGGATCACCTGCTGCTGTACCCGTGCAAACAGGCTGTCGCGCAGCTCATTGAACAGCAGCGCCGACACCCGCACCAGCCCATAGGCCACGATCAGCGCCACCGGCAGCACCAGCAGCGCCGGTTGCTGCAGCGACAGCGCATCGACGGCTTTTTTGTACAGCACCGGCAGGGTGCTGTTCAGACCCTTGGCGGCAAACAACAGCGCCAGCGCCGCCAGCAGGCGCAACCGCAGCGGCCAGTGCGGTGCCCACAGGTAGGGCAACAGGTGCCGCAACACCGTGCCCAGTCGTGCCGGTGGTGGCGTGGTGCCTGCGGATTGTTCCAGCCGCAGCGCGGCGGATCGAGATGAAGCCGACATACAAAACACATCCCCAAATTGAAGCCAGTCTATAAGGGCGGTGGGGGGATTTTTACAGTGTCGGTCGTCAGGGCGTCTGTTATGATGCAAAAATCAGGCAGGCTGAGTGGCGTTTTTTCATGGCAAATGGCCGGATTCTCAACATTCCCAATGTGCTGACCCTGACCCGGGTGGCGCTGATTCCGGTGTTTTTGCTGATTGCCTACTGGCCGCCGATGATCGGGGTCAATGGCCACGATGGCGGGCTGCTGCGGCACAGTCTGCTGGCCGGGGTGTTTGTGCTGGCGGCGGTGACCGACTGGCTGGATGGCTATCTGGCGCGGGCGCTGAACCAGTCTTCGGCGTTTGGGCGGTTTCTGGACCCGGTGGCCGACAAGCTGATGGTGGCGGCGGCGCTGGTGATGCTGGTGCAGTGGCAGACCACGCCCAGCATGTGTTTTGCGGCGATTGTGATCATTTCCCGGGAAATCACCATTTCGGCCCTGCGCGAGTGGATGGCTGAGCTGGGTGCGCGCACCAGTGTGGCGGTGTCCACGGTGGGCAAGTACAAGACGGCGTTCCAGATGATTGCGATCACGGCTTTTTTGCTGAATATTCCGGTGTTGATGCCGCTGGCTTATGGGCTGCTGTATCTGGCGGTGATGCTGACGCTGTGGTCGATGCTGATTTATTTGAAGGCGGCGTGGCCTTACCTGAAGATGGATTGAGGTTTTGATATTCATCAGCAATTTCTGGATGATTTTTTCATGGGGTTGCGCGGGCTGAGCGGCGTCGAAGCCTGTTTGTGCACAGGAGGCTGGTCTTGGCCTTCGGCGACCCCCTTTTGTTACGGCAAAAGGGGGCAAAACCATCTGTCCCCGCAAAACTCGCGGGCAGCCGTGCCCGGTGGTGGGGCTTGGCCGAAACGGTTTTTCAGACGGGTCGGCTGTGGTCTTGCTCGAACAGTTGCGGGGACTTTCCCCTGTAGTTCATGGTGTCTAGGAGCCAAGGCCGCAAGAGCAAAAGCGGGCTGCGCAGGCTGAGCGTAGTAGAAGCCTGTTTGTGCTCAGGGTGCTGTGCTGGGCCTTCGGCGCTCTATTTTTGTTTCGGCAGGGGGGATGTTTCTACATCGGACTCTGTCGCCCCCGTGGCCTGGCTGTGCAGGAATTTTTCAAAGCCCTGCAGGTTCCATTTGAACACCCATGGAATCCCCAGCCACGCGGCCCCACCAAAATACCAGCCAAATCCAAACAGCCCTGTGGCGGTGATCAATATGGCCAGCAGGGTCTGTGGGGTGCTCAGTCGCAGTCGCCACAGCACAAACGCCTGCGCCAGCAGCAGCGGCATGTTCAGCACGATCAGCGCCAGCGGCAGCCAATGCAGCAGGTCGGCCAGCAGGGGCTGGTCATGCCCGCGCGGCAGACTGGACAGGGTGCCCAGCAGCAAAAACGCTGCAATCGCCAGCATCGACAGGCGCAGGCTCCAGCGGTTCAGGGTCTTGAGGGTGGCAAACATTTACGGCGGCAGTCCCACAGGCTCGGCAAACCAGCATTCTAGCAAAGCCACGGCGGCAAGGCTGTCGGCACTGGGCACCCGGCCCTTGCGGGTCTGGCGGATCTGCGCCTGACGGTCACGGCCTTCGCGGGTGGACAGGCGCTCGTCGAGCATCCACACCGGCAGGCGGGTCTGGTGCTGCAGGCGCCGGGCAAATTTGCGGGCGCGCTGGGACAGCAGCGATTCGCTGTCGTCCATGTTCAGCGGCAGACCCACCACACACAGCACCGGCTGCCATTCGGCCAGTCGCTGCAGCAAGGCAGGCCAGTCGGGAATGCCATCGCGCATGGGAAACACCGGCAGGGGTGTGGCCGAGCCTGTCAGCGGATGGCCCACCGCCAGGCCCATTTTCTGGGTGCCAAAGTCAAAGGCCATCACGCAGCCTGCAGGCTGGGCCTCAGGCATGACCGATTTCATCCACCAGCCGGTCCAGTTTGACGCCGATTTTCGCAGCGGCGCTTTCCCAGCGCAGCGCATACGGCTGTTCAAACAGCAGGCCCAGATCAGCCGGACAGGTCAGCCACGCGCCTTCACGCAGCTCGTGTTCCAGTTGACCCGGCCCCCAGCTGGCATGGCCCAGCAGCAGCTGGTAGTGGCCCACGCCTTCATTGTGGGCAATGGCCTGCAGGATGTCCTTGCTGGTGGTCAGGCAGACGTTGTCACTGATGGCCACCGAGGATTGCCAGACCGGTGCGCCGGTGTGCAGCACAAAACCGACTTCAGGCCGCACCGGACCGCCTTCCAGCACGGAGTGGGGCTGGACCTGATCGGCGCTGATGTCGAGGTCATTCAGCAGGTCACGCAGCCGGACCGGGCTGGGTTTGTTGATCACCAGTCCCAGGGCACCTTCGTCGTCATGGCGCACGATGTACACCAGGGTCTGCGCAAAACGCTCGTCCGGCATTTGCGGCGGGGCAATCAGGCAGGTGTGGGTCAGGGAGGCCGTCATGGAAATCCTGTCAAACAATCAATGGGGTCTGCGCGAGGCACTTTGCCTTTCACCATGGGGGGCAATGCGGCCATTGTCAAGGCAGCGCCAGCCCGTTCAGGGCCGGGCGCGTGGGCGGGTGCGGGGTTTGGGGGTGCCTGTGGCGGTGCTGGCCTGTTGCAGCAGGGTACGGGCATGGGCCAGCGTGGATTCGCTGATCGCGGCCCCACCGGACATGCGCGCCAGTTCGGCCACCCGGGATTCCCCCTGAATCGGCTGAATCACCGAGGTGGCCTGTTCGCCCTGGAACTTTTCCACCTGCAGGTGATGATGCCCCTGCGCGGCCACCTGTGCCTGATGGGTGATGGAAATCACCTGCACCCGCTCACCGAGCTGGCGCAACAGGTGCCCAACCGCCTCCGCCGTACGGCCACTGATGCCGACATCGACTTCATCGAACACCAGAATGGACCGGGTGCGCTGGCTGGCGTTCATCACCTGCATGGCCAGTGCGATCCGGGACAGCTCGCCGCCTGACGCCACCCGGGCCAGCGGCTGCAGCGGCATGCCCCGGTTGGCCGAAAACAGCAGCTGCACCTGATGCAGGCCTTCGGCGCCGGGCTGGGGCAGCGGCTGGAATTCAAACTCAAAGCGGGCTTCAGGCAGTGACAGGGGCACCACTTGCTGGCGCAGTTGTTCGGTCAGGGCACCTGCGGCGTCCTGACGGGCCTGATCCAGTTTTTGCGCCGCCAGCCGGTAGGCCCGTTCGGCGGCGGCCACCTGATCCGCCAGCGCCTGCGGGTCGGACAGGGCTTCAAGCGTCTGGGTTTCGGCCAGCCACTGGGCCTGCAGGGCCAGCAGGGCTTCCGGGGGCGTACGGTACTTGCGGGCCAGCCGGTGAAATTCCTGAATCTGGCCATCCAGCAGTGCCTGCCGCGCCGGGTCAAATTCCTGCTGGGCAATGAAATGGCGCAGCTCACGCACGGCATCACCGACCAGCTCCTGCGCCCCCTGCAACTGGTTGCTGATGTGCTGCAGGGCTGTGGCGCGGCCACACTGGGCCTCAGCCCGGCGCAGCAGACCCGCCAGTGCACCCGCCAGACCGCCGGATTCACCATCCAGCCCTTCCAGCAGCACGGCACAGTCCTGCATCATCTGCTCAAAGTGACTGAGCCGGTCGTGTTCCTGTTCGATCGTGCGGTAATCCAGCCCCAGCAGCGGCTCCAGCTCTTCCAGCTGGTCATGCAAAAGGCGCAGGCGCTCGACCCGGCTGGCCTGGGCCGCCAGGGCCTGCTGCTGCTGGCTGAGGTGGGACTGCCATTGCCGATACAGCCGCCGCAGCAGCGACGCCGGTTCGCTGAGCCCCGCCGCATGGTCCAGCCAGTCCCGTGCATAGGCGGCGCTGAGCAACTGCTGCTGGGTGTGCTGGCTGTGCAGATCGACCAGCTGGGTGCCCAGCGCACGCAGGTCGCTCAGGCTGGCGGGCCGGCCATTGATCCAGCTCTTGCTGCGCCCGCCCGCCAGGATCACCCGGCGCAGGTGCAAAAAATCACCATCGTCCAGCTCGCGCTCGGCCAGCCAGGTGTGCACAGGACTGTCTGCCGCCAGCTCAAAACTGGCGGTGACGTCGGCGCGCTCGGCCCCAAAACGCACCTGCTGGGCATCGCAGCGCCCACCCAGACACACCGCCAGTGCGTCCAGCAGGATCGACTTGCCCGCACCCGTCTCGCCAGTGATGACGGTAAATCCGGGGGCGAACTCGATTTCCTGTTGTTCAATCAGGCCAAACTGTTGCAGGTGCAGGCTACTGAGCATCGGGGTCACAGGGTCAGAAAACTGTCCCTGATCTTAGCGGATCTGTGTCCCGATGGGCAGGCACGGCCCACGGGTTTTGCAAAACGGCGACAGTGTTCGCTGGTCCGACACCATCTGACGCGCTGCACACAGATTGCTGGCCGGGAAATGGGTGGGATGGTAGAAGCAGCAGCGTGGCTCGGCTAGAATAGCCACGACCCTTTCTGGAGCGACACCCATGACGCAGCAGGCCCAGTTCGATCAGGTGACTGTACTCAAAAAATCCAATATTTATTTTGGCGGCAAATGCATCAGCCACACCGTGCAGTTCGAGGATGGCAGCCGCAAGACTCTGGGGGTGATCCTGCCGTCGATCGTCACCTTCAAGACCAGTGTGCCCGAGCGCATGGAAATCATCGCCGGTGAATGCCGGGTGACCCTGCCGGGCAAGGAAGCCGAGCTGTTCCGTCCGGGCCAGTTTTTCTTTGTGCCCGGTGAGGCCGAGTTCACCATCGAGGCGCAGGAGCCGGTGGATTACGTGTGCCATTTTGAAGGCTGATCCGGCAGGTCTGTGTCCTGTCTGACCACAACTGCGCCTGGCAACAGGCGGTTCTGACCGGTGGCTGGTGACGGCCCCGGTTTTTGTTTTTCTGGAAAAAACCCATGGCCAAAGCAGAGCACCATTACGGCATCCACGCCATCACCGCGTTACTGGAGTCGCAGCCCGAGCAGGTGCTGGGGCTGTTTTTGCTGAGTGGCCGACAGGATGCAGCCCTGAACCGGCTGCAACAACTGGCCAGCCAGCATGGCATTGCCGTGCAGTGGGTGGGCCGCGACACCCTGGACCGGCTGACCGATCGCGGCCGCCATCAGGGGGTGGTGGCCAGCGTGCGGCCCATTCCGGTGCAGGACGAGCGCGACCTGATGCAGCTGTTGGACCAGCGCCCGCAGGCCCTGTTGCTAGCGCTGGACGAGGTCAGTGACCCGCACAATCTGGGCGCTTGTCTGCGTTCTGCCGCCGCGATGGGGGCTGATGCGGTGGTGGTGCCGCGTGACCGTTCCTCGGGGCTGACCCCCACCGTGCGCAAGGTGGCCGCCGGGGCAGTGGAGCAGATCCCGCTGATCCAGGTCGGCAATCTGGCCCGTTGCCTGTTGCAGGTGCAGGAATTGGGGGTGCAGGTGATCGGCACCCTGCTGGATGATCAGGCCCGGCCATTGTCGCAGTGTGACCTGACCGGGCCGGTGATGCTGGTGATGGGCGCTGAGGGGCATGGACTGCGCCGCCTGACCCGTGAGCGCTGTGACCAGCTGGCCTACATCCCGATGTCCGGGGCGCTGCAGAGCCTGAACGTCAGTGTGGCGGCAGGCATGTGCCTGTACGAAGCCTGTCGGCAGCGGGGCAGGGCGTGAGCCGCGAGGCGGCGCGGCAGCAGTGGGTGGGCTATGGGCTGCTGGCCATCACCATGCTGATCTGGGGGAGCTTTACCCTGCTGTCGCGCTGGGGGGCCACCCAGTCCCTGACCCCCTGGGACATCGCCGGGCTGCGCTTTGCCACAGCTGCGGTGGTGCTGGTGCCCTGGCTGCTGCTGTGGCGGCGGCAATGGCAGTTTTTGTGCGACCGGCGGATGCTGGCGCTGGGGGTACTGGGTGGCACCCTGTATTCGGTGCTGGCCTATCTGGGTTTTGCCTATGCGCCTGCGGCCCATGCGGCCATCTGGCTGAATGGCATGCTGCCCTTTGCCACGGCGCTGGCGGCCTGGGGCCTGCTGGGCGAGCCGTTCAGCCGTGACATCCGCCTGAGTCTGCTGGTGATTGCGCTGGCGCTGGGCGGCATGATGGGGCTGATGGCCACGGCGGGGCAGTTTCACGTGGGCTGGGGCGACGGGTTTTTTGTGCTGGCTTCCCTGTGCTGGGGCTTTTACACCGCCTTGCTGAAAAAATGGTCCTTTCCCCCCTGGCAGGCGATGTGCGGGGTAGCCATCTGGTCGGCGCTGCTGTACCTGCCGGTGTATGTGCTGGCCCTGCCCAAGGGGCTGGCCGGGGCCACGTGGCTGCAGATCGGTGTGCAGGCGGTGTTTCAGGGGATTTTTGTGGTGATTGTGGCCATGCTGACCTATATCGGGGCGATTGAGCGGCTGGGGGCCTTCAAGAGTGGCAGCATTCTGGCGCTGGCGCCGCTGCTGGCCGCACTGGCGGCGGTGCCCCTGCTGAATGAAGCGCTGACCCCGGCACTGCTCGTGGGCCTGCTGGGGGTCAGTGTGGGCGCCCTGCAGCCCTGGCGGTTCTGGCGCGGCTAGGTCAGGCCTGGGGGGCAGACCGGGCCAGCTGCAGGTAAAACGGGTGTAGCTGCAGCAGTTGCTGGTGCAGCTCGGCGAGGGTGCCGTTGTTGAGCACGATGTCATCCGCCAGTGCCTGGCGCTGGGTGCGCGGCATCTGCGCGGCCATGATGCGTTCGATCGCCTCGACACTCTGGCCATCGCGGGCGCTGGCGCGCTGGCGCTGGATTTCTTCGGCCACATCCACCAGCAGGGTGCGGTGCACCAGCTCATGCTGGGTGGTCTCAAACAGCAGGGGCGACACCAGCACCACATAGGGGGAATCTGCAGCCGCCAGCTGGGCCACCATGGCCGCACGGATGCGTGGGTGGGTGATCGCCTCCAGCTGATGGCGGGCCTGCGGGTCGGCAAACACCCGCGCCCGCAGGGCGGCACGGTCCAGCCAGCCATCCGGGTGCAGGATGTCGCGCCCGAAGTGGTGCACAATGTCCTGCAGGGCGGGCTGGCCCGGCGCCACCACCTCACGGGCCACCACATCGGCATCGACAATGTGCAGGTCCTGATCGGCAAACCACTGGCTGGCGGCGGTCTTGCCGCTGCCGATGCCACCGGTCAGGCCAATGATCAGCCGGGGGGTCATGGTGCCAGCCCAGCCAGATAGATGCCCATCAGCTGCGGTCCCCAGAGCAGGGCAATCCACCCGGCAATGGCCAGATAGGGGCCAAAGGCAAACGGCTGACTCTCTCCGGCGCGGCGCATCAGCATCAGCCCGATGAGGGCACCCACCAGCGAGGACAACAACACGATCAGCGGCAGCATCAGTGGCCCCAGCCAGGCCCCCAGCGCGGCCAGCAGCTTGAAATCCCCGTAGCCCATGCCTTCCTTGCCGGTGACCAGCTTGAACAGCACATACACCACCCACAGGATCAAAAAGCCCAGCACATAACCCCAGATAGCCTGTACCGGCGTGGTGAACAGCAGCTGGGTGTTGACCAGCAGCCCGGCCCCGGCCAGCGGCAGGGTGAGCTTGTCGGGCAGCAGCTGGGTGTCAAAGTCAATCCCGGTCAGGGCAATCAGCACATAGGTGAGGCCAAGCGCAGCCAGCATTTTCAGGGTCGGACCAAAGGTGAAAAACACCATCAGTCCGGCCAGCAGGGTCAGCAGCTCCACCAGCGGGTAGCGCACACTGATCGGCGCCTGACAATCGCGGCAGCGACCCCGCAGCCACAGCCAGCCCAGCAGGGGCACGTTGTCATGCCAGCGGATTGGATTCTGGCAGTGTGGACAGTGCGAGGCCGGATGGCTCAGGGTCAGGGTGGGCAGGGGTGGGGCAGGTTGCTCTGGATGCAGAAACAGTTGGCACTCATGGCGCCAGTCCTGCATCATCCGCTGCGGCAGCCGGTAAATCACCACATTCAGAAAGCTGCCCACACAGGCGCTGAGCAGCCCCACCAGCACAGCAGCCAGCAGGGGTTTGGCCATCAACAGGGTGATCAGTTCATTCACCGACTGGATTATCCCACCACCGAGCCCATGTTGAAGATCGGCAGGTACATGGCCACCACCAGCCCCCCGACCAGGATGCCCAGAATCGCCATGATCAGCGGCTCCATCATCGAGGTCAGGCCATCGACGGCGTTGTCCACCTCGTTTTCGTAGTGGGTGGCGACCTTCTCCAGCATGGCGTCCAGTGCACCGGACTCCTCACCGATGCCGACCATCTGCACCGCCATGGACGGAAACAGGTTGGTGGTGCGCATGGCAAACTGCAGCTGCTGGCCAGTGGCCACATCTTCCTTGATCTGCTGGACGGCATTGCGGTAGACCACATTGTTGGTGGCACCGGCCGTGGAGTCCAGGGCCTCAATCAGTGGCACACCGGCCGCAAAGGTGGTGGCCAGGGTGCGGCTGTAGCGGGCAATGATCGCCTTGTAGACCAGATCGCCAAAAATGGGTGCTTTGAGGAAGGCCCGGTCGAGGAAATCCCGGAACGCCTGACTGCGTTTGTTGGCTTCGATGAAGGCACCGATGCCCAGGCCAATCAGCAGAATGGTCAGCCACCAGTATTTCTGGAACCACTTGGACATGTTCACCACCATTTGCGTGAACGCGGGCAAATCGGCGCCAAATGATGAAAACAAATCCTGAAACACCGGCACCACCTTCACCATCAAAATGATGGTCACAATGATCGCCACCACGATGACCGTGGCCGGGTACTTCATGGCTTTCTTGATTTTCTGTTTGAGCAGTTCGCTCTTTTCCTTGTAGATCGCCACCCGGTCGAGCATGGTTTCCAGCGCACCGGACTGCTCGCCGGAGGCGACCAGCGACACAAACAGGTCATCAAAATACTGCGGGTACTTTTTCAGCGCCCCGGCAAAACTGCTGCCACCCTCGATTTCCCCCTTCAGGCCCAGCACCACCTCACGCATGGTGGGATTGTCCAGGCCGTCCGCCACGATCTCAAAGGACTGCACCAGCGGCACCCCGGCCTTCATCATGGTGGCCAGCTGGCGGGTAAAAATGGCCACATCCAGGGCAGAAACCTTTTTCTTGACCAGACCTTCCAGCAGGTTCTTGGATTTTTTGCGGATGCTGGTGACGTTGATGCCCTGCTTACGCAGCTGCGCCTTGGCAAGGGCCATGTTTTTGCCGGGTACTTCGCCTTTGACTTTCTGTCCGCGCCGATTCATGCCTTCGTAGACAAAGTTCGGCAGCAGTTCTCCCTTCTTGGCGGCCATGGGTCGATCTCACTTATTCGCTGGTGACGCGATTGATTTCCTGAAGGGAGGTGACCCCCTCCATCACTTTTTTGAGTCCGGAGCGGCGCAGGTTGTTGAAGCCTGCCCGCCTGGATGCATCGGCAATCTGAATAGCGTTGCCATCTTCCATAATGATCCGGGCAATTTCCGGGGTGACTTTCATCACTTCATAGATCCCCACCCGTCCCTTGTAGCCTTCGCGGCACTCACTGCAGCCCACGGGCTGGTAAACGGTGAACCCGGTGTTCAGGTCGGCTTCGGTGAAACCCAGCTCGCGCAGGCTCTGCTCGGGCACATCCACGGGTTTTTTACAGGCAGAGCATAAGCGCCGGGCTAGCCGCTGGGCAATCACAAGGTTGACCGAAGTCGCAATATTGAACGAGGGAACGCCCATATTGCGCAGACGGGTCAGGGTTTCCGGTGCACTGTTGGTGTGCAGGGTGGACATGACCATGTGGCCGGTCTGGGCGGCCTTGATGGCAATTTCGGCGGTTTCGAGGTCACGGATCTCACCGACCATGATGATGTCCGGGTCCTGACGCAGGAAGGCTTTCAGGGCACTGGAGAAGGTCAGCCCCACTTTGGGGTTGACGTTGACCTGGTTGATGCCTTCGAGGTTGATTTCGACGGGGTCTTCGGCCGTGGAAATGTTGTTTTCCACGGTGTTGAGGATGTTGAGACCGGTGTACAGCGACACGGTTTTACCCGAACCGGTGGGGCCAGTGATCAGCAGCATGCCCTGGGGTTTGTCCAGGGCTTCCATGAACAGGGCTTTTTGTTCCGGTTCATAGCCGAGGGCATCGATCCCCAGCATGGCGCTGGAGGGATCCAGGATCCGCAGCACCAGCTTTTCGCCAAACAGGGTGGGCAGCGAGTTGACCCGGAAGTCGATGGCCTTGGTCTTGGAGATCTTCAGCTTGATCCGGCCATCCTGCGGGGCGCGGCGTTCGGAAATGTCCATTTGCGACATGACCTTGAGTCGGGCAGCCAGTTTGCCGGCCAGCTGCACCGGCGGACGGGCGATTTCGCGCATGACGCCATCAATGCGGTAGCGAACGCGGTAGATTTTTTCGTAGGGTTCGAAGTGCAGGTCGGAAGCCCCCATGCGGATGGCGTCCAGCAGCAGCTTGTTGACGAATTTGACAATCGGAGCCTCATCCACCCCGCCGGTGGCTTCAGTGCCGTCCTGACCATCCTTGGGCTTGTCTTCATCAAACTCCAGGTCGCCGATGTCGCCCCCGTCCAGTCCGGCCATGCCGCCACTGTCAAAGGTGCGCTCGATCAGCCGGCTCAGCTTGTCATCCTCGACCACAATGGTTTCGATGGCCAGTTTGCTGGCAAAGCGCAGGGCATCAATGGCATCGACCCGGGTCGGGTCACTCATGCCAATGAACAGGCGGGAGCCACGCTTGAACAGCGGAATGACGCTGAATTGCTTGATGAGTTTTTCATCCACCAGATCCTTGGGGATGACGGCAGGGTCCAGGGCATCGAGGTCAAACACCGGGTCGCCAAATTCCCGGGCAATAAACCGGGCCAGATCACCGGAATTGGCCAGCTTGCGCTGTACCAGAAAGCTGATCAGGGCGATTTTTTCCTGGGTGGAGTCGGCCAGGGCCTTTTGCATGGTCTCGCTGCTGACCAGGCCTTCATTGACCAGTTGGCGGGCCAGGCCGCCAAAGGATACCGCGGGTCCGTTCATCAGTACACTCGATCTGTCCGTGATGGCACAGCGCCATAACCTTTGACTATACCTGAGCGTTTGGGGTGCGACAATCGCCCACCGGGGCTGCAGGCCGGCCCGGTGAGGGGTTCAGCTGCCGGAGGCCTGACCATAGTAGCGGCCCTGGATGCAGTTTTTTTCATAAAATTCCTGCCGGTGGCGCTGCTGGTCCGGGCGCAGCAGACGCAGGCTGTCGCGCAGGACGGTACATTCCGCCTGGGTCAGCCGGGCCGGTTCGGTGTCTGGCGCTGCAGTGCGGGCGCGTGTGCGTGCCGGGGCTGGCGCGGGGGTGCGATAGACCGGCCAGGCATGGTCCTGATGCACCACGCTGATGCGCCGGTCCACATACACCAGCTGGGTGCGGCGGCTCTGGCCGCCTGCGGCCACAGCATCGCCAAAATGCCACTGGCCCTGGGCATCCTGCCATTTCTGCACGGGCTGGGCCGTGGACAGGAGCGGACAGGACAGCAGCAACAGCATCAAAAAACGTTCAAGGGACTTCATGATAAACACTCGGGAGAACTGGATGTTTTTCGGCTAAAATGCAGCAGGTTTTTTTGATGATCAAAACACATGAGCATCCCGACATCAAGTCATTCGGCCCGTCCACGCTGGGTGGTGGGCAACTGGAAAATGCACCCCGCCACCCTGCAGGAGGCTGAGCAGCTGGCTCGCCAGTGTGCAGCTCTGGTTTTGCCGACAGGCGTCCAGGTGGCGGTGTGCCCCGGCCTGCTGCATCTGGCCGCACTGGGGCCGCTGCTGGAGGGCAGTGCCGTGCAGCTGCTGGCGCAGGATGTGGCCGCTCAGCCGGGAACCGGGGCCTGTACCGGTGAGGTGTCGGCACAGCAGCTGCAAGCGGTGGGGGTCCGCGGGGTGCTGGTCGGGCATTCGGAGCGCCGCCAGCACCAGCAGGAAACGGACAGCCTCTTGCTGGCCAAGGTCCGCGCCGCCCTGCAGGCTGGATTGCAGGTGATTTTCTGTGTGGGCGAAACGCTGGCCGAGCGTCAGGCCGGACAGGCGGAGGCGGTGGTGCTGGCCCAGCTGCAGCCGCTGCTGCAGGGCCTGGACGATGCACAATGGGCCGCGCTGCTGATCGCCTATGAGCCGGTGTGGGCCATCGGCACCGGTCAGGTGGCGTCGCCGGAGGATGCGCAGGCCATGCACCGCGCCATCCGATCGGCGCTGCAGGCACGCTC
Organism: Pseudomonadota bacterium; assembly: GCA_052034295.1. Taxonomy (GTDB): domain Bacteria; phylum Pseudomonadota; class Gammaproteobacteria; order Pseudomonadales; family Moraxellaceae; genus JBPOIS01. The sequence goes on from JBPOIS010000158.1 coordinate 14,113, forward strand.
CACGGCTGTGGCCCAGACCTCGATACTTTACGGCGGCAGTGTAAAGCCGGATAATGCGGGCGCATTGGCGGCCTGTGCGGACATTGATGGCGCACTGGTGGGCGGCGCATCGCTGGATGCTGCTGCCTTTGCAGCGATTGTGGCTGCATTTGCCTGAAAATCCCCACGGCCAAGGAGCCTGCTGTGCACACTCTGATTCTGACCATTCACATCGTGGTGGCCCTGGGCATGATCGGCCTGATCCTGCTGCAGCAGGGCAAGGGCGCCGAAGCCGGTGCGTCATTTGGCGGGGGCGCGTCGGCCACGGTGTTCGGCGCGGCGGGAACCGGCAATTTCCTCAGCCGCACCACGGCGGTGCTGACCACGATTTTTTTCATCACCAGCCTGTCACTGGCGGTGATGGCCAAACGTCAGGCGGCTGAGCTGCTGACCCTGCCGGGTGGTGCGGCACCGGCTGCACCGACTGTGCCTGCGTCCACTTCTTCGGCACCGGCCCCTTCCCAAGCGCCGGTAACTCCAGTAAACTAAGCGCCGCCTGCGGGGGTGGTGGAATTGGTAGACACGCTATCTTGAGGTGGTAGTGGCTTATGCCGTGGGGGTTCGAGTCCCCTCTTCCGCACCATTTTTGCTTCGCCACAGCGCCGCAGGCGCCAGTGCCAAGCAAATGCGTAAAAGGCAGGTTGACAAGGGGTTGGACAGTCCCTATAATCGGTGTCCTGTTGATGCGGGGTGGAGCAGTCTGGTAGCTCGTCGGGCTCATAACCCGAAGGTCGTTGGTTCAAATCCAGCCCCCGCTACCACATTCCAAAGAGCCCACAGTCTGTGGGTTTTTTTCTACCTGGGCCTGAGGGCCGGGGTTTGAAATGATGGGCCATAGTGCCCATTTTTCATTTTCGTGGTTCGCCCGGTGCTCCGGTGCATTGTTTCCTGTCTCTGGCATTTTCGGGAAACCAGGCGAACACTGGTTTGACCGTGCCGTGGGCGCCGTCTGGAGGCTGCCTGTGGTGATCCTGGAGGTCTGATGAAACGCTCAGCCAAGACACAATCCCTGCATGAGCTGATTGAACCGGCGGTGGCTGCCTGTGGGGTGGTGCTGTGGGGGATTGAGTTTTTGCCCCAGGGCCGTCGTTCCCTGCTGCGGATCTACATTGATCAGCCGGCTGAGGTGGCACAGGCCGAGGGTGAAGAGGGTGGCCGGGGCATCGGGGTGGAGGACTGTGTGCGCGTGACCCACCAGGTCAGCGGTGTACTCGACGTACATGACCCGATCAGCGGTGAATATGCCCTCGAAGTTTCCTCGCCCGGCTGGGACCGGCCTTTTTTTGAACTGTCACAGATGGCGGCCTATGTGGACCAGCGGGTGGCCCTGCGGGTGATTTCTCCGGTCGCGGGAAGACGCAAGCTGGAAGGCACCCTGCAGGCGGTGACGGCAGAGGGACTGGTGCTGCTGCTGGACGGACAGCCGCAGCCCATAGAAGCGGACAACATTGACAAGGCACACTTGGTTTATCAGGACTAACGGGCCTTGGGGTTGAATTGGACTGAATTGATCTGGACTGGAAGATTCCTATGAGTCGCGAAATTCTGACCGTCATTGAAACTGTCAGCAACGAAAAGGGCGTCAGCCGTACCGCCATCCTGCAGGCGCTGGAGCAGGCGCTTGTGGCGGCCACCAAGAAAAAATTCTACGAAGGCCAGGATGAAGTCCAGCTGCGGGTGACCATTGACCCCAAGACGGGCGAATACGACACCTTCCGGCAGTGGACGGTGGTGGCCGATGAAGACCACGAAATGCCCGCCTGCCAGGATGCCATCAGCGATGTCGACACCAGCCAGTGGCAGATCGGCGATGTGCGTGAAGAGCAGATCGCCTCGATCGAGTTCAACCGGATTGCCGCCCAGATCGCCAAGCAGGTGATCGTGCAGAAAATCCGTGAAGCCGAGCGGGCCATGATTGCCGATGCCTACGCGTCACGGGTGGGCGAGCTGATCTACGGCGAAGTCAAAAAACAGGTCAAGGATGGTTTCATCATTGATCTGGGCGACAATGCCGAAGGTTACCTGTCCCGCGACGAAATGATCCCCAAGGAGCTGCTGCGGGTCAAACAGCGCATCAACACCATCCTGTATGCGGTCAATCGTGAAGGCCGGGGCGCGCAGCTGCTGCTGTCGCGTTCGCGTCCGGACATGCTGGTGGCGCTGATGCGCAAGGAAGTTCCGGAAATCAGTGAAGAAATCATTGAGATCCGCAACGCCGTGCGCCTGCCCGGCATCCGCGCCAAGATCGCCGTCAAGACCAACGACCACCGCATCGATCCGGTCGGCGCCTGTATCGGCATGCGCGGTACCCGGATCCAGGCGGTGCAGCAGGAGCTGGGCGGTGAGCGCATTGATGTGGTGGTGTGGTCGGATGACGATGCCCAGTACATCGCCAGCGCCCTGGAGCCCGCGGACGTGTCGTCGATCGTGCTCGACGAAGACGCCAAAAGCGCCGACATCATTTTTTCCACCAGTGACCAGCTGGCCCGCGCCATCGGCACCCAGGGGCAGAACGTGCGCCTGGCTTCGGAGCTGACCGGCTACAAGCTGAACATGCTGCTGCAGGATGAATACGAAGCCCGTCGCCAGTCTGAAGTGCAGCACGTGGTCGACACCTTCGTGGACCGGCTGAACATCGACGCGGACCTGGCCGAAGCCCTGATCGACATCGGCTTCACCACCCTCGAAGAAGTGGCCTATGTCCCGGCCGATGCCTTTGATGAGCTGGGTATGGAGCCTGAGCACGTCGAACTGCTGCAGGCCCGCGCCAAGGAAGCCGCGCTCGCGGATGCCCTGCGCCAGGAAGAAAGCAAACAGGATCCCGCCGCAGACCTGCTGGCCATGGACGGCATGAGCCGTGACCTGGCCTATGCACTGGCCGCACGGGGCATCATCACCGTGGATGATCTGGCAGAACAGGCCATCGACGATTTGCAAGACATTGAAAACCTTGATGCCGAACTGGCAGGCCGCCTGATCATGAAGGCGCGTGAATCATGGTTTAACTAAGGATCATTAAGGGGTTGCATGCGCATGGCGGAAAAAACCGTAACCGAACTGGCCAAAACCGTTGACACTCCAGTGGAAAAACTGCTGGAGCAACTGGTCGAGGCCGGATTGCCGGCCCGTCAGGACCAGAGCCTGATCAGCGCCGAAGAGCAGGAAGTCCTGCTGGCCTACCTGCGCCGCAGTCATGGTGCGGCCCAGGCCACCGAACAAAAAATCACCCTGAAGCGCAAGACCACGTCCACCGCCAGGGTCGCCAGCAGTACCGGCAAATCCAAGACCATCAACGTCGAAATCCGCAAGAAACAGACGTTTGTCAAACCCGATGCCGCCGAAGCCAAGGCCCGTCTGGAGGCCGAACTGAAGGCCCGTCAGGACGCCGACGCAGCAGCCCAGGAAAAAGCCCGCCAGCAGGCTGAAGCCCGCCAGCAGGCCGAAGCTCGCCAGCAGGCTACCCTGGCCGCCATGCGCCAGGCCAATCCGGGCAGCAGTGGCACCAGCAGTGGCCCCACTGCGGCTGTGGTGGTCAAGCGCAACGGCACCGCCCTGACCCCGGCGGCAGCCCCGGCACTCGCCCCGGTCAAGGCCAGCAAACCCGCCAAACCGGCCCGGCCGGCCCGGGTGGAAAGCCCTGAAGAGAAAAAGGCCCGCGAAGCCGAGGAAGCGCGCCTGAAGGCCGCTGAAGCCGAAGCGCGTCGCCAGGCCGCTGAGGAAGCCCAGCGCCGCACCCTGGAGCGCATGCG
>JBPOIS010000177.1:0-6110 GCA_052034295.1 Pseudomonadota bacterium
GCCTGTCCTATCAGTACCAGCCCAAACGCCTGAGCCTGAGCGTCAATGCCGGTTACACCCCGGCCTACACCCGGCCACTGGATGACCAGCCGTACCTGCGCCATGTCAATGCCCGCCCCAGTCTGGACGCCTCGCTGACCCAGCGTTTCAACGACGGCTGGGCGCTGACCCTGTCAGGGCGCAATCTGCTCGCCCCGGATCGTCAGACGTGGCTGGAAGACCGCAGCACCGGCCTGCTGGTGCAGTCGCAGCGCAGTGACAGCGTGGCCAACTGGCTGCTGACGGTGGAGAAGCGGTTTTAAAAATCTGGGTCCGGTGCCCTCCTACTTGCTTGCTGGTGTGGTCTGGTCTGCGCTGGTGCAGCACATGGCTCTAGAGCCGGGTGGTTTCAACGTTCTGGTGGACCGGCAGATTCTGTAGGGTGCCGAAGGTCATCGCCGCTTTGCAGCAGGTGGGTGGCAAAAGCATGGCGCGGGATGTGCGGTGGAGGACGATTTAGTTCAGGGTTGTTGATCGTAGTGTCCTGCTTAACCGCTCCAGTCTATGCTGTTGATTTCTGGCATTCGAGCACTGTTTGGGCTGGCCAGGGGCAGTGTTCTGCCGTGTTTTCCTTTGACAGCGGCATGGAAGAAATCAAGAACCTCCAGGTCTCAGTATCCGCTGTCAACAAGGCAGGGAAGAAAGTCGCGTCTGGTGTGCTGGAGATACCGCAATTTGGGCAATCAGATGCAGATCGCTATGCTGACGCTTTCCTCGAAAGTGAGGAAAACTGTGCCGATGATCTTACGATCGTGGTTAACAAGGCCACGGCCATAATCGACGGCAAGCGAACAGATTTGCTGAAATCAAGGGCACTCTCCGCTCGCGATTTCAAGCCTTTCAAAATTCGTGTCGGGAAATAGACCAACCCATCATTCCACCGGACCTTGCGCATAAGGCCGCGCAAGGCGAGTGAATTCAAACGTTAGGCCACTGCCCACGCTTGGAGTTTTTTCAGACGCTCTTTGGCGGCGAAAGGTTCAGGTGGTTCGGCGGCGACTTTGTCCCCCCAACCTCACCCTAAAATCAGCCACAACCCACTGTTCCCCATGTTCAATCCGGGAGTGCAGGCCCGTGCGCAGCACCCGCTGGACGCTGGGGGTGTCCCCTGCGGGGCTTGACCGGGTGGAGCGGCATTGCTAGTTTTCATGAGTGTCCGTGCCGTATTTCGGGGTGGTGTGACTCCGTGCAAGCTGAAATCAAGAATTTGATTTTTCCCATAAAATGACGGCATCAGGCCGGTGGGGCAAACCCTGACACCACGGCAGAGACCAGCGCTGAGGCGGGTGGCTGCAACACCCGAAGAAAAAATTGATCAGGAAAGATGGTATGGACCTCAAAACGCACTGGCACACAATTCAGCAGGTGGTGGAGCAGGCCTTGTCCTCCTCGATTCACTGCGCGATTGCTTCGGTTGCCCCCGATGGCACCCCCAACATCACCCCGGTCGGGACCGTGTTTCTGCGTGACGACGGCACCGGCTATTATTTTGACCAATACACCAGCGCTCTGGCCGCAAACCTGGCCCACAATCCAAACATCTGCCTGATGGCCGTCAACACCAGCCGCCTGTTTTGGTTGCGGTCCTTTGCACAGGGACAGTTCACTTCACCGCCAGGGCTGCGCCTCTATGGTCAGGTGGGGCCACTGCGGCCCGCCACGGCCGGGGAGCGACAATTGATTGAAGCGCGGGTTCGGCCCACGCGATGGCTGAAGGGCAGCCGGTTGCTGTGGTCGGATTTTACCCACGTCAGGGACATCACCTTCACGTCATTCCGCCCGGTCACGTATCCAAAAATGATGCAGGGCCTGTGGCTGTGATGGGTTCATTTCTGCAGGGCGGTTCGGTCTGAGGGGCTGCCCTGTGGGCCTTGGCTGTCCTGTGGATGCGGGATTCTGCAAAAACAGCCACAACCCGGCAAAATTCGTTAAAATCCGCAGTTCTCCAACGCTTTTTGGCGGCTGGGCACCCGGCGTGACCCCAGCGCACCACCAACGAGGCCCTGCGCATGTCTGTTGAAACGCTGATTCCCCCCCTGACCACGGCGGCCCTTGCCGCCATTGCTGCGGCGGCTGACCTGACCCAGCTTGATCAGGTGCGCACCCAGTTCATGGGCAAAAAAAGCCAGCTCAGCGAACTGTCCAAGACGCTGGGCCAGCTCGACCCCGAACAGCGCAAGGTCCAGGGCGCCCTGATCCATCAGGCCCGTGAGCAGATCCAGCAGGCCCTGACCCAGCGGCAGGACAGCCTGCGCGAGGCCGCACTGGCCGCCAGACTGGAGGCCGAGCGGGTGGACATCAGCCTGCCGGGCCGTGGCCAGCACATGGGCAGCATTCACCCGGTCACCCAGGTGATGGAGCGCATCTGTGGCTTTTTCACCCGCGCCGGTTTTGCCGTGGCCCAGGGGCCGGAGGTCGAGGACGACTACCACAATTTTGAGGCCCTTAACATCCCAGGCCATCACCCGGCGCGGGCGATGCACGACACCTTTTATTTTGATGCCCATCACCTGCTGCGCACCCACACCAGCTCGGTGCAGATCCGCACCATGAACGCCAGCGAGCCGCCGATCCGCATCGTCTGTCCGGGCCGGGTGTACCGCTGTGATTCCGACCAGACCCATTCGCCGATGTTCCATCAGGTCGAGGGGCTGGTGGTCACCGAGCAGGCCAGTTTTGCCGAGCTGAAGGGGCTGATCATCGAGTTTTTGCAGGTGTTTTTTGAAAAGGACCTGCAGGTGCGCTTCCGCCCGTCATATTTCCCATTCACCGAGCCGTCTGCCGAGGTGGACATCATGGATGAGCGGGGCCGCTGGCTGGAGGTGCTGGGCTGCGGCATGGTGCACCCAAACGTGCTGCGCAGCTGCGGCATTGACCCGGCGCGCTACACCGGCTTTGCCTTCGGGCTGGGGGTGGAGCGATTTGCCATGCTGCGCTATGGCGTGAATGACCTGCGGCTGTTTTTCCAGAACGATGTGCGTTTTTTGCGCCAGTTTGCCTGAGCCGAACCGTCTGGACTGTCTTTGAGAGTTTTTTTATGAAAATCAGTGAACAATGGCTGCGTGAATGGGTCAGCCCGGCCGTGGACAGCGCAGCGCTGGCGCATCAGCTCACCATGGCGGGATTGGAGGTGGACGAGTGCGCACCGCTGGTGGCACCGTTTAGCGGGGTGGTGGTGGGTGAGGTGCTCAGCGTGGCACCGCACCCGGATGCCGACCGGCTGCGGGTCACCACCGTGAACATCGGTGCGGCAGAGCCGCTGCAGATCGTCTGTGGGGCGCCGAATGTGGCCGCAGGCATGAAAGCGCCCGTGGCCACGGTGGGCGCGCGCCTGCCCGGTGGGCTGGCCATCAAAAAAGGCAAGCTGCGCGGGGTGGAGTCGCACGGGATGCTGTGCGGGGCTTCCGAAATCGGCCTGGTTGATCAGGTCGATGGCCTGCTGGCGCTGCCGGGGGATGCGCCGGTCGGCACCGACATCCGCGACTATCTGCGGCTGGATGACCATGTGATCGACATCAGCATCACCCCGAACCGGGGCGACTGCCTGAGCGTGCGCGGGCTGGCCCGTGAGCTGGGCGTGATCCATGCCCTGCCGGTGCAGGCGCCAGAGCAGGCACCGGTGCCGGGCCGCTTTGACAGTGGCGTGCAGATCGCGCTGCAGTCGGCAGGCTGTCCGCGTTATCTGGGCCGGGTGATCCGTGGCCTCGATCCACAGGCGGCCACGCCGGACTGGATGCGCAGCCGGCTGGAGCGCAGTGGCCTGCGTGCCCACAGCCTGCTGGTCGATGTGACCAACTATGTGCTGCTGGAGCTGGGCCAGCCGCTGCATGCCTTTGATCTGACAAAAATCCACGGCCCCGTGCAGGTGCGCCAGTCCGCCGGGGAAACCCTGACCCTGCTGAATGGGCAGGTGGTGACGCTGGACCATGACACGCTGGTGATTGCCGATGATCAGGGCGTGCTGGCCCTGGCCGGGATCATGGGCGGGCTACCCAGCAGTGTGACCGACACCACCACGTCGATCCTGCTGGAAAGTGCATTTTTTGATCCGCTGGCGATTGCCGGGCGGGCGCGCCGCTATGGCCTGCACACCGATGCCTCGCAGCGCTTCGAGCGTGGGGTGGACTTTGAGCTGGCGGCACAGGCGCTGGAGCGTGCCACAGCGCTGATCCTGCAGTGTGCCGGGGGTGAAGCCAGCCATGTGGTACGGGCCGAGCAGCCGGCGCATCTGCCCACCCGCGCACCGATTGCGGTGACCCTGAAGCAGATTCAGGCGCGGCTGGGCTTTGCCGTGGACGCCGAATTTGTGCAGCAGACGCTGACCCGGCTGGGGCTGGCGGTGCAGGGCGATGGCCACACAGACACCGGCTGGCAGGTGCTGCCGCCGTCGTGGCGCTTTGACCTGTCGATCGCTGAGGACATCGCCGAGGAGGTGGGCCGCATTTATGGCTACGACCGGATTCCGGTGCAGCTGCCGCAGCTGACCCTGACCCTGCCACCGCAGCCCGATCAGCAGGGCCGTCAGGAGCTGCGCCGGACGCTGGTGACGCTGGGCTATCAGGAGGCGATCAGCTTCAGTTTCAGCGATGCCGCGCTGGAGCGCCAGCTGGACCCGCAGGGTGAGCTGCTGGCGCTGGCCAATCCGATCAGCAGCGAGCTGGCGGTGATGCGCCGCAGCCTGCTGTCGTCGCTGATTCCAGCCGTACAGTACAACCGCAACCGCCAGCAGGAGCGGGTCTGGCTGTTCGAGACCGGGCTGCGCTTCGAGCCGCGCGGTGCGGCGATTGCTGACCTACAGCAGATTCCCACCCTGGCCCTGATCGCCACCGGTGCCCAGTACCCCGAGCAGTGGGGCCTGCCGACCCGGCCCATGGATTTTTATGACCTGAAGGGGCAGGTCGAAGCGGTGCTGAATGTGTCGCGTGTGCCTGCAGCCGACTACCGTCCGGCACAGCAGCCGTGGCTGCACCCCGGCCAGAGTGCTTCAGTGTGGGTGGCGGGGCAGTGCCTGGGCTACCTGGGCCGCCTGCACCCCCGGCTGGAGGCAGAACTGGGGCTGGGCCCCTGCTGGGTGGCCGAATTGTCACTGGATGCATTGATGTTGCCGTATGTATCTCATTTTACACAACTATCACGCTTTCCCCATGTGCGGCGGGATATTGCCCTGCTGATTGATGCTAGCATTGCTCTGGATCAGGTGTTGTCGACGATCCGCCGCAGTGCAGGTGAGCTGCTGCAGGATGTGTGGCTGTTTGATGTGTATGCCGGTCAGGGCATTGCTGCCGGTCAGCGCTCACTGGCCTTTGGCCTGATCTGGCAGCATCCGGAACGCACGCTGGAAGACAGCGAGATCAAAGACGGAATGGAACGGGTGGTGGCCGCACTGGCGGAACAGCACCAGGCACAATTGAGGGCATCATGACTGCATTGACGAAGGCTGAAATGGCGGACCACCTCAGCGAGCGCACCGGGATTGGCCGCCGTGAAGCCAAGCTGCTGGTGGAGCTGTTTTTTGAGGAAATCAGTCAGGCGCTGATTCAGGGCGAGCAGGTCAAGCTGTCCGGTTTTGGCAATTTTGAACTGCGTGACAAGCGTCAGCGCCCTGGCCGCAACCCCAAGACCGGGGAGGAGATCCCCATCACTGCCCGCCGGGTGGTGACCTTCCGAGCCGGCCAGAAGTTCCGCCAGCGTGTCGAGCAGGAACAGCAAAACGACCAGTGATTCCTGAGCAGTTGATCCTGAAAAGCCGCTTCTGCGGCTTTTTTTGTGCGGGGCGTTCAGGCGACTGGCTTGTGTGGTGTGCCAAAACCGGCTATCTAGGCTACAGCGGCGCAGGCCGTGTCCCCGTTTGCTTCAGGAGTACACCGACCCATGTTTAGCCATGTGATGATTGGCACCCGTGACCTCGAGCAGGCCCGGCAGTTCTACGATGCCGTGCTGGCCACCCTGTCGGTGCCCCCCGGCCGGGAAAACACCAGTCCCACTGGGCAGCGGCGGCTGTTTTACCGCCATGCCGGCAACACCTTTGGGGTGACTGAGCCCATCAATGGCGAACCGGCCACCGTGGCCAA
>JBPOIS010000155.1:0-7325 GCA_052034295.1 Pseudomonadota bacterium
TTGTGCTGACGAACATAGCAAGTTGGAACCACCTGATCCCTTCCCGAACTCAGAAGTGAAACGACTTAGCGCCGATGGTAGTGTGGCATTCGCCATGTGAGAGTAGGTCATCGTCAGCTCATTATCCAAAATCCCCCGGCCTAAACCGGGGGATTTTTTTTTGGCTTGGATTTTTTGAACTTGAAGCGACTTTTTTGTACTGGGGTCCTTTAGGCTGGTGCATGGGTTTTGAATTTTTTCGCCGGGCTTCCACTCGTGGCGGTCCTCAGGGGAGGGAGCGAGGTATGTCAACAATTGATGCAGTACAGGTCGTGGCGCTGGTGGATGAGCTGCGGAGCCAGCTTGAGGCCGGGCAACTGACCAAGTGCACGCTGTCGGGGTATCGGGGGCCAGAACCTGATTTGCAGCGGGTGCTGGTGCGACCCCTGCGCATCAAGGGTGTGCTGCACCTGAGTCTGGTTTATCGCTATCCCACCCGCGACATCACCCGCAACCTGCCGATTGAGGCCGCACTGGTGTGGCTGCAGGATATGCTGGGGAAGCAGTTTGTCCATTTTTATGCTGAAACCACCACGGAGACCCTGCAATGGCAGCTGGATCGCAAAGGCCGGGTGCAGCAGCACCGCACCCAGAAGGCAGTGCCAAAAACGATTGAGCAGGTGGAGCCGGTACAGGGTCATCAGCGTGAAAAACACCGTGAGCTGGATCTGAAGCAGCCTTATTGGCAGGCTCTGGGCGTTGCCGATGCGCAGGGGCGGCTGATCCCGGCCATGTCGCGCAAATGGAAGCAGATCAATAAATTCATTGAGATTTTTGCCCATGCTTATGCGCAGCTGCCGGCGTCCATACAGGCGCAGCCTGTGTTGCATGTGGTGGATTTTGGTTCCGGCAAGGGCTATTTGACCTTTGCCCTGTGCGAGTACATTGCGCGGGTGCTGCAGAAAACCCCGAAGGTCACCGGGGTGGAGCTGCGCGGTGAGCTGGTCAGCCTGTGCAATCAGGCCGCGCACCGGCATCAACTGTCGGGGCTGGCGTTTTTTCAGGGCGATGTGCGCAGCTTCCAGCCTGAGCAGGTGGACGTGATGGTGGCCTTGCACGCCTGTGATGTGGCCACGGATTTTGCCCTGCACACCGGGGTGCGCCTGGAGGCGGCCATGATCATCTGTGCGCCGTGCTGCCACAAGGAGCTGCGCCCCCAGTTGCGCGCACCGGCTTTGCTCAAGCCCATGCTGGGCCATGGGGTGCATGCCGGGCAGCAGGCGGAAATGCTCACCGACAGCCTGCGTGCCCTGTTGCTGGAGGCTGAAGGCTATGATCCACGGGTGTTTGAGTTTGTGGCGCTGGAGCACACCCAGAAAAACAAGATGATTCTGGCGGTGCGGCGGCCTGTCACGGCAGCCAAAAAACAGCAGGTGCTGGCGCAGGTTGAGGCGCTGAAGGCATTTTATGGCATTGAACGGCAGACCCTCGAAAGTCTCTTGAAAACACAGGAGCTGCCGTGTCATGGTGAAGAGAATCACATTTGAGGAGTACTTCAATGACTGCCCTGGATCTGAATGCGGTGCGTGAGCGCCTGATCGCCCTGCAGGCCGAATATGAACAGCGCATCGGGCAGATCAACCAGCGCCTGTCGCACCCGCCGGAAGACATGGCCAATGACTGGAGCGACCGTGCCAAGCTGCACCAGAACGATGATGCCACCTACAGCCTGCGTCAAGAGGCCACGGACAAACTGGCTGAGGTCAGTGCCGCCCTGCAGCGGCTGGAGTCCGGCGGCTATGGCCGCTGTGAGGTGTGTGGTGAGGACATCGAAACAGGGCGCCTGAGCGCCATGCCGGAAGCGGTGCGCTGCGTGCAGCACGCGCAATAATCTGCATTACTGGTCGCGCCAATAGCACAGCAGTTGCTGCTGGAGCGGGGCCAGCCATTCGGTCTGGCCCCGCAGCCCCTGCACCAGTGCTGTGGGCAGCTGGGTCAAGCCACAGCGCAGACCGGCAATGCCGCCCGCAATGCAGGCGGTGGTGTCGGTGTCGTGGCCCAGCCCGATGGCCCGGCGCATCACCGCCCGATAGTCCTCCGCCTGACAGGCCCAGCGCGCGGAGCGCAGGCTATCCACCACATAGCCACTGCCACCGCAGTGGGACCGGGTGAGCGGTTCATTGTCCAGCGGGCGCAGGTGCTGGTTGACTTCATCCTGATATACGGCACCTTCGGGCGTGCATGCATAATACCCTGTCAGCACCTGCACCGCCTGTGGCCAGGGCTCTGGATGCTGTTGCAGTTCAAACCAGGCCCACAGGCAATACAGGGCACAGCAGGCCTGTGCGCGTGGGTGTGCGTGGGTCACCTGTGATTGGCGGTGTGCCTGTGCAATCAGGAGGTCCACAGGGCCCTGATGCACCAGCACCAGCGGCAACACCCGCATCAGCGAGCCATTGCCGTTGCTGTAGTCCGACGTGCCGCCGCATTGTGCGGCAGGCTGTCCCTGTGCCATTTTTTGCAGTGACTGTGCCGTCTGGATGCCCACATCAAACACCCGCCGGTCCACCGCCAGATGTCCATGCGCATACCAGTCGTACAGGCGCCGCCCCAGATCCTCCAGATCCAGCTGTCCCTCATGGGCGAGCAGGGACTCCAGCAGGCACAGCGCCTGTGCACCATCATCCGACCAGGTCCCCGGCGGCACTGTCGGGTAGGTGCGGGCAAAGCCTGCGGGCGGTACGAAGTTGAGCGCAGACAGGTCAGGCAGTTTTTCCGGGGAATTGAATTCATACGGTACGCCCAGCGCATCACCGATCAGCAGGCCATACAGCCCGCCCAGCAGCCGGTCCTCCATTGGGGTCAGGGTGAGCGCGTTCATGCCTGAGTCTCCGGCACACTGGGAGCGGTCAGTTCCAGCTGGGCACGGTGGGCGAGGATGGTGCGTTCAAAGCGGGCCGTGGTGCTGACTTCAAGATAACGGGGGGAGGGTGTGGGGGACATGGTGGTTGGGCCTGTGCAGTTTTTTTTGAGTTCGTTGTGGAGTATAGCGGGGCAGCGTTCGGCGACCAGTGGCCCACAGGTCTGGTGCGACATTAGGTGTCGCACTGCGGTTGCAGCAGGTTCGGCAGGATTCGTGCAGCCAGACAAAAACAGCGCCCGATGGGGCGCTGTGGTGGCGTCAGCCCACGTTCCGCTCAGCCCTGCAACACACTCACATCGGCCACGCTGAGAAACAGGGCGCGCAGGCGGGCCAGCAACTGCAGGCGGTTGTGCCGCAGGGCCGGGTCTTCGGCCATGACCATCACGGTGTCAAAGAAATGGTCCACCGGGGTGCGCAACGCCGCCAGCCGCGTCAGGGCCGTGCTGTAGTCCTGGGCCTCCAGCAGGGGTTTGACCTGGGGTTCCAGCCCTTCGAGCACATCGTACAGGCCACGCTCGGCGGCTTCGATCAGCAGGTCAGCATTCACAGCACCCGCGTGCAGCTTTTCCTTGGCGAGGATGTTGGCCACCCGTTTGTTGGCGGCGGCCAGTGCCTCGGCGTCGGGCAGGGTGCGGAATTGCTGTACCGCCCGGATGCGCCGGTCAAAATCCAGCGGCGAGTGCGGGTTCAGCGCCTGTACAGCCTGGATGGTGTCCACGGCCATGCCCTGATCCTCATACATGGCGCGGTAGCGGCCCTTCATGAATTCCATCACCGCATGCAGGGTTTTTTCCGGGTCGGCAATGCGCGGGCCGTAGTCCTGAATGGCAGCAGCCAGCAGCAGGTCCAGCGGCAGCGACAGTTGTTTTTCAATCATCAGGCGCAGGGCCCCGATCGAGGCGCGGCGCAGGCTGAACGGGTCCTTGTTGCCGGTGGGGGGCTGGTTGATGCCAAAAATCCCCGCCAGTGTGTCGAGGCGGTCGGCCAGCGCCAGCGCGGTGCCCGTCTGGGTCTGTGGCAGGGCGTCTCCGGCAAAGCGCGGCAGGTATTGCTCACGCAGGGCCGTGGCCACTTCAGCCGGTTCACCTTCGGCAGCGGCATAGTAGCTGCCGGCGATGCCCTGTAGCTCGGGAAACTCGCCGACCAGCTCGGTGGCCAGGTCCATCTTCGACAGCAGGCCCGCCCGCTCGGCCCAGGCCGCATGGGCACCGGTCTGCGAGGCAATCAGGGCCGCCAGCCGGGCAATGCGCTGGGTTTTGTCCCACAGGGTGCCCAGCTGCGCCTGAAACACCTGTTGTTCCAGTTTGTCCTGACGGCTTTTTAGACTTTGTTTCTGGTCCTGTTTGAAGAAAAATTCGGCATCGGTCAGGCGCGGGCGCACGACTTTTTCATTGCCGGCAATGATCTGTGCGGGATCCCTGGAGGCAATGTTGCTGATGGTGATAAAGTAGGGCTGCAGCTTGCCTGCGGCATCGACCAAACAAAAATATTTCTGGTTGTCCTGCATGGTGCTGATCAGGGCTTCCTGTGGGACCGCCAGGAAGCGTTCTTCAAAGCGTGCCCGCAGGGCCACCGGCCATTCCACCAGCGCAGTGACCTCGTCCAGCAGCTCAGGCGGGGTCAGGGCACGGGCCCCCACATCATCAGCCAGTTGTTCGGTCTGCTGCAGGATGCGCTGCTGGCGCTGCTCAAAATCCACCAGCACGTGGGCCTGCGCCAGCGCCTGCACATAGTCCCGCGCATGGGCCAGTACGATCGGCTGTGGCGCATGGAAGCGGTGGCCGTAGCTGGTGTTGCCGGTGGCAAAGTCCTGCAGGGTGGCCGGAATCACCTCGGCATCGCGCATCAGCACCACCCACTGCACCGGGCGGACAAATTCGGTGCGGCTGGCGGCACTGCGCATGCGCTTGGCAATCGGCAGCGCATCCAGTGCGTCCTGCAGCAAGCCAGGCAGCAGTTCGGTCATGGCGCGGCCGCTGATGGTCTGGCGGTACACCAGCCACTCACCCTTGGGGGTGTCGATGCGGCTGAGCTGCTCGACGCTGATGCCCGCCCCGCGCATGAAGCCTTCGAGGGCCCTGGTGGGTTTGCCATCGGCATCAAAGCCCGCCACGGCTGCCGGCCCGCGTTTTTCATCCACCCGGTCGGCCTGCCGGTCGGCCAGGTCCTCGATCAGCAGCGCCAGCCGCCGTGGGGCCGCATAGGCGTGGATCACCCCGTGGGTCAGGCCAGCGGCCTGCAGGCGGGTTTCGACTTCGCTTTTGAGGGCGTCGCGCAGGGTTTTCAGGCTCTTGGGGGGCAGCTCTTCGCAGCCCAGTTCAAACAGTACAGTGTGGGTCATGAACAGTGTTTCCAAATCATCAAAAAAGGGCCTGCCTGGGGCCTAGCCTTTGGCCATGTCGGTGTCTGCCCTGGCCTTCAGCGCTTCGGCTTCGGCCTGTGCGGCCAACTGGGCCAGCACTTCATCGCGCAGCGCCGGTTCAGCCATCGGGAAGCCCAGTTTGGCACGGGCCTGCACGTAGCTCTGGGCAATCGCCCGCGCAAGCCCGCGCACCCGCAGGATGTAGCGCTGCCGTTCGGTGACGGAAATCGCCCCGCGCGCATCCAGCAGGTTGAAGGTGTGCGAGGCCTTCACCACCATTTCATAGGCGGGCAGGGGCAGTTCGGCGGCCATCAGCTGGTTGGATTCGGACTCATAAAAATCAAACAGCTCAAACAGCCGGGGCACGTTGGCGTGCTCGAAATTGTAGGTGGACTGCTCGACTTCATTCTGGTGGAACACGTCGCCATAGGTGACCCGGCCAAACGGTCCATCGGTCCAGACCAGGTCATACACGCTGTCCACGCCCTGCAGGTACATGCACAGGCGCTCCAGACCGTAGGTGATTTCACCGGTGACCGGGTAGCACTCCACGCCGCCAACCTGCTGGAAATAGGTGAACTGGGTGACCTCCATGCCGTTGAGCCAGACCTCCCAGCCCAGACCCCACGCGCCCAGCGTCGGCGATTCCCAGTTGTCTTCCACGAAGCGGATGTCGTGGGTGAGCGGGTCGATGCCGATTTCTTTCAGCGAATCCAGATACAGCTGCTGGATGTTGGCCGGGTTGGGCTTGAGTACCACCTGAAACTGGTAATAGTGCTGCAGGCGGTTCGGGTTTTCACCGTAGCGGCCATCCTTGGGACGGCGCGAGGGCTGTACATACGCTGCGTTCCAGGTCTCGGGACCGAGTGCACGCAGGAAGGTGGCGGTGTGAAAGGTCCCGGCGCCCATTTCCATGTCATAGGGCTGCAGCACCACGCAGCCCTGTTGTGCCCAGAAATTTTGCAGCTTCAGGATCAGGTCCTGAAAGGTAATGTTGGCAATGGCTTTGCTCATGACGACAGCCGTAGGAAAAACATGAAAGCGTCGAGTATAGCCCAAAGGCCCTGCAATCGCGTGGGCTTGTTGGCGGTTTCAGGCGTTTTGGGATGATCCGGCCACAGGCGCTTTTCAGCGGGGATTAAGCCGCTTGCGCTATTCTGTGGCAGACAGCGCCGGCTTCCTGCACGGCGCAACAGGAGCAGCACATGAAATGGTTCTGGGCGATGGCACTGGCAGTTCTGGGCTGGTGGGGCTGGCAACAGCTGCACGGGCCGGTGGCCCCCCCCGGCCCCGCCGCAACATGCCGCAGTGACGCAAATGGCCAAAAATGCTGAAGCACAGGCTCAGCAGGCCGCCGCCGCCGCCAGCCGCGACACTGTGGCCGACTACGAAAAAAGCCAGCAATGACCTGCGCAGACTCCCCTGCTCAGGGTTGTGGGCGAACCGGGGTAATCTGGGCTGGGAGGCTGAGCTGTTGGCGCAGGGCGGGCACGTCCAGCTGCTCCAGCACGTCAATCAGGTTGCGCCAGTAGGGGTGATAGCCAAAGCCGCCCTGGGTCATTTCGGCAATCGCGTCAGTCTTTTGCCAGCCCTGCACCACCACCCGATAACTGGCCACCATCAGCCCGGTGCGGTCGGAACCATGCAGACAATGCACCAGCACCGGCTGGCGCTGCGGGTCGGTGGCAATTCTGAGAAAGGCCAGCACCTGCCGGGTGTCTGGCACCGACGTAAACACCGGCACCTGCAGCAGCGTCGGCACCGCCTGGGCCTGTGGCAGGCTGGCATCAGTGTGCCAGGGGCGCAGGTTCACCACGGTACGGATCAGCGGCTGGCCGGGTGGGTTCAGGCCGGACAGGCTGGCCGCACTGGGCTGGGCGGCACGGTACAACTGTGGACTGACCTGAAAAAAATTCCGCAGTGCGCCCGGCGTGGCCGTGTGCTGGACCGGCTGCGCCCAGTGGGCAGGGCGCTGTGCTGCGGGCAGGGTGGGGTGGGTGGCACAGCCGCCCAGGGCCAGCACCAGCAGGGTCAGGGCGGTTGGAAAAAAAGCCATTGAAT
>JBPOIS010000026.1:0-5598 GCA_052034295.1 Pseudomonadota bacterium
AGGGCGAATGGGTGTTTGAGCATGTGTCTCGACAGGCGTGGCAGGAATGGCTGAAGCACCAGACCCTGCTGATCAACGAAAAACGCCTGAGCCTGATTGACCCGGCCACCCGGGTGTTTCTGGATGAGCAGCGGGAAAAATTCTTCCGCGGCGAACAGGTTGAGCAGGCCGAAGGCTGGAAACCGGAGTAATCATCCCGCCGCGGATGGCCCTCTACGCTGGCTGAGCGGCGTCGAGGCCTGCCCTTCGACTCCGTTCAGGGCACGCATTCTGCAATGCCTTTGGCGACCTGCTTTTGTTGTGGCAAAAGTAGGCAAAACCATCTGTCCCCGCAAAACTCGCGGGCGGCTGTGCCCGTTGGTGGGGCTGTGCTGGGGCTGTCTTTCAGATGGATCGGAGGCTGTGCGGGCTCGAACCGTTGCGGGGCTTCACGCACTGCGTGAAGAATGGCCAAGGGTCAGGGGCTTGCGGTGCCTGGCGTCGGTCAACATGGCGGCCTCTGTTGGTATTTTTTGGTGTTGGTATTTTTCATACCAACAGAAATACCAACATTTGACAATGGTTAGGGCCGTTTTGCCTTGGTGTACCCCGGACAACAAAAAGCCCCGAAACCTAGTAATTTCGGGGCTTTCCGGGGTGTTTCGGTGGTGGCCGAAACGCTGTATGGTGGCGTGGGGCAGGATCGAACTGCCGACACGCGGATTTTCAATCCGCTGCTCTACCGACTGAGCTACCGCGCCGTGAGGCCGTATTAAAGCGACTTTCCTGTCACAGGTCAAGCCGCTGCCGCTGGTTTTTTAGCCAAGCCGGTTCTGCCGGGCCAGCAGCCGATGGATGGCCCCGCAGCCGGGTTTGAAATGCTGGGCCCCCTTGGCTTCCTCAGCGGCGCAGCCCTCTTTGACCAGTGCCTCGGCAATGCCCCGGCCCCGGTTGGCCGGGTGCACCACGATGTACTGCATCAGCCGGGTGTTGGGCTGCTCGGTGCGCCGGGCCCAGATGGCACCGATGGGTTTTTCGTTGAACATGGCCAGATACAGGGTGTCCCCTGCCGCCAGCGCCTGCGTCAGCCGCGCCACGGCATCATGGCCGTCGGCAAACTCCGGGCTGGTGTCGTACAAATGGGCAATCTGCCCCTGCAGGGGCTCGCCGGGCAACTGGTGCAGGGCTTCAATCGTCAGCGGCATGGTGTCTCCCCCAGATAAATGCAGCACAAAAATATCTGCTGAACATGCCGCAAAGCCATGACAATGACAAGTCCAGTCCGGGCCATCCTTGCGTTATAATCGGTTTTTGCCCAGCCGCCTTGATGTGCAGTCATGACCGATTCTGTTTTGCCCAGCCGCACGGCCCACGTCACCCGCAACACCAGTGAAACCCAGATCGAGGTGCGCCTGAATCTGGATGGCACCGGTCAGGGCACGCTGAACAGTGGCGTGCCGTTTCTGGACCACATGCTCGACCAGATCAAGCGCCATGGGCTGTTTGACATCGAGCTGACCTGCCACGGTGATCTGCACATTGATGACCACCACACGGTGGAGGATTGCGGGATCACCCTGGGGCAGGCGTTTGCCAAGGCGCTGGGCGATAAAAAAGGCATCCAACGCTACGGGCATTTTTATGCGCCGCTGGATGAGTCGCTGTCGCGGGTGGTGGTGGACCTGTCGGGGCGGCCAGGGCTGTTCATGGACATTCCGTTCACCCGTGCACGGATCGGCAGCTTCGATGTGGATCTGTTTTCTGAATTTTTTCAGGGGTTTGTCAATCACGCCCTGCTGACCCTGCACATCGACAACCTGAAAGGCAAAAACAGCCACCACCAGATCGAGAGTGTGTTCAAGGCGCTGGCACGGGCGCTGCGCATGGCCTGCGAGCGCGACCCGCGTGCGGCGGGCACGATTGCCTCGACCAAAGGGGCGCTGTGATGACGCGGGTGGCACTGCTGGACTATGGCATGGGCAACCTGCACTCCGCCGCCAAGGCGCTGGAGTACGTCGGCGCCACGGTGGACATCACCCACGATCCGGCGGTGGTGCGCCGCGCCGACCGGGTGGTGTTTCCGGGGGTGGGGGCCATGCGCGATTGCATGGCGGGCATGGTGGCCGCCGGGGTGGATGCCGAGGTGCGCGAGGCGGCCTTTGCCAAACCGCTGCTGGCGATCTGTGTGGGCATGCAGGCGCTGATGCAGCGCAGTGAAGAAAACGGCGGCGTGGATTGTCTGGGGATTTTTGCCGGGCAGGTGCGCCGGTTTGCCGAGCAGCCGGGGCTGAAGGTGCCGCACATGGGCTGGAATCAGGTGCAGCCGGTGGACCCGGCGCATCCGATGTGGCGAGACATTGCGCCGGGGACGCGGTTTTATTTTGTGCACAGCTATTATGTGCAGCCTGAGGATACGGCGATTGTGGCCGGGCGCTGCGATTATGGGCTGGCGTTTGCCTGTGCGCTGACGCAGGACAATCTGTTTGCCACGCAGTTTCACCCGGAAAAAAGCCACCATGCCGGCCTGCAATTGCTGAAGAATTTTATCGACTGGAAGGTGTAAGCCATGCTGATTATCCCCGCCATTGACCTCAAGGATGGCCAGTGTGTGCGCCTCAAGCAGGGCCGCATGGACGACGATACGGTGTTCAGTGATGATCCGGTGGCGATGGCCACACACTGGGTGGATCAGGGCGCGCAGCGCCTGCACCTGGTGGACCTGAATGGTGCCTTTGCCGGAACACCGATCCACAAATCGGTGGTGGAGCAGATTGCCGCCCGTCACCCCGAGCTGCCGATCCAGATCGGCGGCGGCATCCGTTCGCTGGAGACGATCCGGCATTATCTGGAAGCCGGGGTGTCGTTTGTGATCATCGGCACCAAGGCGGTGAAGGAACCGGCGTTTGTGGCGCAGGCCTGTCGTGAGTTTGCCGGGCACATCATCGTCGGCATCGATGCCAAAGACGGCTGGGTGGCCACCGATGGCTGGGCCCACGTCACCGACGTGCAGGCAGTCGATCTGGCGCGGCGCTTCGCCGATGCCGGGGTGTCGGCGATCGTCTACACCGACATTGCCCGCGATGGCATGATGCAGGGCGTCAATGTCGAGCAGACCGTGGCGCTGGCGCAGGGCTGCGGCCTGCCGGTGATTGCGTCGGGCGGCATCACCAACCTCGACGACATCCGTGCCCTGAAGGGCCAGCCGGGCATCCTCGGTGCCATCACCGGACGGGCGATCTATGAGGGCACCCTGAACCTGCGTGAGGCCCAGGCGCTGATCGAGGCCTGATTTTTTTGCAGGCTGCCCTGTGGCCTACAGGCGGTCTGCTGCCCTCCCCGGCACCGGGGCCGGGGCCTGCTGAGTGAACGGCCCATGCGCCTGACCCGCTACACCGATTATGCCTTCCGGGTGCTGATCTTCGTGGGTCTGCGCCACCCGCAGCTGTCCACGATTGCCCAGATGGCCGAGCGCTACGCGATTTCCCACAGTCACCTGATGAAGGTGGTCAACACCCTGACCCGCGAGGGCTTCCTCAGCAGCGTGCGCGGCAAGCACGGCGGGGTACGGCTGGCCCGCCCGCCGGCCGAGATCAATCTGGGGGCGCTGGTGCGGCTGCTGGAGCCGGATTTTGCGCTGGTGGCCTGCTTCGAGCAGCCCACGGCCTGCGCCATCACCCCGGCCTGTGGGTTGCAGCAGGCGCTGCATCAGGCCCTGCAGGCGTATTTGCAGGTGCTGGACCGCTACACGCTGGCCGATTTGCTGGGTCCAGCGCAGCGGGCCCAGCTGCTGCCGTTGCTGCAATTGGACGCTGCACTGCCGGGACCGGCGTTTTAGCGGTTTTTTTCCGGGCGTTTTTTGCTACGGCCAAAATCCCCCCGGCCGGTGTGCGGTTGCGCCTCAAAACATGTATTATAAATATATCTTTTGATCGTGCTGGAGGTGCCCCATGCTGCGCATCGAGGACCCGCTGAACCGCCCTGCGCCGGGCTGGGCGCTGTGGGCCCTGGGGTTCCGGCCCTTTTATCTGCTGTGTGCACTGTGGATGGTGCTGGCAGTGCCGGTGTGGCTGGCCATGCTGGCGCATGGCTATGCCAGTGCCAGTCATTTGCAGGGGATGGCCTGGCATGGCCATGAGATGCTGTTTGGCTTTGCCGGGACGCTGATGGTGGGGTTTCTGCTGACCGCAGGCCGCACCTGGAGCGGTCAGGACACCCCGCAGGGGCGTCCGTTGATGGTGCTGGCGCTGGGCTGGACCAGTGTCCGGGTGCTGATGCTGACCCCCTGGAGTGCCATGAACCTGTGGCTGGAGCCGTTGTTTTTTGGGCTGGCGGCACTGGGCCTGTGGCGGGCATTCCGGCGTGGCCAGAACCGCCGCAATGATTTTTTTCCCCTGTTGCTGGTGGCGCTGGGCCTGCTGGCCGGGCTGCACCATGCCGCCGTGCTGTGGCCGCAGATCGGGCTGCAGCCGTCTGTGCTGTTGCAGGTGGGGCTGACCGTGGTGCTGGTGGCGGTGACGGTGATGACCGGGCGGGTGGTGCCGATGTTCACCCGCAATGCCCTGCCGCAGGCGCAGGTGCGCCCCCTGCCCGCGCTGGAAAAACCGCTGCTGGTGATCACGGTGCTGGCACTGCTGGGTGCTGCGGCCACGCTGCAGTGGCCCCAGGTGTGGCTGCTGGGCGGGGCGATGCACGGGCTGAGCCTGCTGGCGGCGCTGCTGCACCTGCTGCGCTGGTCGCGCTGGGATCCTTGGGCCACGCGACGCACCCCGCTGTTGTGGATTTTGCACCTGAGCTATCTGTGGCTGCCGGTCGGCCTGCTGCTGCGGGCGCTGCCCACAGGCTGGCAGCCGCTGCTGCCCCAGCTGGCCAACCATGCGCTGACTGTGGGGGTGGTGACCGGACTGGGCCTCGGCATGATGACACGCACGGCGCGCGGCCACACCGGCCGGCTGCTGCAGGCTGGCCGGGCCGAGACGCTGGCCTACGCACTGGTGGTGCTGGCGGTGCTGTGCCGGGTCGGCCTGCCGCTGCTGTGGCCCGCAGCTTACCTGCACTGGCTGGGCCTGTCGGGCACGCTGGTGGTGCTGGCATTCTCGCTGTACCTGTGGGTGTACACCCCATGGCTGCTGCGGGCGCGGGTGGATGGCCGCCCGGGCTAGGTTTTCACCCAGCGCACGATGTGGTGCTCCAGCTCGTCCTCGGGCACCTGCAGCTCACTGAGGCTGCGCCCGGCCACCGACTGGCGGGCCTGGACTATCGGGGATCTTTTTCCAGCCGGACGCCCTGCGAGCCCTGGGCTGGCACGGCTGGCGTGTCGCTGGACAAAACCGGCTCTACAGGGTCAGACATGACCAACACAATCTCCCGGGGCAGTTCAGGCAGGTACTGCGGCACCGCGGTCACGGGGGCAGCTTCATCAGAAGGAGGCGCGGAGCCGTCCACCACGGACTCGACTGGGTGGGCACCCGGTGCCACTTCTGCCAGCGGCCCCACCGACTGCTTTTCCGGCGGAGGCAACGGGCGTCTGAGGGCAAGGGCCGATTGATCCACCGGGGCATGCGTGTCCTCCGGGTCGGCAAACAGGGCCAGAAACTGGGCATTGGCCTGATCCAGCGCTGT
>JBPOIS010000208.1:0-17511 GCA_052034295.1 Pseudomonadota bacterium
TCCAGACTGGGGCGGGCATTGACATGGCGCAGGTACGGCTGGTCATCCAGTGGCCGGGTGTAGGCCGGGGTGTAACCGGCATTGACGCTCAGGCTCAGGCGTTTGGGCTGGTACTGATAGGACAGGCCCAGACTGGCGCTGTAGGGGGCCACATCACTGGCCAGCCGGGTGCCCCCGGGCCGGTCGATCTCGGCGCGGATCGTGGTGAGCTGGCCGTTGAGCAGCCACGAGTGACCGCCCTCCTGACGCAGGGCGTAGCGGGCCGACAGCTCCAGGCCACGGGTGTGGGCGCGCGACTGGTTGGCCGGGCGCTGCACATAGCGGCCCTGCTCCAGTTGCACGGTTTTTTCGATGTAATCGTCGATCTGGCGCACAAAGCCGGTCAGGTTGAAGCCACCGTCCGCAGTGTTGTAGCCGAGGGTGCTTTCCAGCGCGTGGATGCGCTCTGGGCGCAATTGTGGATTGCCGCCGGTGTCCGGGTTGTTCAGGCTGCCCGCATCGCTGCTGGGCGACACGCTCACGGTCGGCACCAGATCGTCGCTGCGCGGGGCCTTGCTGGCTTCGTTGTAGCCGAGCTGCCACGACCACGCCGGGGTGGGCTGGTAGCGGTAGGCCAGGGCCGGGTTGCTGCTGTCCTGCTGGTACTGCACCAGCCCGCTGCGCTGCAGGCGCTCCTGACGCAGGCCTGCGGTCAGGGTGTGGCGCGGGGCCAGTTGCCAGTTTTCTTCCAGATACACGGCCTGACGGTCTTCGTTCAGGTCGGCTTCGACGTTGTTGCGGATGCGGGTCTGTCGCCAGTCGGTGCCGTATTTGAGCTGGTGCGTGCTGCCCAGGCGCTGGCTGCCGCTGTAGCCCAGGGCGGTTTCTTCGCTGTGCTCACGCAGGTGCAGGACCGTGCCCTGGCTGTTGTCCTGGGTTTCGTCTTCCTGGCTCCAGGACAGGCGCACGGTGTCCTTGCGGTCTTTTTCACTGCCCTGTTCATAGCGCACATTCAGGCGCAGTGGCTCGGTCTGGCTGTCCTGCTGGCCGGCCCCCTGGCTGCCGCTGTAGCGGCTCTGGCTGTCAAACTGGCCCAGAAAACCGTCCACGGACCATTTTTGCTGCGCGGCGGGCTGGTATTCCAGCCGGGGCATCAGCATGGCGTGGGTGCTCTGGCTGTGGGTGTCCTGCGTGCGGGTGCTGCCCAGCCGGGTCAGTTCGCTGCGGCTTTCGACCCGGTTGTCCATGCGGTTGGCCGACAGGCTATAGCCGAGTTTTTGCCATTCGCCGCTGCTGCCCTTGCCATCGAGCTGCAGGCTGATCTGGTTGCGGCGGTCCTGCTGGCCGCTTTCCTGACTGAGGCCGCCGCCCACTTTCAGCACGCCCCCGCGCTGTCCGGTGCGAGGGTCCTTGAGGATGATGTTCACCACCCCACCGGCGGCTGCGGCATCCTGGGTGACGCTGGCCTGGCGGGTGATCTCGATGCGGTCGATCATGTCCGGGGTCAGCCCGTCGATGACGGTCTGTCCGCCCCGGCGTCCCCCCTGCACTGGCTCGCCATTGATCAAAAACGCCGGCGGCGCACTGCCGCCCCGGAACCGGCTGCTGCGCACACCGCCACTGCCGGTCTGGATGCCCGCAGCCCGGCGCAGGGTGTCGCCAATCGAGGCGTCGCCATAGCGCAGCATCTCGGCCTGGGTGACGGTGATTTTGTTCAGGGCGCTGATGTCGGCTGCGGCCGCAGGGTCGGCACTGGCGCGGATGGTCAGGGTGCGCGCGGTGGGCTCGGCGGTGGCGGCCTGCACGGGTGGGCACAGCACGGGCCATGCGGCCAGCAGGGGCAACAATCGGGTTTTTGGCATGTCAGGTCACCTCAGGGCCACAAAAAACACATCCACCATAGCCCAGTTTGCCGAGACACACTGTGGCCTTTGCGGGAAAAATGGTGGGGGGATTTTTTAGGGGGCCACCTGCAGGCTCAGGCTGTATTGCACACTGCGGGCTGCGGGTGGGCGGCTGCCCTGGGCGGCCTCCTGCGGATGGCGGGTGGTCAGCAGGTACACCCCCGGCTGGGCAAAATTCACCCGGGCCCGGCCCTGTGCATCGGTGGTCACGGTCTGGCTGCCCCGCGCCGCCTGCGGGTCCAGCCCATCACTGCCCCGGAACACCTCAACCGGCACCCCGGTGAGCGGCTGGCCGTCCTGCTGCAGCCGGAACTCAAAGCCGCTGTCCACATACACGTCGTTGGGTGCGGTCAGCGGCACCAGCTCAAAGCCCTGTCCACGGGCAGCGGGCAGTGCACTGGGTGCGCCCCGGCTGACATACAGCTCGGCCTGCTGGATCAGCTGGCTGGTGGCGCGGGCCGCACTGGCCGGGACCTGATCCGCCGTGATGAACCGACGTGGCTGGCTCTGGGCCGGACTGGCGGCTGGCGCGCGCGTGGCCGGTTCGCTCCGGGGGGTGGTCGTCTCCTGCGCACGGGACGGACGGATGCGCAGCCACTGTCCATCGACCTGCGCGTACTGGGTCAGCTGGGGTTCGCGGCTGCTGGCCTGTAGCCGGTAGGTGCCCGGCTGCGGCACGTCCAGCTCCAGAATGCTGTAGCGTTTCAATTCGGCCACGGGCACCGGGGTGCTGGTTTGCCCGTCCGGCCCCACCCACTGGTAGTGCGCGGCCAAGCTGCGGCTGGGTTCATAGAATTTTTCCACTGTCAGCGCCGACTGCACCGTGACGGTGGGGTTTTTCAGGTCAAAGGCTTCGGGCATCAGGTACGCGCTGAGCGTGTGGGCCAGTGCGCCCGGACTGCTGCCCAGCAGGCCCAGGGTCAGGCCCAGGGTGGTCCAGCGGATGTGGTGGGTGTCAGCCATGGTGTGCTCCCTGTGTTGGATGGTCCCGCCGTGCCGTGATGTTCAGCCGGGGAACCCCCTGGCCCGGTGTGCGGTCGAGGTGCATCACTCTACTTGATAATGAATCTCATAATCAATATTATTTGCAAAACTTGAATTCTGGGGTCAATGCGCATGCAGGTTGAAAAATTTCCGGGTCGGCAGGGGGTCAGGCTGCGGCCGCTGGTGCTGGTGCTGCTGGGTCTGGGGGGGCCGGTGCTGGTGTCGGCCCAGCCACAGGCCAGCGGGCTGCGCACCGCAGGTTCATGGCAGCAACCGGTCCTGTACCCCCAGTCCTTTGCACTGGATCAGGTGCTGGGCACCTCGATGGACCTGTGGGTGCTCACCGAACAGCCGCAACAGGCCGCGCAGGTGCGCCGGGTGATTCTGGCCGAAATCCAGCGGCTGGAGCCGCTGCTCAGCGTGTGGCAGCCTGACAGCCAGATCAGCCAGCTCAACCGTCAGCTCCAGCAGCAGGACGTGTGGTTGCACCCGGACCAGTTTGCGCCGGCGCTGTGCGCAGTGATTCTGGCCTGTGAGCAGTGGCAGCAGCGCAGTCAGGGGGCATTCAATGCCCGCATCGGCGCACGTCTGCAGGCCTGGGCCCGGCACAGTGCCCTGCCCACCCCTGCCCCCCTGCCTGCGGCCCTGACCGAGCCGCTACAGCCTGAAGGCGAGGGCTGGCGATTGCCGCAGGGCATCCAGTGGGCCCCGGATGGACTGGCCAAGGGCTATATCCTCGATCAGGCCGTGCAGGCGGCACGGCTGCAGGTGGCTGGCCTGCGCGGTGTGCTGCTGGACATTGGCGGGGACGTGCGCGCCTGGGGGGAAAGCCCGCAGGGCCGGGGCTGGCCGGTTGGCCTGCAGGCACCGAGCACTCAGGCAGACAACGCAGCACCGCATCAGGTGGTCACCCTGCGCAATGCGGCGCTGGCCTTCAGTGGCACCGGCTGGCGCGACCAGCATGGCCTGTCCCACCTGCGTGACCCCCAGACCGGCCAGCCCGCCCGGCACACGCGTGTGGCGGCGATTGCCCCGACCGCAGAACAGGCCGACGCCCTGGCCACCACCCTGTCGGTACTGCCCCTGTCTGAAGGCCAGCAATTGGTCGAGCGCCTGCGCCAGGACGGGATCACCGTGGCCGCACAGGTGCAGGACCCCCAGGGCCAGCTGCACGAACTGGGCGATTTTGCGGCATGGCTGCAGCCTGCCCCGGTCCCGCCGCAGGCGCGGGCCGATGGCCTGCCGGCGCAGGGCCACTGGCAGCCGGTGGACACCCGGGCGGCAGCAGACCCTACCCGCTGGCCAGCCCATTACAACGCCAGCCTGACCCTGACCCTGCCGAAGATCAGTGGGGGGGAATACCATGCCCCCTATGTGGTGGTGTGGGTCACCGATGCACAGAAAAACCTGCTGCGCACCCTGCACATCTGGGGTAACAAACCCAAATGGCTGGACAGCAACTATGTGTGGTGGCGGCGCCATGGCCGCAAAATGGACCAGATCACCACCATCGCCAAACCCTCCCGGACACCGGGCCAGTACCAGATCAGCTGGGACGGGCTGGATGATCAGGGCCAGCGGGTCCCCCCGGGCCCCTACACCCTGCACATCGAGGCCGCCCGCGAGCATGGGGGCCACAGTTACCAGAGCTTTGTGATTGACCCCGGCACCGGCCCCCGGCAACAGCGGCTGCCTGCGCAGGGCGAGCTGGGCGAACTGCTGCTGAATGTCGGGCCACGCACATGAGCGGGATCCCCATCGACGGGGGGCTGTCGGCCCCGACCCCGCACGCCACCCAGCGGGCACGCAGCGCCAAAAAAGCCCGCGCCCGGTGGTCCCGGCGGCTGCGCGACCTGCATGGCTGGCTGTCGGCACTGGCCTTCGTGCTGCTGATGTTTTTTGCGGCCACGGGCCTGCTGCTCAATCACCCGGACTGGTTCGCCGACCGTGCACAGGCGCTGCCGGAGCAGGTGTTTCACCTGCCGCCCCCGGTGCTGGCCCAGGTGCAGGCTGACCTGCAGGCGGGGCGCAGCCCAGCCAACCGGGTGCTGGACCAATTGCCCGAGCCGGTTCAGACCTATGGCCTGTTCAAAAGCAGCGAACAGCTGGAGGATGAACTGCTGATCCGTCTGGAGGGGGTGCAGGGCCACACCGACCTGAGTGTGGACACCCGAAGCGGACAGGTGCAGGTACAGGCCAGCCGGGCCGCCGTGCTGGACACCCTGAATGACCTGCACCGCGGCAAAAATGTCGCCCCCGCGTGGCGCTGGCTGATCGATGCCAGTGCCGTGCTGGTGCTGGTGCTGTCCCTGGCGGGCTATGTGCTGTTTTTTGGCCTGAAAAAACGCCTGCCAACCACGCTGGCCCTGACCGGCGGCAGTCTGGCGCTGATCGGTCTGCTGGTCTGGTCGTCGCTGGGCTGACACCGTGGCCAGATGATGTTGGCCACGCGGCGGCACGTCCCGACCCTGCTGGACCGCTACGGCCCCAGTCTGGGGCTGAGCCTGGGTCTGGGGTGCCGGGGCGGCTCCGCACCGCTGGACCCGGCAGCATAAAAAGACTCTGCACAGCCATGCCGCGCTGGGTCCGCCTGCCGAGGTTTTTTCCAAAGCCCTCAGGGATTTCCTGCCTGGCCGGTGGGCTTTTTTTCAACGGGCTTTTTTCAATCCGAACAGGCTCGCCCCCGCCCCCGCCACACGGGGACCAAAAAAACCTGCAAAAGTTTTGCATTATTAAATGATAATAATTATCATTAATAATATTGATTGCTTTTGTACCCATGCTGATACCTGAAGGGGCTTTGCACCATGATCCGCAGCCGTAAACACACCCACGCACCCCTGATGGCGCTGATGGCCAGCCTGCCCGTGCTCGGCCATGCCAACAGCACGGCTGAAGCGCCTGCACCGCAGCGGATGCGCGAGCCTGCCGTCCTGCCCACCCTGCAGGTCAAGGGCAAGCGGGCCACACGCAGCTTCAAGGCTGAGCGCCCCCACAGCGACAAACTGACCCAGCCGCTGCTGGACACCCCGCAGACGGTCAGCGTCATCAACCGTGAACTGATGCAGGAACAGGCGGCCACCACGCTGATGCAGGCGCTGCAGAATACCCCCGGCATCACCCTGCAACTGGGCGAAAATGGCAACACGGCAGCCGGTGACACCTTCCAGATGCGTGGCTTTGCTGCCCAGTCCTCGCTGCTGGTGGATGGCATCCGCGATCTGGGCGCGGTGACCCGCGACACCTTCAACATCGAACAGGTCGATGTGGTCAAGGGCGACAGCGGTGCCGATGTGGGCCGGTCCACTTCGTCGGGCTACCTCAACCTGTCCAGCAAGCTGCCCAGCCTGCGCAACAGCCACCAGCTCGGCAGTGTGCTGGCCAGTGGTGGCCAGCAGCTGCAAAAACGCCTGACCGCGGATTTCAACCAGCGCACCGGTAAGCATTCGGCCCTGCGCCTGAACCTGATGGTGCAGGACCAGCCGCAACTGGGCCGCGACGAGGCCCGCCAGCGTGGCTTTGGGATCGCCCCTGCCATGGCGTTTGGGCTGGGCACCCCGCTGCGCACCACGGTGTACGCCCAGTATGTCGAGCAGCACAACCGCCCCGATGGCGGCATCCCCACGGTGGGGCTGGAGGGGTTTTATTTTGCCCCGGCCAGCAACAGCACGACTGATCAGGCCATAGCCACCCTGGTGAATCAAGCGCCCAGAGTCGCGCGGGAAAACTTTTATGGCAGCCGCGATGATTTTGAAGACATCACCGCTGCCCAGCTCACCGCACGGGTGGAATATGACCTCAGTGACCGGTTCACGCTGCGCAGCACCCTGCGCCATGGCCAGTCTGACATGGACCGGATCATGACCGGGGTGTACACCCTGCAGATTCCGGCGGCCACCGCGGCCGACCGCAGCACCTGGCAGGTCCGCCAGCTGCCGCAGGGGGTGGACCAGCACAATGAAATCCTCACCAGCCAGACCAGCCTGAGCGCACGCCTGCTCACCGGCACCGTGGCCCATGACGTGGTGGCCGGGCTGGAGCTGCTGCGCGAGTCCCAGCGCACCGACACCCTGGCCCTGCCCAGCGGCACGCCGAACCTGTACACCAGCCTGTACCACCCCAGTCCCGCCCAGCCGCTGATCCGGCCGCGCCACAATGGTGCCTACAGCGATGGCCAGACCGACACCCTCGGGGTGTATGTGTTTGACACCGTGAAACTCACCGACCGGGTCCAGCTGACCGCCGGGATGCGCGCAGACCGCTACGACACCCAGACCGATGGCGTTTCTGCCGCCACCAGCAACAATGTCACCACACTCACCCCCTACAGCCTCAGCCAGCGCGACACCCTGATCAGCTGGAAAGTGGGGGCGGTGTTCAAGCCCGTCCCGGCTGGCAGCCTGTATGCCAGCCACGGCACATCGTCCAATCCACCGGGCGGCAGCAACTTTGCCCTGAGCAACACGGCGGGCAGCATCAACGGGGCCAGCATGCAGCCCAGTGAGACCCGCAACAGCGAAATCGGCATCAAATGGGAACTGCTGCAGCGCAAACTGTTGCTGACGGCTGCGGCCTACCGCACCGAGGTGGAAAACGAACTGACCCAGCTGGACCCGGTCACCAACACCTACAGCCAGCTGGGCCGGCGTCAGGTGCAGGGCCTGGAGCTGAGCGCCGTGGGCAAGCTGAGCGCCGCCTGGGATGTGAATTTTGGTCTGGCCACACTGGACACCAAAATCCAGCAAGGTACCACCGGCAACAACAGCGCCGGGGCCGCCACACGCTGGTCGCCTGAACTGACGGCCACGCTGTGGAGCAGCCATGCCCTGAACCGGCACTGGAAGGTCGGCGGCGGGGCACGCTATGTGTCGGAACAAAAGCGGGTGGTGGACCCCAGCATGAACACCGCCACCCAGAACATGCCCAGCATTCCCGCCTACTGGGTGGGCGATGCCATGGTCCAGTACAGCCCGGACCGCAACACCACCCTGCGGCTGAACCTCAACAACCTGACCGATGAAGACTACATCAGCACCCTGAACAACAGTGGTGCACGGGTCAGCCTCGGTGCACCGCGCACCGTGGTGCTCAGTGGCGAGTACCGCTTCTGAGCGGTCCAGCCGGTGTTGCCCAGGCGGCCACAGCTCCGGGGCGTTTTTGATTCAGGAAAAAACCATGCTGCTGCACCTGCCTGCCGTGTTGACGCCCGCACAATGCCACCACCTGCGCACCACCCTGTCCGATCCGACCCAGCTGCGCTGGCAGTCCGGGCGGGCCACGGCAGGCGCACAGGCGGCCGCGCTCAAGCACAACCGCCAGATTGACCCCACTTCCCCCGGCCATGCCGCAGCGGCCGCCCTGATCCGTGAGGCCCTGCTGGCACAGCCGCTGTACCAGTCGGCGGTACTGCCCGCCCAGCTGACGGTGCCAATGTTCAATGCCTACGGGGCCGGGGAAGCCTATGGCCTGCACGTGGATGCAGCCATTCAGCGCAGCGGCAGTACGGGCCTGCCGCTGCGCACGGATGTGTCCACCACCGTGTTTCTGAATGACCCGGACGAGTATGACGGCGGCGAGCTGGTGGTGCAGGACCTGTATGGCTGCCACGACATCAAGCTGGCCGCCGGGGATGCGCTGGTGTATCCCGCCAGCAGCCTGCATCAGGTCCTGCCGGTGCGCCGCGGCGAGCGGCTGGCATCGTTTTTGTGGGCACAGAGTCTGGTGCGTGACCCCGCGCAGCGACAGTCGCTGCTGGATCTGGATCTGAGCATCCAGTCGCTGCGGCAGACGGTTGGGGATGGGGCCGACCTGCAGCGGCTCACCCAGCTGTATCACAACCTGCTGCGCCAGTGGGCACAGCCCTGAGCCGCCTGTGGAGTCCAACATCGTGAAGCAGCCGCCCTTGACCCAGGTACCACCCCACCTGTTGCGGGTGGCCGACTATGAACAGCAGGCCAGGCAGCACATGGACCCAGCAGTGTGGGCGTACTTGCAGGGGGGCAGCGGCGACGAGCTGACCCTGCGCGCCAACGTGCAGGCCTTTGACCAGCTACAGCTCTGGCCCAGGCCCTTGCGCGACCTGAGCCATGGGCACACCGGCACCCGGCTGGCCGGGCAGGACTGGCCCATGCCGCTGATGCTGGCACCGGTGGGCCACCAGCGTCTGTTTCACCCGGAGGGCGAGCGGGCCACGGCACTGGCGGCGCACGTCACCGGCACGCCGCTGCTGCTCAGCAGTCTGAGCAGTACGCCCTTTGCGCAGGTCACCGCCCAGACCACGGCGCCGGTGTGGCTGCAGCTGTATTGGTCGCCGGATCATGCCCTGATGCTGGCGCGGGTGCGGCTGGCCGAAGCCTCTGGCCTGCAGGCGCTGGTGCTGACCGTGGATGCGCCGCTGTCCGGCCTGCGCTATCGCCAGCAGCAGGCCGGCTTTGTGCTGCCACCGGACTGCCAGCCGGCCCACCCGATGCCACAGGCCGCCCCCCGGTCCAGCGACCCCAATGCGCAGATTTTTGCCGGCTGGATGGCGCAGGCCCCGGTCTGGGATGACGTGTACTGGCTGTGCCGACAGACCCGCCTGCCGCTCTGGCTGAAGGGCATCACCCACCCAGCCGATGCCCAGACAGCGCTGCAGTGCGGCGTCGCTGGGCTGATCGTGTCCAATCATGGGGGCCGGGTGCTGGACGGAACGCCCGCCAGCCTGACCCTGCTGCCACTGATCCGTCAGGCCCTGCCGCCGCAGGTGCCACTGCTGCTGGATGGCGGTGTGCGCCGGGGCAGCGATGTGTTCCGGGCGCTGGCCCTTGGGGCCAGTGCGGTGCTGCTGGGCCGTCCCGCCCTGTATGGTCTGGCCACGGCAGGGGCGCTGGGGGTGGCCCACGTGCTGCGCCTGTTGCAGGAAGAGCTGGCAATGACCATGGCCCTGTGCGGCTGTGCCACCGTGGCCGACATTGGCCCGGAGGCGCTGTTCAGCGCCCCTGCTGCAACTGGCTGCGCACCTGCATCAGCGCAAAGCCCAGCAGGTTGAGGCCGCGCCACCGCGCAGGATCGTGGGCTTCAGGGGCATGCTCATCAAGACCCACGCCCCAGATGCGGTCATGGGGAGACGCTTCGACGAGGATTTTTTCGCCGGTGTTCAGCAAAAAATCCCGCAGCGCAGGATTCTGGCTAAATTTGGCCAGATTGCCCTGTACCACCACGTCAAAGCGCATCCGTTGCCAGACCCCTGCATCAAACTGGCGCACCGCGCGCCCAAGGGCTTTTGCGGCAGCCGGATCGGGGGCAGTCAGAATGGCGGCCACCGCAGCCGGATCAAAGCAGCGGGCTTTTGCGGCCATCATCCAATGCTCTGCGGTGGCATAGCGCACCCCCGCCACCACGAAAGGCGCAGGATACCACTGGCTGAGGCAGGCCCGGGTCAGCGTGCCGGCGCGTTCGGCGTGGCCCCAGAAGTGCAAATAGCTTAAAGGCTGCTGCTGGGCCATCACCTGCAGTTGCGCCAGCCAGTCTGTCTCCGGTCGCTCCGGCAGGGGTGCTGTGAACATGGGGTTTTTCCGATTAAAAGACATCTGTCGCGGGCGGGCAGGACGTTTTTTGCATCAAAAAACCGCCCGGAGGCGGTTTTTTACAGCAGGCGGAGGCTTAGGCCGCCAGTGCGCTCTTGGCTTTTTCGGCCAGTGCGGCAAAGGCCACGGCATCGTGCATGGCGATGTCGGCCAGCACGCGGCGGTCGAGCACGATGTTGGCTTTTTTCAGGCCGTTGATCATGCGGCTGTACGACAGGCCGTTCTGACGGGCACCAGCGTTGATCCGGGCGATCCACAGTGCGCGGAACTGGCGTTTTTTCTGGCGGCGGTCACGGTAGGCATACTGACCGGCCTTCATCACGGCCTGGACGGCAACGCGATACACACGCGAACGCGCACCATAGTAACCCTTGGCACGGGCCAGGACTTTTTTGTGTTTGCGATGGGCAACCACACCACGTTTTACACGGGCCATTTTATCCCCTCCAGATTAGATGTACGGCAGCATGCGGCGGACGCTTGCAACGTCGCTGTCATGCACCATGGTCAGCGGCCGCAGCTGGCGGATGCGCTTGGGGGATTTTTTGGTCAGGATGTGGCGCTTGTAGGCCTGCTTGCGCTTGAAGCCGTTGGCGGTTTTTTTGAACCGCTTCGCCGCCCCACGCTTGGTCTTCAGCTTGACTTTCATGTTCAGCCTCTTTGGACACCCGTTCGGCCGTGTGCTGTCCCCATGACAGCCCGCCTGCGGGTAAGGGACGCATAGTGTACGCGCAGCCCCGCATGAACGCAAGA
The DNA here is from genome assembly GCA_052034295.1 of Pseudomonadota bacterium. Classification (GTDB taxonomy): domain Bacteria; phylum Pseudomonadota; class Gammaproteobacteria; order Pseudomonadales; family Moraxellaceae; genus JBPOIS01. Next base: position 11,186 of record JBPOIS010000208.1, read on the forward strand.
TTGCCCACGCCCCTGCCGACGGCGACAACCAGACGGCAGGCGGTGTCGCACCGACCGGCACACTGGGCAGTGGCGCACTGCGGGTGGCATGATGAAAAAAACCGCACTGGCCTGATTTGCTGGAGGATCTCCCTTGTCCGCCGCCCCCCAGACCGCCCCCCAGGGCCCCACCGAAATCACGCCACAGCTGGCGCTGCTGTACCACCACATCCAGCACCCGCCCCACCCGGACCCGCGCAGCCTGGCGCAGCTGCTTCTTGATCTGGGGCTGGTGCTGCCGGAACAACTGGCACCGCTGTGCAGCCAGCAGGACAAGGGCGAGGCCACGCCAGCCACCCTGAACGAGCTGCAGCGCAAGGGCCTGCTCAGCCCTGAACAAAAGGCCCGGGTACTGGCGCTGAAATTCGGCATGCTGATGGTCCACCTCGACCGTCTGCCGATCGACCCCCACATCAGCACCCTGATTCCGGTGGAAACGGCCCGTCACTATCCGGTCATGCCCGTGGCGCTGTGGGGAGATCGGCTGATTCTGGCCACCACCGACCCCACCGACCAGACCATGCTCCGGCAGCTGGAATTTCTCACCAACCACACCATCGCGCCGGTGCTGGCCGCCAGCACCGACATTGAACAGGCCATTGCCCGCTATTATGGCTCGCAGGATGTCGACGATGTGTTGCGTACCACCGAGGCCGAAGCCGAATCGCGCAGCAACCCGGAAACCAGTGCGCTGGGCTATGACCAGCCCACGGTCCGCTTCGTCAGCAACGTGCTGCTGGATGCGGTCAACAGTCAGGCTTCGGACATCCACTTCCGTCCCGGCGAGCATGAAGTCGAGCTGCTGTTCCGGCTGGATGGGGTGCTGGCCCCCATCCGCCGCATCCCGCGCACGCTGTATCCAGCCGTGGTCAGTCGCATCAAGATTTTTTCCGGCATGGACATCTCGGAAAAACGCCTGCCCCAGGATGGACGGGCCCGGGTCGAACATCATGGCCAGCCGGTGGACCTGCGCGTGTCGGTGATTCCCTGTGTGCATGGCGAAAGCGTGGTGATCCGACTGCTCGACCGCAACATCGGCCTGCGCGCCCTGAATGAGCTGGGCTTTCATCCCGACGATGAGACCCGGTTCCGGCGCATGCTCAGCCGCAACAATGGCATCGTGCTGATCACCGGTCCAACCGGCTCCGGCAAATCCACCACCCTGTATGCGGCCCTGCGTGCCCTGATTGCTGAGCCCATCAACATCATCACCGTGGAAGACCCGGTCGAGTACCGCATCGACGGCATCAACCAGATCCAGGTCAACCATGAAACCGGCTACAGCTTTGCACGCGCCCTGCGCAACATCCTGCGCCATGACCCGGACGTGATCATGATTGGCGAAATGCGTGACCGTGAAACCTCACAGATCGCCGTGGAATCCGCCCTGACCGGCCATCTGGTGCTGTCCTCCCTGCACACCAACAGCGCGGCCACGGCCGTCACCCGCCTGCTGGAAATGGGCGTGGAGCCTTACCTGCTCAGCACCAGCCTGCTGGCGGTGGTGGCACAGCGGCTGGTCCGCCGCAACTGCCCGCACTGTCAGGAACCGGAAACGGTTGAGCCCATGGTGCGCGAAGCCCTGCATGTGGGCCCGGATGAGGTATTCCATAAGGGCAAGGGCTGTGACCACTGCCGTCAAACGGGTTACAAAGGCCGGGTGGCGGTGTATGAAATGCTGGAGCTGACACCGGCGCTGCGGCAGATGATCCAGCCGGGGGCCGATGCCTGGGCGATTGAGCAGCAGGCGATTCAGGATGGCATGCAGCCGCTGACCCTGCGGGCACTGGACCTGGCGCGCAACCGGCAGACCTCGCTGGCTGAGGTGTTCCGGGTCCGGCTGGCCTGAGCAGGCTGGACGTCCCAAAAAAATGCCCCACAGGGGTGGGGCATGAATTCACGGCGTGCAGGGCACCGCCGAACAGGGTCACTTTTTCTTTTTCGGGCCGATCAGCATGCCCATCTGGCGGCCTTCCAGCTTGGGCGGCTGCTCGATGGTGGCCATCTCCGAGATGTCCTGCTCGATCTTCTGCAGCTGCTTCAGACCGATTTCCTGGTGGGCCATTTCACGGCCCCGGAAACGCAGGGTGATCTTGACCTTGTCGCCCTCTTCCAGGAAGCGCTGGATCGAACGCAGCTTGACCTGATAATCGGCTTCTTCGGTGCCCGGACGCAGCTTGATTTCCTTGATCTGCACCTGATGCTGTTTCTTTTTGGCCTCTTTGGCTTTTTGCTTGAGGTCAAACAGGTGCTTGTTGTAGTCCATCACCTTGCAGACCGGCGGCTCGGCGTTGGCCACGATCTCGACCAGATCGAGACCGGCCGCTTCGGCAACCGCCAGGGCATCGCGCAGGTCCACGATGCCTTTTTGTTCGCCATCCGCGCCCACCAGACGCACTTCACGGGCACGGATCTCGCCATTGATGGCAGGACGGTTGGACTTGGCACCCTGCGGTGCGTTACGGTCGGGTTTGTTAATCGCTCTTACTCCACAATGAACCGGCCCCGCTGGGCAACGGCAGACTGAACCAGCTCAATCAATGCTTGGACTGGCATGGTTCCCAGATTTTTTCCACCCCGGGTGCGTACATTCACGGTGCCTTCCTCGACCTCGCGGTCGCCCAGCACCAGCAGATAGGGAATCCGCTCCAGGGTACGTTCCCGAATCTTAAAACCGATCTTTTCGTTTCTCAAGTCGGAAATCACCCGCAGGCCTGCGCTCCTGAGCTGTTGCTCCAGGGTGCACGCAGCGGCCTGCTGGCTGTCGGTGATCGTCATCACACAGGCCTGTATGGGGGCGAGCCACGGCGGCATCAAGCCTGCATAGTGCTCAATCAGGATGCCGATGAAGCGCTCAAAGCTGCCGAAAATGGCGCGGTGCAGCATCACCGGCTGCTGACGGCTGTTGTCTTCGGCGACATATTCCGCGCCGAGGCGTTCCGGCAGGTTGAAGTCAAGCTGGATGGTGCCACACTGCCAGACCCGGCCCAGACAGTCCTTGAGCGAGAATTCGATTTTGGGCCCATAAAAGGCACCTTCGCCCGGCTGCAGCGCCCAGGCCAGACCGGCGGCATCCAGCGCGTCGGCCAGGGCTTTTTCGGCCACATCCCACTGTTCATCCTGCCCGACCCGCTTGGCTGGGCGGGTGGACAGTTTCATTTGCACGTCATCAAAACCAAAGTCGCGGTACACCGCCAGGGTCAGCTTGATGAAATCGGCGGCTTCCTGCCCCACCTGATCCAGGGTACAGAAAATGTGCGCATCGTCCTGGGTAAAGCCGCGCACGCGCATGATGCCGTGCAGCGAACCGGATGGCTCGTTGCGGTGACAGGAGCCAAATTCGGCCAGCCGCAGCGGCAGGTCGCGGTAGGATTTCAGGCCCTGATTGAACACCTGCACGTGGCAGGGGCAGTTCATCGGCTTGATGGCGTAGTCGCGGCTCTCGCTGTGGGTGGTGAACATGTTCTGGGCGTAGTTGTCCCAGTGACCGGATTTTTCCCAGAGCACCCGGTCCACGATCTGCGGGGTTTTGATCTCCAGATAACCGTGGTCGCGCTGGATGCCGCGCATGTACTGCTCCAGCACCTGATAGATGGTCCAGCCGTTGGGGTGCCAGAACACCATGCCGGGCGCTTCTTCCTGCATGTGGAACAGGTCGAGGGCCTTGCCGATCTTGCGGTGGTCGCGCTTTTCGGCTTCTTCGATGCGCTGGAGGTAGGCATCCAGCTGCTTCTTGTCGGCCCAGGCGGTGCCATAGACCCGCTGCAGCTGCTCGTTTTTGGCATCGCCGCGCCAGTAGGCGCCGGACAGCTTGGTGAGTTTGAAGGCTTTCAGAAAGCGTGTGTTGGGCACGTGCGGGCCCCGGCACATGTCCACATATTCCTGGTGGTGGTACAGGCCCATGTGGGTTTCGTCGGGCATGTCGTCCACCAGCCGCAGCTTGTAGTCTTCGCCACGGGTCTGGAACGTGTCGATGACTTCGGCACGCGGGGTCATTTTTTTGATGACGTCGTATTCGGTGTCGATCAACTCGCGCATCCGCGCTTCGATGGCGGCGACATCCTCGGGGGTGAAGGACCGCTCGCTGTACATGTCGTAATAAAAACCGTCTTCGATCACCGGACCGATGACCATTTTCACCTCAGGATACAGCTGCTTGACCGCGTGGCCCATCAGGTGGGCGCAGGAATGGCGGATGATCTCGACGCCTTCGGGGTCCTTGGCGGTGATGAGCTGCACCGTGGCGTCCTGATCAATCAGGTCACAGGCGTCCCGCAGGATGCCATTGACCCGCCCGGCGAGGGTGGCCTTGGCCAGTCCGGCACCGATGCTGCGCGCCACGTCCATCACGGACACGGGTTGATCAAAAACTTTCTGGTCGCCCGAGGGCAGGGTAATCACCGGCATGTTCGCTATCCTTGAGGAGTGATGGCCTGTACCAAAGGCCATGTCACCGCGAGATGGGGCATTCTGGGGCGCTGCCCGCAGACCACACGGACCGGACGCCAGCACCCAAATGCATAAAGCGCAATACTTTAGCAGCCTGTGCAGTGCCTGCCTATGGCTGCGGTGGTTTTTTATGCAGCCGGAGCAGCCACTTCGCCCCTGACCCGACGAAGCGGCTATGCTGGTCGTCTCCATGATGGCCTGCAAAGGAGCTGCCCGATGCCACACCAGCCTCACCCCTACGATGACCTGCCGCGCACCCCGGCGAACTTTGTGGCGCTGTCGCCGCTGAGTTTCGTGGCGCGCAGCGCCGCCGTCCATCCGGCACAGACCGCCATCCTCCACGGTACACGGCGGCTCAGCTGGGCCGAGGTGTACCGGCGCTGTCGGCAGGCCGCCAGTCAATTGCAGCGGATGGGCATTGGCCGCAATGACACCGTGTCCACCCTGCTGCCGAATGTGCCGGCGATGATTGAGGCGCATTATTTTGTGCCGATGGCCGGGGCGGTGCTGAACACCCTGAACATCCGGCTGGACGCTGAGGCACTGGCGTTCCAGCTCAACCATGCCCAGACCCGGCTGCTGCTGGTCGATCCGGAGTTTGCCGGTCTGGCCCGCGAGGTGCTGAAACAGGTGGACCATGCGGTTCAGGTGTTGGACGTGGCCGATGCCCTCTACACCGGCGACGCCCAGCCGCTGGGCACGCTGGACTACGAAGACTGGCTGGCGGCGGGTGACCCTGACTTTCAATGGTCGCTGCCCGGGGATGAATGGCAGGCCATCAGCCTGAACTACACCTCAGGCACCACCGGCAACCCCAAGGGCGTGGTGTACCACCACCGGGGTGCCTATCTGGCTGCCGTGTCCAACCTGCTGGCTGCACGCATGGCCGATCCGGCGGTGTACCTGTGGACCCTGCCGCTGTTTCACTGCAATGGCTGGTGTTTTGCCTGGAGTCTGGCCGCCAACAGTGGCACGCAGGTGTGCCTGCGCCGTGTCGAGCCGCTGCGGGTACTGCAGCTGATGGCGGAGCATCGGGTCACCCACCTGTGTGGGGCACCGATCGTCTACAGCCTGCTGATGAATGTCCCGGCCGAACAGCGTCCGCCGTTGACCCCACCAATTCAGGCCCTCGTGGCCGGGGCCGCGCCGCCGGCGGCCATTCTGGAGGGCATGCGTCAACTGGGTCTGAACGTCTGCCACGTGTATGGCCTGACCGAAACCTACGGCCCGGCCGGCCTGTGTGCCGGGCAACCGGACTGGGCGGGCCTGTCCATCGGTGAACAGGCGCAGCGCCATGGCCGTCAGGGCGTGCCCTACCCGCTGCAGGAAGCCATGCAGGTGATGGACCCGGAGCAGATGACGGCCCTGCCGGCCGGTTCGGATACCCTGGGTGAAATCATGTTCCGTGGCAATCTGGTCATGAAAGGCTATCTGAAAAACCCTGACGCCACGGCTGCAGCCTTTGCCGGAGGGTGGTTCCACAGCGGTGATCTGGCGGTGTGTGAGGCGGATGGCTATGCCAAAATCAAGGACCGAGCCAAGGACATCATCATTTCTGGCGGGGAAAACATCTCCTCACTGGAAATCGAGGAAGTGCTGTACCGCCATCCTGCGGTGATGGCGGCGGCGGTGATTGCAGTACCTGACCCGCAGTGGGGTGAAGTGCCATGGGCCTTTGTGGAGCTGAAGCCGGGCAGCCAGACCAGCGCAGAGGCCCTGCTGGCCGAATGCACTGCCCATCTGGCCCGGTTCAAGCGGCCCAAAAAAATCATCCTTGGTGAAATCCCCAAGACTTCCACCGGCAAGTTGCAAAAATTTGTGCTGCGTGAGCGGGTGCG
>JBPOIS010000107.1:0-14188 GCA_052034295.1 Pseudomonadota bacterium
GGCCGCAGATGGCAGGCCATTCTGCAGATTGAGCACATGTACACTCAGTGGGTTACTTTCTGCCCAGGCTTGCAGCGGACACAGGCCTCCCAGAGTCAGAGCCGCTGACAGGACATGAAATAGGCGCCTGATAATCTCTCCAATCAATGGCTGTGGGAACCACAGGCCCATCGTGCAAGGATAAGCCTCTCGCGCTCAATCACACACAGTTTTTTTGCAAAAAACGCTGTCATTCAGCTGGTCAACCGGTTCGCCCTGGCGCTCACCGGGCACCCCATGCCCCCCCCTGTTCGGTCAGCGGCGGGGAGGCCCGGACACGCCCGCACCAACCCTTTGGTGTGGTCAGCACCTGCAGGATCACTTGTGGTTCAGCCGCCCCAGCGGCCAAACAGCGTCCTCAATGGTGCAATGGTGTGGATGCGCCACGGTCCGCTCCAGCAGCCCTATCCTGAGATTTTTTAAGGCTGTTTTCCTTCTTGGCTGGGCCGCTGCCCTCAACGGCTTTCCCTGTGCCCATGGGCCGGATCGCCCAGCCACTGCCCCAGTGTGACCCGGTCATTGCCGCCATAATCCCGCAGCGTCTGCACCTGTTGCCAGCCCAGCGCCAGCAGGTTCTGGCACACGGCTGCCCCCTGATCCGAGCCATGCTCCAGCAGCAGCCAGCCGCCCGGCTGCAGCCAGTCCCGTGCCTGTCCGGCCAGCAGCTGCAGGTCAGCCAGACCGTGCTGGTCCGCCACCAGCGCCCGCAGCGGTTCATGCTGCAGGTCCGGCAGGTGCGGATCATCCGGGTCCAGATAGGGCGGGTTGCTGACGATCAGGTCAAACACCGGCTGTGGCTGCGGCCAGTCACCGGCCAGCGCGGCAAACCAGCTGCCCTGCCGGAACAGGACCCGGGAAAGACCGTATTTTTGGGCATTGCGCCGGGCCACCTGCAGGGTGTCGGCACTGAGGTCCACCGCCATCACCTGCCAGCCGGGCCGTTCCTGCGCCAGCGCCAGTGCAATGGCACCACTGCCGGTGCCCAGATCCAGCAACCGGCCAGTTGGGGTGGTCATTTTTTCGAGGGCCAACGCCACCAGCCGCTCGGTGTCCGGGCGTGGAATCAGCGTGTCCGGGGTCACCTCCAGCACCAGCGTCCAGAATGCCTGAGTGCCGGTCAGGTAGGCCAGCGGCTCTCCGGCCTGAAGTCGAGCCAGTCCCGCCTGATAGGCCGGGTACAGGGACGCCGTCACCGGATCATCCCCGTGGCTGCGCAGGTAGACGGCAGGTTTTTGCAGCAAAAACAACAGCCAGTCGCGGGTATCCTGTGGACGCACACCGGGCGGACACTGCCGCAGCAGGGCCTGCCAGCTCAGGCCGGGCGGCATCATCCGCCGTTGTCCTGGGCGAGCTGGGCCAGTTGATCGGCCTGATGTTCGCGGTGCAGGTGGTCGAGCAGTTCGCTCAGGTCACCGTCCATGATGGCGTCTAGCTTGTACAGGGTGAGGTTGATGCGGTGGTCGGTCAGACGGCCCTGGGGAAAGTTGTAGGTGCGGATGCGCTCTCTGCGGTCGACGCTGCCGACCAGATTGCGCCGCAGGCTGGCGGTTTCGGCCTGCTGCTGGTCGCGCCGGGCCTGTTCCAGCCGGGAGACCAGCATTTTCATGGCTTTATCGCGGTTGGCGTGCTGGCTGCGCTCCTGCTGACACTCCACCACCACCCCGGTGGGCAGGTGGGTGATGCGGATGGCCGAGTCGGTTTTGTTGATGTGCTGGCCACCGGCACCGCTGGCCCGGAAGGTGTCCACACGCAGGTCCGCTGGATTGAGGTCAATGGGGGTGTCTTCGTCGGCTTCGGGCATGATTGCCACCGTGCAGGCCGAGGTGTGGATGCGCCCCTGTGCCTCGGTGGCCGGGACACGCTGCACGCGATGCGCGCCACTTTCAAACTTCAGCCGCCCATACACCCCGTCCCCGACGACACGGCTGATCACTTCGCGGTAGCCGCCGTGCTCGCCTTCGTTTTCGGAAAGGATCTCCACCCGCCAGCCCATTTTTTCGGCATGGCGTGCATACATGCGGAACAGGTCCCCGGCAAACAGTGCCGCCTCATCGCCGCCCGTGCCTGCCCGGATCTCCAGAAAGGCTGCGTTGCGGTCGTGCGGGTCGCGGGGGATCATCAGCACGTTCAGCGTGGCTTCGAGACGGGCCAGGCTGGCCTGCGCGGCCTTGACTTCATCCTCGGCCAGATCGCGCAGCTCGGGGTCATGGCGCATCTCCTGGGCCGCCACCAGATCGGCTTCGGCCTGCAGCCACTGCCGCCAGGTGTGCACGAGGTCGCCCAGATCGCTGTGCTCACGGGACAGGTCGCGATAGCGCTTGTTGTCATTGATGACCGCAGGATCCGCCAGCAGCGCATCCAGCTCTTCAAAGCGGTCGGACAACTGGTCCAGCCGCAGACGCAAGGAAGCCTTCATCCCGTTCCCATCCTTCAACGGCCAGCAGACCAGCCCAAAAACCGCGTAGTGTGCCACCAGTGCCGGTGGCCTGCAAATCAGCCGCCGCACACAATCCCTGTACAGCCGCAACACAGCCACTGCGTTCTGACCCCACAGGTTTACCGGACAGGGCTCAAACACACAGGACCCCACTGCAATTCCCGTGCACCGTCTACAGGACTGCACCGCACTTCAGGCACGCTGTCCGCATCACCAAGCACGTTTTGCAAGGATCAATGCCTGCCCGGCGTCATGCACGGGTCAGGCGCCGAGGCGGAGATTTTTTTGACATGAACATCAACCTGCACCACTGGTTCATGGGAGGCATGCTGACCCTGGGTGCGGGACTGGGTGCCCAGACCCCGGCCCACACCGCCAGCACGCTGTCGACCCGCCATGACCCATCCACCCCGGCCCCACACACCGACCGGCTGCAGTCCAGCCGCACCCACGCCAGTCAGGCCGCCAGCCTGTACCGTGAGCGCATTCAGCAGCGCAATGCCCTGCTGCGCCACCGGGTGCGCTCGCAGCCGTTTTGAAAAAACCCTGAAGAAAAACCCGCCGCAGCACCCACACCGTGACCAGATTCACAAAGGCAGCGCCAGCCTTGCATTTGTTAACGCAATCTTGTTCAAACCTGCGTGATTGCCCCGGCGGATCGCGTCAAGCTGGTCTGCAGTGGGCGCTGTGGCGTCCAGTCTGTCAAAGAAGGAGTATCAACCATGTCCGCATCCATTCGATTGAACTGGCTACAGGCTGTGGCCCTGAGTACAGCCTGTGTGGCCAGTGTGCCGGCACAGGCCGACGAACAGGTCAATGCCGCTGCGGCCAGCGCCGTGGGCAGCCTGCTGGGGTCTACCGTGGGCCGCCAGATGGGCGGTGAAACCGGGGCCATGGTCGGCGCCACTGTGGGCGGCGCGGCCGGGGGGGCTGCGGCCTCCAGCCGGGAAAACCGTGAAAAAACCGCCATCGGCGCGGCGGTGGGCAGCGCGGCAGGCTACACCGTGGGCCGTCAGGTCTATGGCAGCACCGGCGGCACGCTGGGCGGTGCTGTGGGTGCCGCGGGTGGTGCTGCCCTCGGCCAGAACATGGCTGAGGACCGTGCCGCCGAAAAAGCCCGTGAGCGGGCTGAAGCCGCACGGCGTGAGCGGGCACGGGTCTACGGCAGCACCGCCTACCGGGCCGACAGAAGCCGGGTCAGTTACAGGGCCCAGCCGGTCCGTGCCGACCGGGACTGGCGGGAACACACCGACCGTGGCCGCCATCTGGGCTGGTACAAGGCCCACGGTCCCCACGGCAAACACCACAAAAAACACCCGCACCGCCACTGAGTCGCCAGCGCCTGCGCTGGCCAGCCAACCAGCCTGCGGGCTGGTTTTTTTCAGCCAATGCGACGCTTCAGGCCGGTGATCTGGATGATCCGGGTGGCGATCTCTTCCACAGACATTTCTGACACATCCAGTGAGCGGACGCCTTCGGTGATGAAAATCCCCTCCACCGCACGCAGTTCCTTCTGGCACTGCGCATAGCTGGCATAGCGGCTGTTGGCCTTGCGCTCGTTGCGGATCGCCACCAGCCGGTCCGCATCGATCATCAGCCCAAACAGCTTGTTGCGGTAGGGCCGCAGCACTGCGGGCAGCCGGTTGTCGTCAATGTCATCCTCGGTGAGCGGATAGTTGGCGGCACGGATGCCAAACTGCAGGGCCAGATAAATGCTGGTCGGGGTCTTGCCGGAGCGGGACACCCCGATCAGGATGATATCGGCCATGTCGTAGTGGCGGGTGCGCGCGCCGTCGTCGTTGTCGAGCGCGAAGTGCACCGCATCGATCCGTGATTTGTAATCCTCTGAATCGACCGCGCTGTGCGAATGGCCCACCCTGGGGTGCGGCGCGATGCCCAGCTCGTCGGAAATCCGCCCCACCAGCCCTTCGAACATGTCGAGGTTGAAGGCATTGGCGGTGTTGATGATGGCGCGGATGTCCGGGTCCACCAGCGTGTCAAACACAATCGGCCGACAGCAATCCTGCAGGGCTGCGGCGTTGATCTGCATCACCACCTCCATGGCCCGGGCCTCCGAGTCCACATAGGGCACCACGTGCAGGCGGAAGTCCACGTCCGGAAACTGGCTCAGCACCGAATGCCCCAGCGTCTCGGCGGTGATGGCAGTCCCATCCGAAATAATAAAAACACTACGAAACACTGGTGTTTTGGCCTGCATTTGTCATGGCCTCCGGTTTGTCAGATCAAGCGCTTAACATTATAGTAACGCCAAGCCAGCGCGCTGTCGCCTGCCGGTCTTTTACCCAGATGGCAGGCCGCCCTCGTACCACACCATCCTCACCATGGAGACTGATCTTGGATACTTATGTCATTGGACTCGACCAGCTGGGCAAGCACGATGTGGACCGGGTGGGCGGCAAGAACGCGTCCCTGGGTGAAATGATCAGTCACCTGTCCAGCGCCGGGGTCAGTGTACCGGGTGGATTTGCCACCACCGCAGCGGCCTACCGGCAGTTTTTGCAGGAAAACAACCTCAGCGCCCGCATTGCCGAGCGTCTGGCCGCCACCAACGTCAACGACATCAGCCAGCTCACCGAGACCGGACAGACCATCCGCCAGTGGATTCTGGAAGCCCCCCTGCCGGCCGCACTGGAACAGGACATCCGCAGCCGCTTCGCCGAGCTGACGGCTGGCCACCCGGATCTGGCCGTGGCGGTGCGTTCCTCGGCCACCGCCGAAGACCTGCCGGATGCCTCGTTTGCCGGTCAGCAGGAAACCTTTCTGAACATCCGCGGCATCGACAACGTCCTCAGGGCCGTGCGTGAAGTGTTTGCTTCGCTGTTCAATGACCGTGCCATCGCCTACCGCGAGCACCAGGGCTATGCCCATGAACACGTCGCCCTTTCGGCGGGCATCCAGCGCATGGTGCGCAGCGAAACCGGCGCTTCAGGCGTGATGTTCACCCTGGACACCGAGTCCGGCTTTCGCGATGTGGTGTTTGTCACCGCCAGCTACGGCCTGGGCGAAATGGTCGTCCAGGGCGCCGTCAACCCCGATGAATACTACCTGTCCAAGGCACTGGTCGAGTCCGGCAAGCCTGCGGTGATCCGCCGCAATCTGGGCAGCAAGCAACAGATGATGGTGTACGCCGACTCCGGTGAAGCCGGACAGTCCACCCGCATCATCGACGTGGAAAAAACCGAACGGCAAAAATTTGCCCTGAATGACGAAGAACTGCGCGAACTGGCGGTTCAGGCACTCACCATCGAAAAACACTACGGCCAGCCGATGGACATTGAATGGGCCAAGGACGGTGACGACGGCAAGCTGTACATCGTGCAGGCCCGCCCGGAAACCGTCAAATCGCGCCAGAATGTCGGCAGCATGGAGCGCTACCTGCTCAAGCAAAAAGGCAAGGTGCTCTGCGAAGGCCGCTCGATCGGCCAGCGCATCGGCGCCGGTCCGGTGCGCATCGTCACCAGCATCAAGGAAATGGACAAGGTGCAGGACGGTGATGTGCTGGTTTCGGACATGACCGACCCCGACTGGGAGCCGGTGATGAAGCGTGCCTCGGCCATCATCACCAACCGGGGCGGGCGCACCTGTCACGCCGCAATCATTGCCCGCGAGCTGGGGGTGCCCGCGATTGTCGGCACCGGCAATGCCACCGAAGTGCTCACCGATGGCCAGGCCGTGACCGTGTCCTGTGCCGAAGGCGACACCGGCTTCATCTATGAAGGGGCGCTGGATTTTGAGGTGCAGCGCAACTCCATCGACTCCATGCCGCCGCTGCCCTTCAAGGTGATGATGAACGTCGGCAACCCGGACCGCGCCTTTGATTTTGCGCAGATCCCCAATCAGGGCGTGGGGCTGGCCCGGCTGGAGTTCATCATCAACCGCATGATTGGTGTGCACCCGAAGGCGCTGATCAACGTCGAAAGCCTGCCGCGTGAAATCAAGAACGCCGTGCTGGCCCGCTCGGCAGGCTATGCCTCGCCGGTGGATTTTTACATCGAAAAACTGGTCGAAGGCATCGCCACCCTGGCCACTGCCTTTGCCGGCAAGCCAGTGATCGTGCGCATGTCGGATTTTAAATCCAACGAATACGCCAACCTGATCGGCGGCAAGCTGTATGAGCCGCATGAAGAAAACCCGATGCTGGGTTTCCGGGGGGCCAGCCGCTATCTGTCGGACAATTTCCGTGACTGCTTCGAGCTCGAGTGCCGTGCCCTCAAAAAAGTCCGCGACGAAATGGGCCTGACCAACGTTGAAATCATGATTCCGTTCGTGCGCACCACCAGCGAGGCGGCACGGGTGCTGGAGCTGCTGGCCCAGAATGGCCTGCGCCGTGGCGAAAACGGCCTGCGGGTGATCATGATGTGCGAGCTGCCCACCAACGCCCTGCTGGCCGAACAGTTCCTGGCGCATTTCGATGGCTTCTCGATCGGGTCCAATGACCTCACCCAGCTCACCCTAGGCCTGGACCGCGATTCGGGCATCGTCTCGCACCTGTTCGACGAACGTGACCCGGCGGTCAAGGCGCTGCTGTCGATGGCCATCAACGCCTGCCGCAAGGCCGGCAAGTACATCGGCATCTGTGGTCAGGGGCCCAGCGACCATGCAGATTTTGCCCTGTGGCTGATGGAACAGGGCATCGAGTCGGTGTCGCTGAACCCGGATTCAGTGCTGGACACCTGGTTTTTCCTGTCTGACCGGCAGGCCTGATCGGCCTCCGGTCCGTCTGGCTGTGTCCGGCACAGCCAGCCGCTTTTTTTGATAAGGTCGAAGATGCAGATTTATTTGGCACGCAACAACGTACAGGCCGGTCCCTACAGCCTGGAAGAACTGAACCGCATGCTGGCCGGTGGTCAGGTGCAGCTGACCGATCTGGCCTGGCATGAAGGCATGAGCCAATGGCAGCCGCTGGGCCAGCTCACCCAGGGCCAGCGGATCTATCAGCCCGCTGCTGCCCCTTGGCCGACGCCTGCTCCCTCGCCGCTGTCCCTGGAAAAAACCCCGGCCAGCCCCACAGATGTCCCCGCCGCCGCCATGACGACCCAAGTCACAGAGCTGCGGATCAGCTCCCTGTACAAACGCATCTCCGCCTCGGTGGTGGACCTGTGTGCCTTTCTGGTGACCATGGCACCGATCCTGCAGCACCTGTCCATGGACGTGCTGCTGTCTGAGGACCTGAACCGGGTCCAGCAGGCCGTGGAAACCCTGCCCCAGCAGGATGTGCTGGTGGCTGCGGTGTTGATGCTTGGCCTGCTGGTGGCCCAGTGTGCCCTGACCGTCAAGCGCGGCCAGACCCTCGGCAAGCTGCTGCTGGGCACCCGCATTGTGAACCAGCAGACCGGTCAGGTGCCCACCGTCACTCAGGTCCTCTGGGTGCGGACTGTGGCCTTCAACCTGCTGTACAACCTGCCGCTGATTGGCCCGCTGGTGTTCATTGCCGATGTGGTGGCCCTGCTGCTGTCCCCGCAGCGCCTGAGCCTGCACGACCGCGCCGCCAGGACTGTGGTGGTGGATGTGCAGCCTGTGTCCCAGACCAGTGCCTGACCCCTGTCCGCCTGGCTGTCCGGCGTCCTGCCCCGGGACGCAGGACGCATCCGGTAGCAATTGGATTACATGCAAGTCAGGCAGGCTTGTGGCATGATGAAGGCTGATTGGCTTTTTTCTTTCCCCCTATGTTACTGATCCTGTTGGGTCTGACGATTTTAAACGGGTTGTTTGCGATGTCCGAGATGGCACTGGTCAGTGCCCGCAAGGCCCGTCTACAAAAATACATTGATGAAGGCGACCGCAGCGCGATCGAAGCCGCCCGCCTGAGCGAAGACCCCGCGCTGTTTTTGTCCACCATCCAGGTGGGCCTGACCTCAATTGCCATCGTCAACGGCATCATTGGTGAAAAAGCCCTGGCTGAACCCGTGGCCCAGTGGCTGCAGCAGCACCTGAGCCTGCCGGAAAGCACCGTGCATGGGCTGACCACCTTTCTGGTGGTGGCGTTTGTGACCTACCTGACCATTGTGATTGGTGAGCTGGTGCCCAAACGCCTCGGCCAGCTCAACCCCGAGGGACTGGCCCGCATCGTGGCCCGCCCCATCAACTGGCTGAGCCTGATCAGCCATCCGGTGGTGGTGTTTTTGACCGCCTCAACGTCGTTCATTCTGCGCCTGATGGGCGTGCGCGACACCAAGGGCCCGTCGGTCACCCCCGAAGAAATCCATGCCCTGCTGGTGGAAGGTTCGGAAAGCGGCGTCATTGACGAGCAGGAGCACCAGATGGTGCGCAACGTGTTCCGGCTGGACGACCGCAAGATTGCCAGCCTGATGGTGCCGCGCATGGATGTGACCTGGCTGTCGGTCAATGACCCACCGGAAGTCACCCTCGACAAGATCGCCACCAGCCAGTATTCCCGCTTCCCGGTGTGCCGCGACAGCATCAACGATGTGATGGGGCTGGTGATGGCCAAGACCGTCCTCACCCAGGCGCTGACCGGCCAGACCATTGACCTCGAAGCGATCATGCAGCCGCCGCTGTACGTGCCCGAATCCCTCAACGGCATGGAGCTGCTGAATGCCCTGCGGGGTTCGCCCACCGAAATGGCGCTGGTGGTCGATGAATACGGCGACATCCAGGGCATCGTCACCGTACAGGATGTGCTGGAAGCGATCACGGGTGAATTCAGCCCGCCCAACCAGGAAGACGGCTGGGCCATCCAGCGCGGGGATGGCTCATGGCTGCTGGACGGCCTGATTCCCAACGACGACCTGCGCGACCGTCTGGGCATCAAGCAGCTTCCTGAAGAGGATCGCGGTGCCTACAACACCCTGTCCGGCATGATGATGCTGCAACTGGGCCGCATCCCACAGACCACCGACGTGATCGAGTGGGATGGCTGGCGCTTTGAAATCGTCGACATGGACGGCAAGCGCATCGACAAGGTGCTGGCCTCCCTGCTGCCGGTGGACCTGATGGGCACCCCCGAAGATGACCCTGCGGGCTAGGCAGCCTGGCTGCGCCTGCAGACCTGTGCCCGTGCACAGGTTTTTTTTGCCTTTGCACCCGGGCTTTGCTAGAATCCGCGCTTCGCGTTTATGCGAATTGGCCAGGACCCGCCCCTGTGGCACCGGTCCGGCTTACTCCTTGCCTTTTGCCGGGACAAAAGGCTGTCCAAACCGTAAGGAGCACAACATGCGTCATTACGAAATCGTACTGCTGGTCCACCCAGACCAGAGCGACCAGGTCGTTGGCATGGTCGAGCGTTACATCTCCCAGGTCAAGGATGCCGGTGGCCAGATCCATCGCCTCGAAGACTGGGGCCGCCGCCAGCTGGCCTACCCGATCAACAAGATCCACAAGGCCCACTACATTCTGATGAACATCGAATGTGGCCAGCAGACCCTCGACGAACTCGAAGAGCTGTTCCGCTACAACGATGCGATCATCCGCAACCTCATCATCCGTCGCGATGAAGCCATCACCGAAGAATCGCTGCTGGCCAAGAGTGCAGAAGAGAAGCGTGCCCGCAAGGCTTCACGCAACGAAGAGCTGTCTGCATCCCATCAAGACGCTGAAGCCTGAGGAGTCTGAACATGGCCCGTTTTTACCGTCGTCGCAAGTTCTGCCGCTTCACCGCTGAAAATGTCCAGTACATCGACTACAAGGACATCGAAACCCTGAAGCAGTTCGTCACTGAAAATGGCAAAATCGTGCCCAGCCGCATCACCGGCACCAAAGCACGCTACCAGCGTCAGCTGGCGCTGGCCATCAAGCAGGCCCGCTATCTGGCCCTGATGCCCTATACCGACAACCACAAGTGAGGTGAGCTGTGGACATCATTCTGCTGCAACGCATCAAGAATCTGGGACAGCTCGGTGACAAGGTGTCGGTCAAGCCTGGCTATGGCCGCAACTACCTGATCCCCCAGGGCAAGGCCGTGTCGGCCACCGAAGCCAACACCGCGGCTTTTGAAGCCCGCCGTGCCGAGCTGGAAAAGCAGGAAGCCGAACAACTGGCCTCCGCACAGCGCCGCGCCGAGCAACTGGGCGAAGTCAACGTGGTCATCACCGCCAAGGCTGGCGATGAAGGCAAACTGTTTGGCTCGATCGGCACCCGCGACATCGCCGAAGCCCTGACCGCAGCCGGCCTGACCGTGGACCGCACCGAAGTGCGCCTGCCCAACGGTGCCCTGCGTCACACTGGCGAATTCAACATCGCCGTTCAGCTGCACCATGACGTGACCGCCGAAGTGCTGGTGACCGTGGTCGCTGAATAAATCTTCCAAGCCTTCAATCACCTGTGGTTTTTCCCCCTGCGGACTGACCACCGGTTATTGCGAAGGGTACGCCAAGCGCGTACCCTTTTTTTTCCGCCCATTCTGGTCTCATGACGGTCCTCCCGTGCCCTTCGGGGGGGCGGGTGAACCCGGTTGTTGCTGATGTTTTTTGGTACCCAATGCGGGGCCAGCCAAGGAGTCTGATCATGTCCAAGCCTGAGCCCAGTCCAGACACCAATGTGCTGCCCTTTTCCGGAGAGGTGCGCAGCCCCGCACCCAGCCTGAGCGCCCGCGAACTGCGCACCCCGCCGCACAACATTGCCATGGAACAGGCGGTGCTGGCGGCGTTGATGACCATCAGCGATGCCCACGAAAAAATCAGCGACCTGCTGAATGAAAAAGATTTTTATGCCCCGCGTCACCAGTTGATTTTCAAGGCGATCGGCCATCTGGCGCTGGGCAGCCTGCCCTACGACAGCATGATGGTGATGGACTGGCTGCAGGGCCAGCACATGCTGGAGCAGGCCGGTGGCGAGGCCTATCTGGCCAAGATCCTCGCCGAGAGCCCGGCCAGCCTGTACAACCTCACCGCCTATGCCGAAAAACTGCGTGAGTTTGCCGTGCTGCGCGACCTGATCCGGGTCGGTGGTGAAATGCTCAACACCGCCTACGACGCCAAAAACCGCCCGGCCCATGAAGTCATCGATGAGTTTGAAAGCCGGATTTTTTCCATCAGCGAACAGCACAACAACCGCTCCAGCGAGTCCGGCCCGCTGCCGATCAACAACGTGCTCAAGACCGTGGTGCACAAGATCGAGGAGCTACAGGAAAGCGACAGCGCCATCACCGGGGTGTCCACCGGTTTTGTGGAGCTGGACAACAAAACCTTCGGGATGCAGCGCGGCGACCTGATCATCGTCGCGGCCCGCCCGTCGATGGGCAAAACCACCTTTGCCATGAACCTGGTGGAAAGCGTGCTGTTCAATGCCGACCTGCCTGCCGTGGTGTTTTCCATGGAAATGCCCGCCGACTCGATCGCCACCCGTCTGATCAGCTCCTATGGTGCGATCGATCAGGGCCGGCTGCGCTCCGGCAAGCTGGATGAAGGCGACTGGGTGCGGCTGACCAGTACGCTGGGCCAGCTACAGGGCAAGCACCTGTACATCGATGACTCCTCTGCACTGCCCCCCACGGAGCTGCGCTCACGCTGCCGGCGCATTGCCAAGATGCACGGCGGCAATCTGGGCGTGATCATGGTCGATTACCTGCAGCTGATGAAAGTCCCCGGCATGGGCGACAACCGGGTCGGGGAAATCTCGGAAATCTCCCGCAGCCTGAAGGCATTGGCCAAGGAAATGAACTGCCCGGTGGTGGCGCTGTCGCAGCTGAACCGCTCCCTGGAAAACCGCCCGAACAAACGCCCGGTGATGTCTGATCTGCGTGAGTCCGGCGCGATTGAGCAGGACGCCGACCTGATCATGTTCATTTACCGCGATGAGGTATACAACAAGGAGTCCAAGGACATGGGCACCGCCGAAATCATCATCGGCAAGCAGCGGAACGGTCCCATCGGCACGGTGCGGCTGGCCTTTCAGGGACAATTCACCCGCTTCACCAATCTGGCACCGGAAT
The DNA here is from genome assembly GCA_052034295.1 of Pseudomonadota bacterium. Lineage (GTDB taxonomy): Bacteria > Pseudomonadota > Gammaproteobacteria > Pseudomonadales > Moraxellaceae > JBPOIS01. The sequence continues at coordinate 12,387 of JBPOIS010000107.1, forward strand.
ACTACCGGGGCGATGAAGAGGACGAGTAAACTAGCGGCCTTCCGGGATCTGCTCCCGCCACCCTCTGCTGTGACTGTTCATGCGCCAGTGCCTCATTCAGCTCCGTCAGGCTGCCCTCACCCACAATCTGCAACAGGTGCGCCTGCGTGCGCCGCACAGCCGCGTGCTGTCGATGGTCAAGGCCAATGCCTACGGGCACGGCATTGCCGGGGCGGTGGCGGGGCTGGCGGACAGCGACGCCTTCGGGGTGGCCTTCTGGGCTGAGGCGCTGGCGGTGCGGGCACTGACCGACAAGCCCGTGGTGCTGATCGAAGGGGCGTTTACGCTGGACGAATGGCTACAGGCCGGCCAGCAGGGTTTTCACTGCCTGATTCACCAGCCGCGCCAGCTGGACTGGGCGCTGGCACACCCGCGCCCCGACCGTCCAGTCTGGCTGAAAATCAACACCGGCATGAACCGGCTGGGTTTTGCGCCAGAAGCCGCCATCCGTGCCGGGCAGCAATTACAGGCGGCGGGCCACACGCTGGTGCTGACCATGCACTTTGCCAATGCTGACCAGCCGGATGCCCCCAGCAACGCCGAACAGGTGGCCCGGTTCAGCCAGGTGCGCGCGGCCCTGCCGGAAGCGCAGGTGTCGCTGTGCAATTCAGCGGCCCTGCTGCACTGGCCAGCACTGCACGGGGACTGGGTGCGTCCCGGCATCATGCTGTATGGCAGTTCGCCGCTGGAGGGCACCCGGGCTACTGCGCTGAACCTGCAGCCGGTGATGCGGGTGACCGCGCCGCTGATGGCCGTGCATGAACTGCCGGTGGGGGCGGCGGTGGGTTATGGTTCGCGCTGGGTGGCCCGGCGACCGAGCCGGATCGGCATTGTGGCGATCGGCTACGGGGATGGCTATCCGCGCACGGTGCAGGGTGCTGTGGCCCTGCTGGCGGGGCAGCCGGTGCCGGTGGTGGGCCGGGTGAGCATGGACATGCTGATGGTGGACCTGACCGACCTGTCGTTCGTGCCGCCGCTGGATGCGGAGGTGGAGCTGTGGGGCGATGCGGTCAGTGTCGATGCGGTGGCGGCCTGCTGTGGCACGATTGGCTATGAACTGCTGTGCCGGATGACGGACCGGCCTGAGCGGCGGTGGGTGTGATCAACCGAATGTGCCGCAGGCATCTGATTGCCAAAGTTATCAGCAATATAACGATAGGCAGCAGGGTAATTTGGCGCAGATCCACTATTAGGTTTTACTATTTCCTTAAAAAATTTAAACTGATCATCACTCATTTTAATAGCCATTTTAACTTCCTCAAAACTGTTTGCGACCAGGGGCGACATTCCACAAATCAATCAGCTGCCAGGCCTTGGCTGCCGTTTGCTGCCACTGTGGTAAGTTGGATCGGCCAATGGTCATTTGAATCTCACTTTCTACCCCATTGATTTTTTTACGGATGTGCATTTGCGTATGCGACATGGAGTCATAAAAACGCATGGACACCCAGCTATAGACAGTTCTGGCTGATGAAGCATGGCACTGGACGTATTGATCCCCTCGTTGATCCGACCTGTCCAAATAAACCATGCAGCTCAAACCCAAGTCATCATAATCATGATACGGTTTAATCGGTTGATCGACCATTGGATATTTATTGAAATCGATCCTGGCGGGACGGGGGACGTATTCAATCCTCACCTGATCCGGATGATCAATGGCGCTGCTGGCAGCCTGTGGCGAGTAAGGCGCATCCGTGGGCACCACCCATGAGCCATTGAGCATCAGGTCAAACTCCAGAGGACGCCCAGGTTCCATGGCT
>JBPOIS010000163.1:0-12108 GCA_052034295.1 Pseudomonadota bacterium
GACTGCCGCACCAGCAAAAACGCCACCAGCTCCCGCAGCAGCGTGGCGGGCTGCCCCGTGTGTTGCTCCAGCGCCGTCAGCGCCTCCAGTGCCTGCCCGTGCAAAGCGACCGCCCGCTGGCGCGCGCCCTCCAGCCCCAACAGCGCCGGATAAGTGGATTTTTGCAGTTTTTCATCCGAACCAGCAGGCTTGCCGAGCTGCTCGGTGCTGGCGGTCACATCCAGAATGTCGTCCTGCACCTGAAAGGCCAGCCCCAGCGCCTGGGCAAACTGCGACAACAGCCGCTGCGCCACCGACGCCAGCCCCTGCCCGGCGGCCCGCGCCCCCATCAGCACGGCGGCCTCAATCAGGGCACCGGTCTTGTGGCGGTGAATCTGCGCCAAAGCCCATTCATCCACCCGCTGGCCTTCCGCCTGCAAATCCAGCACCTGCCCGGCCACCATCTGGCTGGCACGCTGGCTGAGCAAATACACCTGATCGCGCTGCACCGCCCAATCCTCTGCGCCTTCAGCCCCCACAGGCTGGCCCGACAGCGGATACACCCCAGTGAGCACTTCAAAGGCCAGCGACTGCAGCACATCGGCCGCCAGCAGGGCGGTGGCCTCCCCATACACAACATGGCAGGTGGGCTGCCCGCGCCGCAGGGCATCATCATCCATGCACGGCAGGTCGTCGTGCACCAGCGAATAGCAATGGATCAGCTCGACCGCCATGGCCGCACGGCGGCCTGCTGCATCCACGGCCCCGGCCCCACAGGCGAGCTGGGTGGCATACACCAGCGCCGGGCGGACGCGCTTGCCGCCCAGCAGGACTGCATGACGCACCGCCCCCTGCAGGGGCTCGGGCAGCGCCACCCCCGCCAACAGTTGCTCCAGATCAGCCTCAATGCCCTGTCGGGCCTGCGTCAGGCTCTGCATCGCCACACCCACTGAAAAACATCGGCTGATTGTGCCGCGTTGGCGATGGCAATGCAGCGTTTTTTTGCAGTTCTGCCGCACCGGGCCGCAGGTTTTTGGGGCCAGAACGTCTGGCCTGCGTGCCGCAGGGCCTGGGCATCACCCATCCGGGTTTTGTCCTGCTATGCTGCCCGGATGGATCGTGTGGAAAACAAATCATGAACGGGCCGATTGTTTCCCGTGTGTGGGGGCTGGTGCTGCTGATCCCCGTGGTGGCCAGTGCCTGGCCCCTGGCCCGCCTGCCCCCGGCCCGGTCGGTGGCCTATGGGCCGGACCCCCGCCAGTGCATGGATGTGTACCCACCTCCCTCCCCTGACCTTGCCCCTGCGGTGAAAGCACCGATGCTGGTGCTGGTGCATGGCGGCGGCTGGCGCACTGGCGACAAGGACAGCCGGGCGGTGGTGGCCGCCAAACAGGCGCACTGGGGCCAGCAACAGGGCTGGCTGGTGGTGTCGGTCAATTACCGATTGTTGCCCGCCGCCACGGTGGCCCAACAGGCCGGCGATCTGGCCACGGCACTGGTGCAGATCCAGCAGCAGGCCCCGCGCTGGGGCGGCGATCCCCAGCGACTGGTGCTGATGGGACACTCTGCCGGGGCTCATCTGGTCACGCTGCTGGCCACGGCCCCCCAGTGGCTGCACCCGCAGCCCGCGCCGTGGCGGGCCACGGTGGCACTGGACAGTGCCGCCTATGATGTACCCAGTCTGATGCAGGGCCGTCACTTGCCCCTGTATGATCAGGCTTTTGGCACGCAGCCCATCCACTGGCCATCATTGTCCCCCCAGCAGCAGCTGCACCAGCCGCTGCGGCCCTTTCTGGCGGTGTGTTCGACCCAGCGCCCGGACCAGCCCTGTGCGCAGGCGGCGGCCTTTGTTCAGGCGGCACGGCAATTCGGCAGTACGGCCACCCTGTTGCCCGTGGCCCTGTCACACCGGGCCATCAATGCCGAACTGGGTCAGCCGGGTCCCTACACGGCAGCCGTGGACCAGTTTTTACAAACAATCCCATAAAAAAAGCGCCCCGGCTGGAGCGCTTTTTTTGACAGACCGAGACCGCTTAGTCAGCAGCCTTCTGGGCTGCTGCGGGCTTGCGGGCGGCCAGCTTTTCGCGGATACGCGCGGACTTGCCGGTGCGGTCACGCAGGTAGTACAGCTTGGCACGGCGCACGTCACCACGGCGTTTCACGGTGATGCTGGCGACGATCGGGGAATGGGTCTGGAACACCCGCTCCACACCCACACCGCTGGACATCTTGCGCACGGTGAAGGCCGAGTTCAGGCCACGGTTTTTGATGGCGATGACCACACCTTCGAACGCCTGCAGACGCTCACGGTCACCTTCCTTCACTTTGACCTGCACCACCACGGTGTCACCGGGGGCAAATGCCGGCAGGTCGGTTTTCAGTTGCGACTGTTCTACAGCCTGAACCAGAGGATGCTTGCCACTCATGACAACAACTCCAAGCATGCCGCCACCGGGCTCTGGGCCTCGGGACAGCTGGGGACAGAGGCTCATGCGCATGTCACCCGTGACGTTTTACCCCTGAACCACGACACCGCGCCGGGTCAGGGACGTTTACGACTGTGCCGACGGATCGGCCACAGCAGAAGCCCGGTTTTGGGCATCGGCTTCTGAAGATGCCTGTTCGAGCCAGCGCCGTTGCTGCCGGCTCAACACAAATTGTGCCACCAGATCAGGGCGGCGCTGCTGCGTGCGCTGGTAACGCTGCACAAAGCGCCACTGGGCAATCGCGGCATGGTGGCCGCTGCGCAGCACTGCGGGCACTTCCTGCCCCTCGAACACCTCGGGGCGGGTGTAGTGCGGACAGTCCAGCAGGCCATCCACAAAGGAATCCTGCTCAGCCGACTGGTCATCGCCCATCACCGCCGGAATCCGCCGGATCAGGCTGTCCATCATCACCATGGCAGGCAGCTCGCCGCCCGTCAGCACGTAATCACCGATCGACCATTCCTGATCGACGTAATGGGCCAAAAGGCGTTCATCCACGCCTTCATAGCGACCACACAGCAAAATCAGTGCATCATGGGCCTGAAACCCAGCCACCGCCGCTTCACGGAAGGTCTGCCCCTGTGGGGACAGGTACACCACCAGCGGACGCTGACAGCCTGCGGCGACGGCCTGACCCCGGGCGTGGCGGATGGCCCGGGCCAGCGGCTCGGCCATCATCACCATGCCGGGTCCCCCCCCAAACGGGCGGTCATCGATCCGGCGGTAATTGTCTTCGGTGAAATCACGCGGGTTGATGCACAGCAGGCTGGCCTGCTGACGGGCCAGGGCCCGGCCACAGACACCATGGTCACGCAACGCGGCAAACATCTCCGGAAACAGCGTGATCACTGCAAACCAGCGCAGGGCCGGTGCTGGACTGGCCGTGCCTGGCGATGCTTCAGTCATCGGCCGCCCAGTTCACCTGCATGCAGCATCCAGGCAGATCAATCTGCTCCACCACCGAGGCATGCCAGGGCAGCCAGCGTTCTTCCTGATCCACACTGCCTGCACACGGGGCCACCACAATCACATCGTTGGCGCCGGTTTCAAACAGTTCCTTCACCACCCCCAGCAGGGGGCGCTGGCCTGCGGCATCAGCCTGTCCAAACACCGACAGTCCCATCAGGTCAGACCAGTAGTATTCATCGGTCCCGGCGGCCGGCAGGATCGAGCGCGACACGAACAGCTCCACCCCGGTGAAACGCTCCGCCGCGCTGCGGTCTTCCACGCCCTGCAGCCGCACCACCAGCCCCTTGCCCTGGGTACGCCAGCGGCGCACCTGCACGGTTTGCCAGCCTGTGGCGGTGTTGATCCACCACGGCTGGTACTCAAACAGGTTGGTCATGGGGTCAGTGTCAGAATACACCCACAGCCAGCCCTGAATGCCGTAGGCAGCACGCAACTGACCGACCTTGATCAGGTCAGTGGGTGCAGCGGCGGGAAGGCTCATTCAGCAGCACACAGAACCGGGGATTCAGACGGCAGCCTTGGCTGCGGCCTTGGCGAGTGCAGCCACGCGCTCGGAGGCCTGGGCACCGGTTTGTACCCATTGGTTGTATTTGGCCAGATCCAGACGGAATTTTTCAGCCTGACCCTGTGCGGTCGGGTTGAAAAAACCGATCTGCTCGATGAAGCGGCCATCGCGACCATTGCGGCTGTCGGTCACGACGATTTGATAAAACGGACGCTTTTTGGCGCCACCACGGGCCAGACGAATAACGACCATGCCAAACACCTTATGATTCTTACGGATCCACCGCACACACCGCCCATCGGCATGGCCACAGACCCCTTTGAGGGGCCGCATTCTAGCCTTTTTTTTGGCCAAAAGCCAGTCAGGGTGGCGGTTATTTTGTTGCCCAGATGGTGGTGGCCGAAGGGGTGCAGGCCGATGCAGACCCCTTGTCCCAGCAGCGCTGGCCCTGGTCGTTGAGCACGACGATGCCGTTGTTGTCCTGACGCTTGCCGGCAATGGGTGTCGCCGTCAACACCCAGCCGTCCATGCCGCCATCGCCATTGCCATCCTGGGGTACCAGGGCGAGGGTATACAGGGCAGTGCCTGAAGCGGGAAAACTGGTACTGCCATAGATGTTGGCGTTGGTGAGCATGGAGGCGGTGAGTCCGCCATAGCCGTGGTTGGTGTTTTTCCAGGTTTCCAGCCGCTGGGCAATCTGGGTCATGGCGGCCTGCACGTCATTGCGGTTGCCGCGCTGGATCGACTCCACGTAGGTGGGATAGGCAAACACCGCCAGCAGGCCAATGATCATCAGCACGATGGACAGTTCAAGAATGGTAAAGCCCTGCCCTGATTTCATCACCAGGTCTCTCCGGAGGTTCCACAGTTCTTGTTGGCGTAGTCCACACTGCCCACCGTCTGGCAGCGCAGCCCATAACTGGTCAGCACCACTTTATTGCCACTCTTGAGTACCTGGTGGCTGGGGTTGGGTTCGGCAATCAGCACCCAGCTTTGTCCCTTGGCGGTACCCGGCAGGGTGGAGGCCCAGTCACTGCCATCCAGCAGGGTCAGCTTGTAGCGGTAATCGGTCAGGGTACTGCCCTGGGGCAGGTAGATTTCCTTGTTGGCATTGCTGTAGCCCTGCAGCGGCACATAACCCTTGAAGGTAAAATTCTTGGACTGAAACCGCTGCAGGTCCTCGGCCAGCCCCAGCATGCTGGAGCGGGCTTCATCGGCTGCACCACGCCGCACATACTGGGTGTAGCTGGGCAGGGCCATGGCCGCCAGTACTGCGATCATCGCCACCACCGTCATCATTTCGATCAGGGTAAAGCCTGCCTGATCCCTGCCTGCCTGAGTGATCATTTGCTGGGCCGGCTCACTTTGGGTTGACGTTCAAACCAGCGGGTGCTCACCAGTCCCTTGGGCGTGCTGAACTGACGCAATTGTCCGGGGGTACCCTTGTCGTCCTGTTTGCGGTTCGGGTCCTGGAAAATCAGCTGGCGGGTTTCCGGGTTGATTTTGCCAACAGAAACCGTGGGGCCCAGGCTGGCCTCCAGCATGCCCTTGCCCAGACGGAAGCCATAGTAGCCTTCGGCCGGGACAGTGCAGGAGCTGCCATTGTCCAGCCCAAACGGCAGGCAATAGCGGCGTACCACGGTTTCGCCCACCACCTGGGCCGAGCAGTCATTGTTGGTGGCCTGCACTTCCGGGTTGTACACGTTCGCATACAGGTCACCGTTGATGGCGATCATTTCGCCATAGCCCTTCAGTGAGCCCTTGATGGTGCCCGCCAGTGGATAGTACCACCCTTCAAAACGGCCCGTCCGTGCGGCCCCCAGCATGTCGCCCTGGGTTTTGCCGCTGGTCTTGGGGTTGGCCAGCAGACTGGCCAGCTTCAGGTCTTTGGTTTGCAGGCTGCTGTCAGCCATGGTGTACAGGTCGGTCCGGGCAACATCGCGGTCGATGATGCCGTACACCGCATTGTCCGCCGAACGGGTCTTGCCCTGGCCGCCCTTGGTGGTGTCAATCACATCCAGCGGGCTGCTGCGGTCCCCGGAGGCCACGTTGACCAGAATGAACCGTTCTGCACCCACGTCGTGGACCGTGACGGTCGGGGCTTCATAGAACCGGGGCTTTTCGATGCCGGTCTTGCTGTCGCCCAGATCGGCCAGCCGAACCACCCGCTTGGCCAGCGGCGCCGTCGAGGTGGTGCTCACCTGGTTGTCATTGTCCACGTCGACCCGGAACACCTGCCCACCCAGATCGGCGAAATACAGGTGATCGGCCAGTCCATCGGCATCGCGGTCCAGGGTACTGACCCGCCCGGTGATGCTGTACTTCAGGTTGGTGTTGTTCAGGCTGGCCCCCGAGGCACTGGTGGACCACAGCAGCGTGCCGTTGCTGGCATCGACGATGTACACTGCATTGCCCAGGGTGTTGCTGCCGGGGGTAAAGGTGGGATCCTCAAACTGCAGGTCATAGCCGCCGGGTACGATCATCACCTTGGTGCGTTTGCCCTTGTAGCGGATCTCGGTGAGGGTTGGCTTGGCCCAGGTCTGGCCCATGCGGCCAAAGCCGGTCTGGTCCGCGCCGATGCGGAACAGCAGTTTGGGGTTGCTCAGGTCGAGGACATCCAGACCATAGTAGCTGCGCGCGGCCTTGGCCACGGTGGTGGTCAGGCTGGTGTCGCCACTGCCCATGCGCAGCCCGCCATAGATGTTCATGGTTTTGGCCTTGAACAGCTGCCCACTGCGGTCCAGTTCATAGGTGGTGTCGACTGCCCAGGGGGCGTCCACACCATAGTCCAGGTCGGTGCCCGTGGCATCCTTTTTCAGGGCATCGCCCTGCAGGTCCAGCAGTTCACGCGGCAGGAAGCTCATGGCCTCGACCCCGGTCTTGGCATCGACGATGTGCAGCACACCGTCCATGCTGCCCGACATCACATAGTCCTTGCGGTTGGGGTCAATCTTGGTCGGATCAGGGTCGCCTGAGCCCTGATAGGTGAGCAGCTGCGGGGTGGCGTGGACAATGCCGCCCAGCACCCGGTACGGCACACCGGTCAGGGTGGGCACCGGTTTGCTGGAATCATTGAGCTTGGCCAGCAGCGCGGTGTCCGCATCGGCCCCATAGCCCAGGGCATTGGCGAGGCGGATGCGGCGATTATCATTCCACGAAGCCAGCGCTCCACCGACCTGCAGGGCGGCCAGATTGACCGTGGTCAGGGTCCCGGCACTGTCGACACTGTTGATGTACAGCGGGCGGCTGGTGCTGGGCGAGGTGGTGGTGGGCACCGGAATCTGGCTGTACATGCCGCCATTGACCGTGGTGCCCTGATCGCTCTGGCCACTGGTGTTCCAGTAGTCGGTGGTGTCGTTGAAGCCGCCCGTGCTGTTGAACACCAGATTGCCCGCGGTGTCTTTGACCGTTCCTTCAGAAATCTGGTAGCGCTTGACGTTGCCTTGCCAGATCAGCAGGCTGGTGCCGGGCTGGGGGTCCAGCGCTGACAGATAGCCAAACGGCTGCAGGGCACTGCTGTTCAGCTGGTCCTGGGGAATCACGATCGAGCCGGTGGAGGTGGACGGGATGGCAACGGTCAGGTCCTCCACAAATTTCTTGATGCTGTCCACCACATCCTGCGGGTTACTGCCCAGATAGAACCCGCCCTCGCCATACCCACTGCCCTTGTTGCCCCATAGACAGGCGTTTTTGGGGTCGGCTGGGGAGCCTGTATAGCTTGTACAGTTGTAGGTTGCATCGGCATTTTTGGAAATACCTGCCATGTCGCTACCAAAGCCCACCACCGCCGTTTTGATCCTGGCACCGTAGGCGTTGTTGGTGCTGTTGAGCATCTGGGCAAACTGGCCGATACATTCCCAGGCTGAAGCCGAGGTGGTGCTGGGCAGGCCGCCACTGCCACAGCTGAATGCCTTGGGTGAATTGGCCTTGGCCATGATGGTCTGCGCAGCACTGTTGCTGCTGCTGTTGGGGAAGCCGTCGGTCAGGAAGTAAATGCCCTGTCCGGAACAGGTCTTGTTGTTGGCAGGCAGGGGCGAGACATATTTGCCATTCTGGATGATGTCGGTGTTGCTTTTGGCATATTTCATGCCACCCGTGGATCCCGTCGCTGTACCCATCAGGTATGCCGCCGCTTCGGCATAGGCCGGTGCAGAAGGTGTACCATTGCTGGCGTTCAGGCCGACTGCAGCCGTTTTGATGGCGGTGCGCTGGGCACTGCCCAAGGCACCCATCTGCTTGGCCGCCACTAGCATCTGGCCGGTTTTGCCATCGCCTTGGGCCGAGAAATTGCCCAGACCGATGTAGGCATCCTTGATGCTGGCATCGTCCATCAGCCGGAACAGCGCATCCTTCAGACGGGTCAGGCGGTCGTAGCAGCGGTAACTGCCATTGCTCTGCTTTTCGCAACCTGTATTGGGATTCTTGACGGCAGTACTGGCGGCGGAGGCCTTCACCGGACAGTAGTAGCGGTTGTAGGCGGGCGTGGTGCCTGATGAGACCGATGTGACGTTCGACGTACTGCCCTTGCAGACCCCGTAATCGTCCTCAATACTCATCGAGGTGTTGCTGTAGCCCGAGCCGTATCCCATACTCCCCGAGGTGTCCAGCATCAGCACGAGGGTGGTCTGGCCCTGCTCGGCCTGCTTGTAGATCTCGATGTCACTGGCATCGGTCATTGGCGTCCACATCAGCGTGCTGATCATCAGGGCCAATGGGGCTTTTTGATACTTCAGGGCGTCCATGATTGTTCTCCCGAGGATTAGCTGATGGTGGACTGGGTGATCAGCGTGGTCAGCTGATACTCATGCACCTGGCTCTTGTAGGGAATGCCATAGCGGGCCAGGCAGTCCGGCAGGGTTTCCTTGCTGGACTTTTCCACATCCAGGTCGTCGATGATGCGTTTTTTCATGCAGGCATTCTGCACGGTGGTCAGGTCCGAATTGGCCAGCCCCGGCAGGATCGAGGTGGCAAACACCCGCACCCGCTTCACATCTTCAATCTTGGCGGTGATGGTGGAGGTCTTTTTGGGGGCCAGGTCAAACGGCCGCGACTCGGCTGCCTTGTCCAGCGGCATCACCACGGTCAGCTGGGTCATGACCGCATCCCGGCCACTGATGAAGTCCGTGCTGGCGGTCAGGTCACACAGCCCGCCGCCATCTGACCCCTCCATGGCGGCATCATCGGTGGTCCCTGCCACCAGAATGGTGCTCTTGAAAATGTTCCCGGCCAGCAGGTCATTGCTCTTGGGCCGGAAACAGAAATTGACTTCCTTGCCCTGATTGCCGGCCAGGGTGGCATAGCCAATCCCGGAGATGGCTCCCCCCTTGCCCAGTGCGAACACCCGCTCAAACTCCCGGTAGGCCGCGTCCGAGGTCTGGAACAGCAGGGAATTGATCTGCGCGTTGGTGGCGATGTTCAGGCTGGTCAGGCCACTGCGGATGGCCATGATCCCCACCACTGTGATCACCAGCAAGATCATCAGCACCATGATCAGTGCAGAGCCGGCTTGGTTTTTCATGAGCGATCCCCCATGGCGTTGCGCAGGGCCACCGTGCTGGTGTACACCTGACGCACATAGTAGTCATTGCTGGCTGGCTTGACCTTGACCTGCTGGTCGAGCAGTTCAAAGACCTGACTGTTGTCCACCTGTTTGTTGCGCGAATTGGAGCTGGAGCGCGCCAGCACGGCCACCTTCAGGGCCACAACCCGGGGCCGTGGTGCCGTCAGTTTCATGTAGTTATCCAGGGTGTAGAACAGCATGCGGTTGTCGCCGACCTGGGGGGGCTGCACCCCCAGCAGGACGTGGAACTGGTCGACCCGGTTCATGATCACCTGACCGGCATCCCCATAGGGAATGGCGGTCCCGCCGTCCGAGGGATTGCCCATGATCACCGTGTTGGCAATCACCCGGACCTGATCATTCAGATGATAGCGGCTGGCATCGCAGGCCAGCGCCAGCGGTGCATTGGGCTCACTGGCATTCTTGACATTGTCCTGCCGCAGGAAATAGCGCTCCACCACAGTGTCGCCTGGAATGCGCCGACTGACCGTGGTGCCGTTTTCGGTGATGCTGGCGGTGCGGGGACCCAGCGCCCGGTTGCCCTCACAGTCGTACATGTCTTCAGGGGCAGTGTATTGCACCACCAGCTGGTCGCTGGCCACCGACGTGCCGCTGCTCAGCACCACGTTGGAGGCCCCGGTCCACTGGTTGCCGGTCCCGGCGGTCATGCCGTTGCCGCGGCTCAGGAGTGCCGCAGGAATGTAATTCTTGGCCGTGCCATTGGTGGTGACGGCCTCCAGGTTGCGTGGCAGGTCACCTTTGGCCGGATCATCATCCACATCCGAAGAGAGCACCACTCCACCCCATGGGATTTCATCATTGATCAGGGCAGTGCGGTTGTTGTAGTTGGCCAGGCGCATGCTGCGGTTGAGCACTTCCATGCCAAACAGGCCATTGTCCTGCACTTCGGCACTGCTTTTCTGCAGGTTGTAGGTGATCTGGCCGGTGACCAGCAACTGGACCGCGGCAGCGGTCAGCAGCAGCCCCAGCAGCAGGGCCACCATCAGCTCAATCAGGGTCATGCCACGCTGGGCATTCAGGGAGGACGTCATGTCAGTAGGCCTCCGCCATCAAACAAGTGGCCTTGCGGAAGTATTTGTTGGTGCTGCTGTCAATGCAGGCTTTGTCGGCGTCACTGCCCACTGTGGCCGAGGTCTTGTCCCAGGCGGCAATGATGCACTGCCGGGTCTGTACCACGCCGGGACAGTTGACCACTTGGAGGTTCATGCCGTTTTTGGTGGCATTGGTGTCCAGCTGGGCCGCCGTGTAAATGGCTGCTTCCTGGGGCGTGCAGTACACCGGTGCCGTGGTGACCGTGCCCAGACAGGTCTTGGTCGCGGGTGTACCGGCATTCAGGGCGGTGACAAAATCTGCACTGCCGGCTGCATTGACGCGCATTTCTTCGGCCACGGAGCGGATCAGCGACAGGCCGAGGGTACGGTTCGCGCTTTCGTTGGTGGCTGCCACCGAACGCACCTGCAGGGCGGAAAAGCCCATCACCGCCAGCGCCAGCAGCAGCATGGCCACCAGCACTTCCATCAGGCCCACACCGGTCTGGGATGTCATGCGCATGCCTGGGCTCCTGTACTGGTGGTGTCTGCAGGCACAGCGATGGGGCCTTTTTCGACACGGGCAATGCCGTTTTGATTGAGCACGACGGTGTAGCCCGGTTCCCCGGACAGCTTGCGGTCACAGACCCGGAACACCACCACTGGCAGCGGGGTGCCGTTGGAGGTGGCACTCACATCCACCTGGGTGATGGGGCCATAGGGCACAAAGCGGATGGCCCTGCCCTGGGCTGCGGTCAGCGAGGTGGTGATCTGCACGTTGTCAGAAATGCTCAGGTACTGGGGAAACTTGCTGGCCGTGGCGGCGGTCTGGTCCGGGGCATACAGGTACCAGCTGGGCTTCTGGCTGCTGATCTCGGTGGGCACAGTGTCCGCCGTTGGACTGACCAGGGTGCTGTTCTTGCGGCCATTGAACGGACTGTCGGAAGTCGACGGATAGGCCGACCACAACTGTACAGGAATGCGCCGCCGGGCGGCCTCGCCACGCGCCTCATCCAGGATGTTTTTCAGCTGGTAGGCCCCGCTCACCAGACGCTGGTTGGACATGGCATTCTGCATGGAGGGCAGCGCCAGCGCCGACAGGATGGCCAGCACAGACAGGGTGACCAGCAGCTCGACCAGGGTAAACCCCCGCTGTGCAGGACGCAGTCGAGAAAATGCTGATTCAGACATGGGCACCCTTCCATGAAACAGGTAGTGACGTTTCCTTACCATAAGAAATTGCATGCAGTCACACCACTGCCAGCCGACCATCGCCAGCCAGCCACGGATTAATGGCAATGTGTGTGATCAAGATCTCTGTTTAAGCCCTTTTGGCCCGCAAAAAACGCGAACCAGAACAGCTTTAACCCTCGCCCGCCATGCCGTCGGTCACCCGCAGCTCCCGGGGCAGTGAGAAGGTGATGTTTTCCGGCCGGCCAGACAGCTCCTGGGGCGGCGTCCCGCCCCACTCACACAGCTGGGCAATCACCTGCTGGATCAGAATCTCCGGGGCCGAAGCCCCAGCCGTGATGCCCACCGCACGCACCCCGGCAAACCAGT
>JBPOIS010000010.1:0-11280 GCA_052034295.1 Pseudomonadota bacterium
GAACTGGAAATCCGCCCGGTGCTGACCCAGGTGGACGATGTGCTGGGCGAAATCAACCAGCGCCGCAAACTCAATGAGCGCGTGCTGGTGACCACCCTGACCAAGCGCATGGCCGAAGACCTGACCAGTTATCTGAAGGAATACGGCATCAAAGTCGCTTATCTGCACTCGGACATCGACACGGTGGAGCGGGTGAAAATCATCCACGAGCTGCGCACCGGCGTGTTTGATGTGCTGGTGGGCATCAACCTGCTGCGCGAAGGGCTAGACATGCCCGAGGTGTCGCTGGTGGCGATTCTGGATGCCGACAAGGAGGGGTTTTTGCGTTCGGACCGGGCGCTGATCCAGACCATTGGCCGGGCCGCACGGCACCTGAATGGCAAGGCCATCCTGTATGCCGACAGCATCACCCCATCCATGCAGCGCGCGATCGACGAAACCGAGCGCCGCCGCCGCAAGCAGATCGAGTTCAACCAGCAGCACGGCATCACCCCGCGCAGTGCGGTGCGGCAGGTCATTAAGGAGATCGACACCGGTGAAAAAGTCGAGGACCTGATCACCGACAACACCGTGTACAAAGCCGCGCCGATGGATCTGGATGAACAGATCCTGCGCGATCCGAAGCTGCTGGCCAAACACATCAAATCGGTGGAGGCGGCCATGCACGCCAGTGCGCGCGAGCTGAAATTCGAGGAAGCCGCCCGGCTGCGCGATGAGCTGACCCGGTTGCGTGCCCAGTTGATCGGCTGATCGGCGCGGCGCCTTTCAACCGCTGAAAAAAACAGCACTCACCGGTCAAAAGGACGGGTTTTGCCATTGCAGCCGCCCGGCCAAGGTGTCATCAATCCAGCAGGAACAGGAACACCGGAGCCAGGACAGCGTGGTGACTCAAGCCTTGATCGTCAACGGGCAGCCCCGTTATGGACGCTTTGAACAGATTCCCGGCCAGATCAACTGGCAGGATTTTGCCGCCCAGACCCCGTTTGGCCAGTCGGTGACTGGCCTGCGCAAGCGGCTGGGCTTCAAGCAGTTCATGTTCATCGGCCTCACCGGGCCCGACGCCATGATCGGCGTGGCGCTGGCCGACCTGGCCTGGGGGCAGCATGCTTTTTTTTACATCAAACCGCACGCTCAGGCCGAGGGCGAGGAGGTCAGCCTGACCCTGCCCACCGGGCTGCAGCGCATCGGCATGGGCTTGCAGGCGCAACCGCTGGAGGCGGCCCACTGGAAAGGGCTGGGGCTGGAGGTGCGTCTCAGCGCGGCCCATGCGGCGGTGCGCACGCTGGAGGTGCTGCAAAAAGGCCAGCTGCGCCTGCAGGTCAGCCTGCAGATTGGCCAGGTGCAGCCGCTGAGCCTGTGCAGTCCCACCGGTGCCACCGGCTGGACCTACACCCAGAAATACACCACCGTACCGGTCAGCGGCTTCTGGGTGGACGGCCAGGGCCAGCGCCATGTGCTGGGGCCGGACTGGCTGGGTTCCACCGATGACAGTTGTGGGTTTTTGCGCCGGGAAACCGCGTGGAACTGGCTGAGCCTGTCCGGGCGACTGGCCGACGGCACCCGGCTGGGCCTGAATCTGGCCCAGGGGGTCAATGACAGCTTTGGCACCGAAAACGCCCTGTGGATCAACGGGCAGGTGTATGAGCTGCCGCCGGTGCTGTTCACGGCCTTGGGGGAGGACCGCTGGGCCATGCGCAGTGCCGATGGGCAGGTGATGCTCGAAGGGCAGACCGGCTGGTGCCGCCGTGAATCGCTGAATCTGGGGGTGGTGGGCAGTCATTTTCACCAGTGGGTCAGTCAGGTCAGTGGTCAGGTGGTGGTGGAGGGGCATTGCTACACCCTGCACCAGTTGCCAGCGCTGATCGAGCATCATTTTGCCCGCTGGTGAGCACCCGGAAAAAAGCCCGCAGAAAAGCGGTGATTTTCCGCTGCATTGCGGCCGGGGATCGCGCTACAATCCGGCAGGTTTGTGGTTTTTCTGGTGCATGCTCCGGACCGTCTGACGCGCCGGGGATGTCTGCCCCTGTGGATTGAGTACACGTTCATGTCGCGAATTGCGCAATGTTTTGAAGGCCTGGCCCAGCGCCAGCGCAAAGCCCTGATTCCCTACCTGATGGCCGGTGATCCCGTGCCGTCGGCCACGGTGGGCCTGATGCACGATCTGGTGTCCGCCGGGGCCGACCTGATTGAGCTGGGCCTGCCGTTTTCGGACCCGATGGCCGATGGGCCGGTGATTGCGCTGGCGGCGGAGCGGGCGCTGGCCGCCGGCACCAGCACGCTGGATGTGCTGGGCATGGTGGCCGAATTCCGCCAGACCAACCAGACCACGCCGGTGGTGCTGATGGGCTATCTGAATCCGGTGGAGATCATCGGCTATGAGCGCTTTGCCCGTGAGGCGGCTGCGGCCGGGGTGGATGGCCTGCTGCTGGTGGACCTGCCCCCGGATGAGGCTGAAGCCCTGGATGCGGTCCTGGCGCAGCATGGCCTGGACCCGATTTTTCTGCTGGCCCCGACCAGCACCCCGCACCGCATCGAGCAGGTGCTCAAGGCCGCACGTGGCTATGTGTATTACGTCTCCCTCAAGGGCGTGACCGGCTCGGCGGCGCTGAACACCGACGAAGTGGCCGGGCGCATTGCCACACTGCGCACGCGCACTGATTTGCCGATCGGGGTGGGGTTTGGCATCCGCGACCGTGCCAGTGCCCAGGCGGTGGGTCGGCTGGCCGATGGGGTGATCGTGGGGACTGCGCTGGTCAAGCCGTTTGGTGAGCTGCCGTTTGCGCAGGCGCGGACCGTGCTGCTGGAAAAAATCACCGAGCTGCGCACCGCGCTGGACGAGCTGGCATGAGTGGCGACAAGCCGCCGCTGGCCCCGCTGGTGATCCAGCCCGCCGAGCACTGGCTGGACCGGCCCGTGCCCGGCATCGCCGTGCGGGAAAACCCCGAAGCCCGTGTCGCGCTGCAGACCGAGCCGGTGATCGAGTGCCCGGAGTGCCACGCCGTCACCACGCGCACGGCCATGGCCTTTAACCTGTATGTGTGCCCGCATTGCGATGAACACCTGAAAATGCGTGCCCGCGACCGGCTACACAGTTTTTTTGACCAGATCGAGCAGGAAATCGGTCAGGAGCTGGTCAGTACCGATCCGCTGCATTTTGTGGACAGCCAGCCCTATCCCCAGCGCATTGCCCGTGCCCAGCAGCAGACTGGCGAGACCGAGGCGCTGATCGTGATGCAGGGGCGCGTTGGCGGGCTGGCGCTGGTGGCCTGTGCGTTTGAGTTTGATTTCATGGGCGGGTCGATGGGCAGTGTGGTGGGCGACCGCTTCGTCCGTGCCTGCGAGACCGCGCTCGACCAGCAAATGCCGCTGGTGTGCTTTGCCGCCTCGGGGGGCGCCCGCATGCAGGAAGGCCTGCTGTCGCTGATGCAGATGGCGCGTACGGCCGCCGCGATTGAGCGCCTGCATCAGGCGGGATTGCCTTATGTGGTGGTGCTGACCCATCCGGTGTATGGCGGGGTGACCGCGTCGCTGGCCATGCTGGGGGACATCCATCTGGCCGAACCCAAGGCGATGATTGGCTTTGCCGGCAAGCGGGTGATCGAACAGACCGTGCGGGAAACCCTGGCGGAGCCGTTCCAGCGGGCGGAGTTCCTGCTTGAGCACGGGGTGATTGACCAGATCGTGCACCGTCACGGCCTGCGCGAAACCATCGAGCGGCTGCTGCGCAAGCTGATGAACCTGCCATGAGTGGGTGCGCTGCCATGGCCGCGCCGGGGGCAGGCGCCACGCTGGCGCAGTGGCTGGCCTATCTGGGCCAGATCCACGTGACCGCGATTGATCTCGGGCTGGCGCGGCTGCGGCCCGTGGCGCAGGCGCTGGACCTGCTGCACCCGCAGGCCCATGTGGTCACGGTGGCGGGTACCAATGGCAAGGGTTCGACCACCATGACGCTGGCGTGCATGTATGAAGCCGCCGGGTACCGGGTCGGTCTGTACCAGTCGCCACACGTCTACCGCTTCAACGAGCGCATCCGGGTGCAGGGGGCCGAAGCGGATGATGCACAGATCATCGCTGCGCTGGCGGCTGTGGAGCAGGCCCGACAACAGTGCGGGGTGTCGCTGTCGTTTTTTGAATCGACCACGCTGGCGGCCTGGTGGGTGTTCCGTGCACAGGGCTGTCAGGTCTGGGTACTGGAAGTCGGGCTGGGTGGCCGACTGGATGCGGTGAACCTGATCGACCCGGATGTGGCGGTGATCACCAGCATCGGTCTGGACCACACCGAGTGGCTGGGTGACACGCTGGAACAGATTGCCTTTGAAAAGGCGGGCATCATGCGTCCGGGCATCCCGGTGGTGTATGCCGATCCGGAATCCTGCCCGCAGGCGATCCTGACCCGTGCCGAACAGCTCGGGGCGCAGCTGATCCGTGCCGGAGTTGACTATTGTTTCCAGGCCAGTGCGCAGGGACTGGATTACAGCAATGCGGCGCTGTCGGTGCGTCTGCCCCTGCCGCATCTGGCGGCGGTCAACGTGGCCGGGGCGGTGTCTGCCGTGCTGGCGGGCAAGCCGCCTGTGCCACTGGCCGCGCTGGAGGCTGGCATCCGCCGCGCCCAGCTGCCCGGTCGGCTGCAGGTGCTGTCCCTGGCGGGGCGCACGCTGGTCTGCGACGTGGCCCACAATGCCCATGGCATGCGGTTTTTGCGCCGACAGTTGCAGGCGCGCGGTTTGCTGCACGACGGCCAGCCGGTGCGGCTGGTGTTTTCCATGCTGGCCGACAAGGACATCGCCGCAGTGGTGGCCGAAATCGCCCCGTGGGTCAGCCACTGGGACATCGCTGAGCTGCACACCCCGCGCGCCGCCACGCAGGCGCAGTTGCTGCAGGCGCTGGCTGGGCAGTCCGTACAGGTCCACGCTGACCTGCAGGCGGCATTGCACCATGCACTGGACTGCAGCCCGCCCGGTGGAACCGTGGTGGCCTGCGGGTCTTTTCATGTGCTCGAAGCATTGCAACCGGCCCTGTCTGCGTCGCATCATGATACAAACAGCAATCAGCTGATGGGTGGGGTTGGGAACACAACATGAGTCAAGGCAACAAAGAGCGCTGGCTGGGTGCCGCCATTCTGCTGACGGGTGGAGGTCTGCTGGCTGCCTTGCTGTTTTCCGGACAGGGCCAGCAGGGCCTGCCCAAACCCGAACCCGCCGCCCCCACCGTGGCCAACCCGCTGGACTCAAAACCCGCCGATGCGGCAGATCAGGGGCTGGTGCTGCGTCCGCTGACCATGGACATCGACACCGAAAAACGCCTGCTGGAAGAACAAAAAGCCGCCCGCCTGCGTCAGGTGCAGGAGCAGGAAGCACGCACGGCAGAATTCCTGGCCCAGCAGCAGGCTGCTGAAGCCAGTGCGGCCCGGCGCGCTGCCGAAGAGCAGGCCGCCCGCCTGCAGGCCCGTGCCGCCCGGCTGGAAAAAGCCGCCCAGCAGGACAGCGCCACCGCCACAGGACAGGACGATGCCACGGCCCAGCTGCAGGCCCGCCGCGATGAGCTGCTGCGCAAGCAGCAAGAGGTGCAGGCCCGGGTGGACGAGCTGAATGCCACCCACCAGCAGGCCAGTGTCGAGGCTGAACAGGCACGCCGGGAAGCCGAAGCGGCCAGGGCCTCGCGTCAGGCCCTGGAAAAACAGCTGGCCGACCGGGAGCGCCAGCGCCAGGAAGAGACCGAGCGCCAGCGTGAACAGGCCCGCAAGGAAGCCGAAGCTGCCCGCAAGGCCGAAGAAAAGCGCAAACAGGAAGAAGCCCTGGCGGCCAAGCGCAAGGCCGAACAGGACGAGCGTGACCGGGTGAAAGCCGAAGCCGAGGCCAAACGCAAGGCCGAAGCCGAGCGCAAGGCCGAAGAAAAACGCAAGCGCGAAGAAGCGCTGGAAGCCAGGCGGCAGGCTGAAGCCGACGCCAAAGCCGAAAAAGAAGCCCGGCTGAAAGCCGAAGCCGAGGCCAAACGCAAGGCCGAAGCCGAGCGCAAGGCCGAAGAAAAGCGCAGGCAGGAACAGGCGCTGGAGGCCAAACGGCAGGCTGAAGCCGACGCCAAGGCCGAAAAAGACGCCCGGCTGAAGGCCGAAGCCGAAGCCAAGGCCAAGGAAGCCCTGCGTCTGAAAGCCGAAAAAGCCCGCAAGGAAGCCGAGCGCCTGGAAGCCCAGATCAAGGCGCTGGAGGCCAAAAAAGCCGGACTGACCGATGCCCAGGCCCGGGCGGTCATGGAGGCTGACAAATCTGCCGACAAACCCACCGACAAACCCACCGACAAACCAGCAGCCATCTGGACCGTGCAGGCTGCCATGGCCCCCGATCAGGCCAGCGCCGACGCGATGGTGGCCCGCCTGCGCGCCAAGGGCTACAAGGTCCGCACCAGCCGCACCACCAAGGGCATCCGGGTGCTGGTCGGCGATGAAAAAAGCAAGGAAGCCGCCAGCCGGGTCCGTGACAAGCTGGTCAAGGATGACAGTCTGGGCATTCAGGGGGCATGGGTGTCGAATTGGCAACCACCTACATCCTGATTGCGCTGGGTGTGGTGCTGCTGGCCACGCTGCTGTCCCGTCTGGTCAGCCCCAGCGCCCCGGCTGAAGCACCGCCGGTGCGGGGTGACGACCTGGCCGTCTGGCCCTTTGAGCCGATGCCGCTGATGACCGCCAGTGAGGTGCGGTTTTTTGAGCGGCTACAGGATGCCCTGCCGGAATACTTTATTTTCAGTCAGGTGCAGCTGTCGCGGCTGATCCAGTGTAATCAGGCGGCAGAGCAAAAATTCTGGCTCAACCGCATCAACCGCATGAGTGCGGATTTTGTGGTGGTGGATGACGATGCCCAGACCGTGCTGGTGGTGATCGAGCTGGACGACTGGACCCACGACCGTCCCGACCGGGTCCGCGCCGACCGCAAAAAGGACAAGGCACTGGCCAGCGCGGGACTGCCGATCCTGCGCTTTGATGGGCGACGAATGCCGGGTGTACCCCAGTTGCGCAGCGACGTACAGCGCGCCGTGGCCACACGGCAACGGCGCTGAAGGCTTAAATCACCAGAAAACCGGTGACTTCCTCACGGTCGTGATAGAGCTGGCGAAAGGCCAGGCGGCGGATTTTTTTGCCGGCCTCCTGCAGGCGTGACTCGATCAGGTGCTGGCAGTACTCCAGCTCATCGAGGCGTTTTTTCATCGGCAGCTTCAGGTTGAACATGGCCCGCTGGGCATCGCCGTCGGCCAGCCAATCGGCCACCAGCGCCGCCACCCGGGCAGGCTGTTCGACCATGTCGCACACCAGCCAGTGCACAGGCCGCGAAGGCCGCCACACGAATCCATCCGCCTGCACATGCTCGACCTGACCCGTGGCCATCAGCCGGCTGTCCATGGCACCGTTGTCAATCGCCGTCACCTGCAGGCCATGCTGCACCAGCTGCCAGGTCCAGCCACCGGGGCAGGCACCCAGATCCACCGCCGTCAGGCCCTCGCGCAGCCATTCGGCCTGCTCCTCGCGGTCCATGAAAAATTCAAAGGCCTCGGCCAGCTTGAGCACCGAGCGGCTTGGGGCGTCATGCGGCATCTTCAGGCGCGGGATGCCCATCGGGCTTTTCAGGGTCTGTCCCGGCAGGCTTTCGCCCAGCCAGACGGTTTCACCATCGGCAAACACCAGGTGGGCGCGTTTCGCGGCGCTGCGGTCGAGCAGGCCCGCCTTGCCCGCAGCCGACAGCAGCGGCGGCTGCAGGCGCTGGAACAGCCGGGTCAGGCTGCGCGACTCATTGGTGTCGGCATGGTCCAGGTACAGGGCGCTGTATTGCCGACCCTGCAGGGCTTCCAGCAGGCCATCGATGCGGTGGTGACTGTCCAGCGCCAGCGGCTTGCTGGACAGCAGCGGAATCAACTGGCGGGCAAACACCGTCTCCTGCGTACGCGGCCAGTGGCGCTCGCGCGGCGCCCCCACCCACACCACCAGCCCGGCATTTTTTTCAAAGCGGGCATAGCCGCCGGATTCTGCCCATTGCTCCAGTTCTGCCGCACATTCCGGCTCAAAACCCGCCCGGCACAGCGCCAGCACCGCAGGAACCTTTGACATCGCCCAGACCTCACACCCACAAAAACCGCTATTGTAGGGAAAAAACCCCACCCAGCAGGCCAGTCAGGAAAATAAATCGCCCGTTCTGGCTGGATGCCCATCAGGTGAACTCATGGACTAGGTGGTTTTTTATCAGTTTTGATGACAAAAGGCATCAGCAATCCTGATGCCTGCAACGGCTTGCCCCGCCCACAAAACTGTTATGATACAGGCCATTTCTTCTGCACTTGCTGGCGCGTGGTTCCATGACCGAGGCACTGACCCATCTCAAACAGCTCGAAGCTGAAAGCATCCACATCATCCGTGAAGTCGCTGCCGAATTTGACAATCCGGTGATGCTGTACTCGATCGGCAAGGACTCAGCCGTGATGCTGCACCTGGCCATGAAGGCATTTTTTCCCGGCAAGCCCCCGTTCCCGCTGCTGCATGTGGACACGCGCTGGAAATTCCGCGAGATGTACGCCTTCCGTGAGCAGATCGTGCAGCGCTATGGGCTGGAGCTGATCACCCACATCAACCCCGAGGGCATGGCGCAGGACATCAACCCGTTCACCCACGGCAGCGCCAAGCACACCGACATCATGAAAACCCAGGGCCTCAAGCAGGCACTGGACCAGTATGGCTTCGATGCCGCGTTTGGCGGTGCGCGCCGTGATGAAGAAAAATCCCGCGCCAAGGAGCGGGTGTACAGCTTCCGCGACCGCCAGCACCGCTGGGATCCGAAGAACCAGCGTCCCGAGCTGTGGAATATCTACAACGGCAAGGTCAACAAAGGCGAGTCGATCCGGGTGTTTCCGCTGTCAAACTGGACCGAGCTGGACATCTGGCAGTACATCTATCTGGAGGACATCCCGATTGTGCCGCTGTATTTCTCTGCGGAGCGTCCAGTGGTCGAGCGCGATGGCACGCTGATCATGGTCGATGACGACCGCATGCCGCTGCGTGAGGGCGAAGTGCCGATGCTCAAATCGGTGCGCTTCCGCACGCTGGGCTGCTATCCGCTGACGGGCGCGGTCGAATCCACTGCTGCCACGCTGCCGGAGATCATTCAGGAAATGCTGCTGACCAAGAGCTCGGAGCGGCAGGGCCGGGTGATTGACCATGACAGTGCAGGCTCGATGGAAGAAAAGAAAAAGCAGGGGTATTTCTGATGTCGCACCAATCCGAACTGATCAGCCAGGACATTCTGGCCTACCTGAAGCAGCACGAGCAAAAGGACCTGCTGCGCTTTTTGACCTGCGGCAACGTCGACGACGGCAAATCCACCCTGATTGGCCGGCTGCTGCACGACTCCAAGCTGATCTATGAAGATCACCTGCAGGCCATTGAGCGCGACAGCAAAAAATCCGGCACCCAGGGCGACGCCATTGATCTGGCGCTGCTGGTGGATGGCCTGCAGGCCGAGCGCGAGCAGGGCATCACCATTGATGTGGCCTATCGGTATTTTTCCACCGAAAAACGCAAGTTCATCATCGCCGACACGCCAGGCCATGAGCAGTACACCCGCAACATGGCCACCGGTGCATCGACCTGTGACCTGGCGATCATCCTGATTGATGCCCGCTATGGCGTGCAGACCCAGACCCGCCGCCACAGCTATATCGCCGCCCTGCTGGGCATCAAGCACATCGTGGTGGCGATCAACAAGATGGACCTGGTGGATTACAGCCGCGACCGCTACGAGCAGATCCAGGCTGACTATCAGGCCTTTGCCGGTCAGCTCGGCGAGCGCAGGCCGCAGGACATCCGCTTTGTCCCGCTGTCGGCCCTGAATGGCGACAACGTGGTGAACCCGTCCGAACACATGCCGTGGTATGTGGGCCCCACGCTGATGCAGCTGCTGGAAAGCGTCGAAATCAGCCGCGACACCGCCACCGACCATTTCCGCCTGCCGGTGCAGTATGTGAACCGTCCGAACCTGGATTTCCGGGGCTTTGCCGGGACCATCGCTGCCGGTTCGGTGCGGGTGGGCGATGCCGTGGTGGCGCTGCCGTCAGGCCGCACCAGCACGGTGAAATCCATCGTCACCTTTGAGGGGGAGCTGGCCGAGGCCGGCGCTGGGCAGGCCGTGACCCTGACCCTGACCGATGAAATCGACATCAGCCGGGGCAACATGCTGGCCCATCCGGGCCATGAGCCGCAGCTGTCGCGCGCCATCACCGCCATGCTGGTGTGGATGACCGAAGCACCGCTGGTGGTGGGCAAGCTGTATGACTTCAAGGTCGGTGTGCAGACCGTCCCCGGCAAGGTGGTGCGCATTGACCACCGCGTCAATGTGAACACCCTGGAACACACCCCGGCAGAGCAGCTGGCCCTGAACGAAATCGCCCAGGTGACCGTGCAGTTTGATGCGCCGGTGAGCTTTGACCGCTATGCCGACAGCCGCCTGACCGGGGCCTTCATTGTCATTGACCGCCTGTCCAACGTCACCATTGGCGCGGGCATGGTGGAATCCGCCGCACTGCTGGCCCGTGTGGAGCAGCCGGTGTCGGCGGAGGAGCGCGCCGCGCGTCTGGGACAGAAGCCTGCCGTGATCGGGGTGCCCGCAGCGGTGTGGCCGCAGGCACAGGCGCTGGAGCGGCTGCTGCTGGAACACGGGGTGGTGGCGCTGGCGGTGCAGGACGCCACCCAGGTGGCCGCGCTGCGCCCGGCGGGACTGGCGTTGCTGGTGGCCGAAGGGCAGGGCGACATCGAGCTGCAGGGCACGGACCTGGCGGCCGTGGCCGACCAGATCATCGAGCGTGTGCGGCTGTAGTTTTTAGGCTTAAAAAAACCGCTCCAGAAGGGGGCGGTTTTTTATGGGCTGCACGGGGGACATGGTCCCAGCATCAGCGGGCTATTCCAGTGTCGGACCCTGCAAGGTTGGTAGAGCATTGTTCAGCTCAACCAGCGTCAGCTCAATGATCGACCTCACCAGCGCCTGAAAGGTGGCGAACGGCAGTAGGTGCTGCGCGGCGTCTTCGCCGTCAGTTTAGGCAATCAATGCCATCATGTCAGCCTGTTAACCCAGCCGCGCAGGCTGCGGATTTGTCGAGGGATCTGACTGCGCGAGCCACGCCGACCACTGTTGCGTCAGCGCTGTGCTGTCCACGTCATCGGGGTGAAAATCGTCCCGGTAATACTCGAGATAATGCGGCTTGAGTGCCGACAGCAACCGGCCCACCCGGCGCATGCCCTGCCAGTTTTTT
>JBPOIS010000126.1:0-30643 GCA_052034295.1 Pseudomonadota bacterium
AGACCTGCTGATGCTCCGCCTGTTGCTGCTGCCGGACTGCGGCCTGACGCTGCCGAATCCAGTCCGCCTGTTGCTCCAGAAACTGCAACAGGCGGTCGCGGCTGGCGCGGTGCGGCGCAGACAGCCGAACAGTCCCGCAGTCAGTGACACGCAGGCGCAGGGTTTTCATGGACTTGCGGGTGAGCTGGACCGACTGGCCCTGCCATTCAAGCGCTGTGGAACTGGGCATGCAAAAACCGCACAACGAAAAACCGGGGACCCGGCGCAGCCGTCATGGCCGGGCGGCTCAGCAGGACGGCACCACCCCATAATCTGCCTGCAGATAGGGACTCAGCGAACTGCGCAGCCCCTCGTCGGGCATCAGGCACATCGGGCTCATCGAGGCGAGTGAGGGCTTGCTGTCGTGTACCGGGCGCAGATTCCAGGGCTGCACCGCCAGCACGGCCAGCAGCAACAGCCCCCAGTACACTCGCATCATGATGTGTCCCCAGAATCTGTAGGTGGCCATGGCGGCGCCTCCAGGTGTTTTTAATTACATTTTGATCCGTTATAGACACTCAAACACAACAAAGCAAGCACGGGGACCGACTTGCACGGGTTTTTGACCCCTTCTGCATGGCTTCTGCATAAATCGCCTCAGAGGGGCGACTCAGGAAAGGCCCTGCCCCCGGTCATGAAGGGTTTCCAGCGCATCCAGGCGTAGCTGTTCGGTTTTGCTGAATCCCTGCTGCCGCAATTGCTCAATGGCCTGCCGGTTGCCTTCAGGCCGATCCGGTTGCTGAAGCAGCCGGTCCCGCTGGGCCAGATACGCCTCGACCCGATGCGTCCACTGGACATTTTCCTGATCCAGCGCCTCCAGGCGATCGGCTGCCGCGGCCCCCACCACCTGTTCACGGATGCGGCGCAGTTCCTGAGGATTTCCCCCCTGCTGCTTCCAGGTCTCGGTCAGTGCAGTCAGATCCTGGTACTGGTTCAGCACACGGATATCCTCCTGCAGCGGCATGGACAGTCGCTGGGTAAGCTGGCTGATCTGACCTGCCTTGGCCGTGGCAGACAGTTGTGGATTGGCCAGAATCTGGAGTTTGGCCAGCATATAGTCGTCATAATCCTGCTCCTCCCCAAAAAAAGCCTGCTGGGTGAGGCGGTCAAAATAACGCCCGCGCAGTTCGCGGATGCGATCCAATTGTGCCCTGACCTGCTCAAAGTCCTGCATCGGATTGCCTGCAAAGGCAGGCAGGGTCTTGAGGGCCTGCTGATACAATAGGTACTGATCGAGCAATTGCTCAGCCTGCTGGCGGGCTGGGTCAGTCAGTTGGTGCCGAATGTAGGCACGGATGCGCCGGACCAGGGTGTCGCGATCCTCCTCCCCCTGCGCCGATAAAAAATAATCAAAAACATTGCGCACGCCCTTGTTGATGATCAGCCTCCCGGCAGCATCCACCTGCAGGGCACCATCGACCTGGGTATCCTGCAGCGAACGTGGCAACTGCTCGGTGCCGGTGACAAACTGCAGTCCGCTACGGGAGGCCACAGGCGACCCTGCCCCCTGGGCCGGCCCTGCCAGCGGGCTGACCGTAGTTGGCGACTGTACGGCTGCCGGGACGGCTGGCTCAGCAGGTTTCAGTGCCCAGAGCACACCACCCAGCAACAGCACACCAGCAGCCAGTGCGCCCATCCCTGCACTTTTGTTCATGGGAGTCTCCTGCAGCCCCGCCATGGCCTGCCACAGGCCATTAGATCAAAAAAAACCATGCCCCACCATCGGCGGGGCATGGCTGGAACACCCAGCGCTCAGTTGCCGCTGAGCTTGATGCGGTTCAGCTGGGTGCGGTAAAGCACCTTGGGATCCGTGTCTGCGGCCCGTGCACCAAAAATGTGGTTCATGAAATCGATATGGTTCATGTTGTAGTTGTCGCGGATGACGCGACCCACATGCGCACTGCAGCGTCCCACAAAACCGTCATTCTGCTCCCCTTTGGGGAAGGCCAGGGCCACCAGCTTCACAGCCGGATCCAGCAGGTCCAGCGCGCTGGTGCTCTGCGCCACGCCTGCAAAGGAATAGTATTTGACGCCATTCACCTCATAGGCGCCTTCACCACAGGCTGTGGTGGGGAGGGCCTGCGGGAATTTTGCATTGAATGCTGCAGAACCTGCAGTGCTCAGGGATTGCAGGCTCTTGTTGGCACTGACATCGAGACCTTTCTTGCTGCCCCCGTTGAGCAGGTTCAGCATGGTGCCGGCCGCCTGGATCACCTGAGTCCCGATGGCTCCGCCCGTGCCCCCATTGACGATCAGGTCCGCCATCGGTGCGCCCTTGGCCGGAGTGGCCATGGTGGTGACGGTGGCAATGCGGTCTGGAATGATGGCCGCCACGTAACGCACGGAATGCCCACCATGGCTGTGGCCAATCAGATTGACCTTGGGCTGCCCACTAATGGCCAGAATTTCCCGGACCTGCTTGAGCAGTTGCTCCCCACGGACTTCAGAGCTTTCCAGACCGGAAGCCTGGGTGACATACACCTGGGCGCCATTGCTGCGCAGGTCGTTGGGAATCTGGTACCAGTACTCAATGCCCAGCATCGTGTCCCAGCCCATCATGCCATGGGCCAGAACCACAGGGTATTTGGTCTGTGAATAGGTCGAAGCAGCCTGTGCCCCGAATGGCAGCAGTGCGGTACCCAGAAGGAGGCCCAGCATGGTTTTATGCAGTGACATGATCAATCCTTGAGTGCAGTTGCCTGTGGCAAACAGGCTGTATTGGAGGTTATTGCCGGTCATCGAGAGTCAGAGGTGACCATCAATAGCATTATTGATACATCTTTGTATTTTAATATCAACTGCAAAACCGCGATCGGCTTCACACAGTTGTGCAAAAAAAAATGCACTTCCCGACCGAGGCCAGTCAGGTGACAGGCTGCGTCTGACGCAGCTGCTGGAACATGGCCAGGAACAGGCCGCTGGTGAACTCACGCTGCCGGGCCACCACGTCTGGGTCAAACTGCTGGTTGCGGAACAGCACCATGCTGGCGGTCTCGATCCACAGAATCATGGTCTCGATTTCCAGCGGGTCCAGGGGCCGCAGCTGCTGGGCTTCCAGCTGTTGCTGCGCCATGGCAGTCACGGCCACAATCGCCTGCCTGCGGTAGCCATACACCAGCGTCTGGGCGTCAAAGGCCTCGCGGTACAGGCCTGCCACCACAGCCCGGTGGTCCATGGCCCAATCAAAATAGGCCCGGATACAAGCCCGCAGGCGCTGCTCCGGGTCTGTCTCGCCCTGGGTCGCCAACAGGATCTGCAGCACCAGCTGCTGGATGGTGGCCTGAATGATGCGGTCCAGCACAGCATCCAGTCCGCCGGGAAACCAGCGGTAAAAGCTGGCCCGGGAAATGCCTGCATCCTGCAGCAGCATTTCCACACTCAGCTGCTGGGAGTGGCAGGTGGCAAACAACCGCGCTGCCGCGGACAGCACCAGCGCCTGATTGGCCTGCAGGCTCTCGGCAGACAGCCGGGGGCGGCCACGCGGGCGACTGACTGGCCCTGAAGGAGAAGGCTTCATCACCGTCAAAGGGGAAAAAAATCCATCATAGCACAGGGCTTAACGGTTTTTGGCAGGTGGCAGGACTGACCGGCTGGCCCGGCCCCCGACCTGACTCAGAAATAGCCCTCACGCTTCTTTTTTTCCATCGAACCGGCCTGATCATGGTCGATCAGGCGGTTTTGCCGCTCGCTGCTGGTGCTGGACTGCATTTCGGCCACGATACCCGGCAGGGTGTCGGCGCGGCTGGGCATGGCCCCGGTGAGCGGGTAGCAGCCCAGGGTGCGGAAGCGGACCTGGCGCGGCTGGATGCCCGACCGCTGCGCGGCGGTCAGGTGGGGCAGGATGCGCTCGTCATCCACACAGATCAGCGCCCCCTGATACTCAACCACCGGCCGGATCTGGGCAAAATACAGCGGCACAATGTCGATCTGCTCCATCAGGATGTAGTGCCAGACATCCAGCTCGGTCCAGTTGGAGATCGGAAACACGCGGATGTTTTCGCCGGGATTGATGCGGCCATTGTAGATGGACCACAGCTCCGGGCGCTGGTTTTTGGGGTCCCAGCGCTGCTGGGCATCGCGGAAGGAAAAAATCCGCTCCTTGGCCCGGCTTTTTTCTTCATCGCGGCGGCCCCCGCCAAAACAGGCGTCAAAGCCGTATTTTTGCAGTGCCTGCTTGAGCGCTTCGGTTTTCATGATGTCGGTGTAGCGGCTGCCGTGCTCGAAGGGGTTGATCCCGGCCTGTACCCCGTCCTGATTGACGTGCACGAGGATTTTTCAGCCCCAGCCGGTCGCGCAGCTGGTCACGGAACTGGGCCATTTCGCGGAACTCCCAGGTGGTGTCGACATGCAGCAGCGGAAACGGCACCGGACCGGGCGCAAAGGCCTTGCGTGCCAGGTGCAGCATGACGGTGGAGTCCTTGCCGATCGAATAGAACATGCAGGGGTTTTCAAACTGGGCCACCACCTCGCGCAGGATAAAAATCGCCTCGGCTTCCAGCTGACGCAGGTAGGACAGTCGGCCCGGCAGGCCACCGGTGGAAGGATTGGCGGTAAAATGGCTCATGTTCAGGCTTCCGATGTCATGCTGTCTGAAAAGTCCGTACCGACCGCCACCCAGCTGCCCTGCGCACGGCGCTGCCACAGCTGACCGGTCCCCTCGCCCAGCGCAAACAGGTGCAGCCACTGGTGCTCCACCAGCTGGCGAACCGAGGCGTGGCGGGCCAGAATCGTGTCAATATCAGCCGGGGGGGCCTCCACCCAGACACTCAGGCGCAGCGGCATGTGCTGCCAGTCGTGTCCATCGTGCAGACTCTGCAGCGACAATCCGCTGCGCAGGTCGCCGCCATTGCCTTCAAACACACCCAGATTGCCGCCGACCACGTTGTGCAGGGTTTTGTCGCCACTGCCCCAGCGGCGGTTGTCCACCGTGGAGGCGTAGTACTGGAAGTTGATCCAGTGCGCCACCACCATCGGCGCGGTGAGGATCAGCGCCAGGGTGTGCAGGCCGGGGTCGCGGGCGTGGTCGTAGTTGTGCAAAAAACAGCGTCCCTGCAGGTTCAGGTGCCGGGTGCGCTGTCGTGACGCCGCAATGAACCCGGCGTTGTTGGCCAGCCCCCACTCGGGCCGCACCTCTGACCAGTCGCGCGTCCGGCGCACACAATCGCGCCACAGCGCCTGATCCGACTGCCCCGCCAGTCCCAGCAGAGGGGCGCGCTCACGGCGCACCTGTGCGGACGCCGCCCGCAGCCAGCCGTCCAGCGACTGGCGCACCCCCGGACCCACAGATTCGGGCCAGTCAAACAGCTGGAACTCATCGGTCACGGTCTCGTGCAGTGCAGCCACAAACCGGGTGTCTTCCGGGATGGCCCGGCCACGCTGCCGCAGTTGCGCCCGGACCTCGGGGCGATTGAGCAGTTCGGCCAGAATGCGGGCATTCACCTCGCCGCTCTGGCCGCCACAGGCCCCACAGTTGAGTCCGGCGGCATGGGGGTTGTTGGCGGTGTGGCTGGCGTGGCCCACCAGCAGCACCAGTGGCGCCAGTGGCTCGGGCAGGCCCATGCCCGCCAGCACCCGTGCAGCCAGATCCACCGCATCGGCCAGTGACAGCGCCTGTAACTGGGGCCGGAATCCGGCTTCCAGCCGGTCGGTCGAGGACGACTGGCCCAGCGTGTCGCGCAGTAGCGACCAGGCCGCGCCCAGCCCGAGGCTTTCCACCAGCCCGAACCCGCCCAGGGCGGACTGCCGGTAAGTCTTCCAGCGCTGCGCCTGCTGCACCGACTGCAGCACTGTTTCCTTGCGGCGGCCTGGCTCGGGCACCGCCTGGGCCGACAGGGCGGGCTGCAGCAGCCCCGGCAGCTGCGGCCGGAATTGTGTGGCCGTGGCTGGCTGATACTGCAGCGGCAGACCAAAGAACCCGGCAAAACCATGGGTGCGCACCCCGGCCTGCTGCTCCAGCGCCCGGCGCAGCCGCTCCGACCGCACATCAATGCAAAACACCGCATCCAGCAGGGGCCGGGCACTGGAGGCTTCCGGGAACGGCTGTTGCAGGGCCTGATGCACAGGCTGCTGCCAGCTCAGCTCCAGCGCCTCCTGCCAGATCCACAGCGCTTCCACAGGCCCGGCAGGGGGCTGGTTCTGCCGCTGCTGACACCACTGCTGCAACTGCTCCGGGGTGGCCACGACTTCTGCGGCCACCCACTCCCAGGCCAGCCGGATGGCCAGCAGCTCGCGCAGGTGGGGGTCCTCCTGCCCGGCCCGGTCAGCCTGCCAGGCCAGATAGGCACACCAGCTGGCCCAGCCGGGCAGACTCAGCAGCAGGGCCAGGGCATAGTCTTCCAGATCGGCTTCAGCCAGCCCAAAAAATGCCCCGGCCTGCACCATCACCCCTGCCCCATCCTCCGGCAGCCGGGCCACCCGGTCGGCCAGTCCCGGCACCCCGGCCCACAGCGCCAGTCCGTGGTCGTGTGCCGTGCTGTGGCGCCAGAAACCATACAGGCCCTGATCGGATTCAGGGGTCCAGAGGGCCTGCCCCCGGTCAAACCAGGCTGCGCAGTACTGGCCCATGTTGTGCTGGATCAGCTCCGCCCAGGAGGGGTTGGCTGCCGGCTGCCGACGGCTCCACCACGTGGTCCACAGGACATCCCCGCCTGCCGCGGCAGGCACATCCAGATCCACAAAGGTCTGGAGCGGCTCTGTGCGGCCCCGGCGGCGCAGGACCGTCTGCAGGGCCGCCGGGGTGATTTTGCCCTGCTGGAAAGCCTGCCGATAGGCGTCCAGGGACAGGGTACCGCAGGTCCCATTGAGCCGGTTGAGCCAGGCTGTGGCGTCCGGCAGCGGCTGGTCCACAAACCCCCACCAGGGGTTGACGGCGATCCACTGATCCAGGGGCCACAGTGGTGCCACGCGGCGGCTAGCCGCTGCGGTGGCCCGCTGCCACGCTTCAGGGCCGGGGCCGGGCAAAGACAGGGAGGGGGGGACCGGCGTGTTCATGAAGGCTCCTTCACCGCAACAAGGGAATGGGGGGGCGATCCAGCAGGCTGGGCAGCCTGGGACAAACCCGGCTGCCGCCACAGCCAGAGGGTCAGGCGGGTCAGGCTTTCATCCAGATAAAACCCGGCAAAGGCCCGGGGATACAGCCAGCGCGCCAGCGCCCCCTGCGGTGCCGCAGCCAGCCGCACCTGAATCCAGAACAGCAGCGCAAAGCCCAGTGCAGGCACCAGCAGCACCAGCCCGGACCGCACATGGGCAGCACCCGGCCACAGGCTGGCAAAGCCTGCATGCAGCACGGCATAGCTGCCACACAGCACCAGCACCGCGCCCCAGCGCCGTCCAGCCGAAGCCACGCCGCCACCCTGTTGCAGCCATGGCCACAGCCCCACAACAAACACCCAGCCCAGCAACCCCATGACCTGTTGATCCCGGTCGCTGGCCAGCCAGCCACCCAGCAGCAGCGCCAGCCCGGCCAGAACCATCCAGAACAGCGTGCCTGCGGGGAACGGCTGTGGGGACAGCGGGGCGTTCCGCACCCCTGTGATGAATGCCGCAGTCCGCCCGGCAGACAAAAAGGCGTGGGCCTTGTACAGGGCGTGGGCCAGCAGGTGCAGCAGGGCCAGCCCATAGGCACCCAGACCGATTTCCACCAGCATCAGCCCCATCTGGGCGCAAGTGGACCAGGCCAGCATGACTTTCACACTGATCCGGGTCAGCATCACCAGCGCCGCCCCCACGGCGGTCAGCGTGCCCACTGCCACCAGCAGCCCTTGCGCCGCCGGTGCCGCATCCAGCAGGGGCGACAGCCGCAGCAGCACATAACCACCCATGTTGATGATGCCCGCATGCAGCAGGGCCGACACCGGGGTCGGTGCTTCCATCACCTGCAGGATCCAGCCATGGGTGGGCAACTGGGCGGTCTTGAGGATCACCGCCAGCACCAGCAGCAGGGCCGGCCCCAGCACCACCTCCGGATGGGCCGCATGCTGTACCGCGTCCAGAAGGGCCGGTAGGCTCAGGGTGCCATAGTGCTGATACAGCCAGAACACCATGCCCAGCAGCAGGACATTGGCCAGCCCGGCCACCAGCAGGCGCTTGCGCGCCGCCAGCAGTGCCGCAGGCCGCCGGTCAAAAAACAGCAGCAGCCGGTGCACCAGCCCATCATTGGCCATCCACGCCAGCACCATCACCAGCAGGTGGCCACTGCCCACCATCAGCCAGACCGTGGCCAGCGTGGCCAGCAACTGCTGGACATAGACCCCCTGCCGGGCCTGCCCGGCCAGATAGCGGCGTGAATACTGCAGGATGACTGCACCGATGAAGGCGGTCAGCACCATCAGGGCGGCACTGAGGCGGTCGGCAAGGATTACACTGGCGGAGGGTCCGTCCAGTAGCCCTGCCAGCACCAGCACAGCACTGCCACCGACCAGCGCACAGCCCAGCAGTCCGAGGTGGATGGCGGGACGCACCCGGGTGCGCAGCAGCCAGCCGCCGGCCAGCAGCAGCAGCGGCACCACCAGCCAGATCAGCAGCAGCGACTGCACAGTCACGTTGAAAAGGTCAAAGGCCATGGGGTTGAATCCGTACTGCGGATGGTCTGGCCATTTTTTCAGATTCTTATTTTTCTGAAAAATACATATAATCTATGGCATCGTTCTTTTTAATAGAACATTATCCAACCCTCCCCCATGCCCCAGCTCAACTACCACCACCTGAATTATTTCCGGGTCGTGGCCAAAACCGGCAACCTGACCCGCGCCGCCCAGCAGCTGCACCTGTCCCAGTCTGCCCTGTCCACGCAGATCCGCCAGCTGGAGGAGCAGCTGGGCCAGCCGCTGTTTTTGCGGCAGGGGCGCGGGCTGGTGCTGAGCGAGGCCGGGCGCATGGCGCTGGGCTATGCCGAAAGCATTCACCGCAGTGGCAGCGAGCTGCTGTCACTGTTTCGCGAGGGCCAGCTCGAGTCCCGGCAGGTGCTGCGGATCGGGGCAGTGGCCACGCTGAGCCGCAATTTTCAGGAGCGCTTTGTCGAACCACTGCTGCAGCGTGATGATGTGACGCTGGTGCTGCAGTCCGGGGGGCTGGCCGAGCTGCTGGCCCGGCTGGGGGCGCACAATCTGGACCTGGTGCTGTCCAATCGGCGGGTCATCGCCGATGCCGCCCACCCGTGGCGCTGCCAGCGCATCACCCGCCAGCCGGTCAGTCTGGTGGGCAAGCCGCGTCCGCCCGGTCAGCCGTTCCGGTTTCCGGAGGATCTGCAGGGCCTGACCGTCATGCTGCCGGGTCCGGACAGTGAGCTGCGCACCGGTTTTGACCTGCTCTGTGAGCAGCTGGGGCTGCGCGTCCGGGTGCTGGCCGAGGTCGATGACATGGCAATGCTGCGGGTGCTGGCGCGGGTGAGCGATGCGCCGGTGCTGGTGCCTGCGGTGGTGGTGCGCGATGAGCTGCGGCAGGGCCTGCTGCAGGAGTATGTGGCCCTACCCAACCTGCATGAGGATTTTTTTGCCATCCACATCCAGCGGCAGTACCAGCACCCGCTGATCACCGGATTGCTGGCCCGCCGAGAGCAGGACATCCTGCCCTGAACCGGGCCAGACGCGCCACTACACCCCACCACAGTGAACCTGCAGCTGCAGCCCGTGCTCGGGCACATGGATCACGCAGCTGTGCGGGTCTGCCGTCCAGCCCAGCCACAGCGGGGTGCCCTGCAGGTGGATCAGCCCGGTGTCGGCATCGGTGTGCAGGGGCCAGTCACCCCGGAGGCGCTGCTGTGCCGGCCAGACCGACAGGGTGTCGCCGGTCAGCTGGTGCTCGATGTTCAGGCGGCCCTGCGCCCGTACCACCAGCAGGCCATAGTCCAGCAGCTGCAGGCGGGTGGTGGGCAGGCGGCGCTGCGGCCAGGGGTCGGCGCCGGGGGAGCGGGCCCACGGATCAGACCCCAGTGGATGGCTGGCCGGTGCATCGTGGTGGGTCATCAGAACACCCGCAGTCATGGCGGGCTCCGGAACAGGCTCTGGCTGGTGTGCTGGCCCCGTCAATGGCACCTCAGGGGGGGCAGGCTGTACCGGCAGCAGGGGCTCAGGAACCGCGGGCAGCGGGTCAGGTTCCTCCGGCGCGGACGGCGCACCAGTGACCGGATTTTCCGGCTGCGCCACCGCGACCACCGCCACGTCATCCGGCCCGGCAGGTTCAGGCCCAGCGGAGGCGGATTCGACCGGCTGTTCAGGCTCCGGCTGGACCACCGGGACGGATTCTGGCTGGTCACCGGTCTCCGGCCCGGTCACCGACAGCGTGCCGGTGCCTTCCGGGGCGGGGCTGTCCACAGCGGATACGGTGGCTGCGGCTGGCCCCTCGGGCAGAACCGCCGTCATGGCGGTGGCGTCACGCTGGGGCGGCTGTACTTCTGCTGCCGCAGGCGGCTGGAGAAGCTGGGCCATGTAGTCCTGCAGGTCCGGCAGTTCCGGATACTCGGGGATGCTGGCCCATTCGGTCTGGGTGTATTTGCTGCGGGCCTGGCGCCATTGTTGCTGATACTGCTCGGCACGGCGTTCCATGTCGTCGTGTTTTTTCTGGAACATCTCACGGGTGCTGCGGTCCACACTGGCCTCGGCCTGGCCAGCGTAGTAATCCCGCACCCGGTAGGCATCGTTGGCCTGACGCTGCTTGCAGGCCAGCCAGCGCGCCTGGGCGTATTCGGGCTGGGTCACTTTGAGGGCTTCATAAAACATCAGCGCCTCCAGGTGATTGCCACTGCGTTCCAGCACCGCGCCCAGCAGCTGCACCCCGGTAAAGTCGGTGCGCCAAATCCGTTCGTGCGTGGCTGTCCGGCTGGCCCGCGGGCCACGAGCCCCGCCGTTCAGCGGCACCTTGAACAGGGTGGTCAGGGCATTCATGATCCGCTCGGCCTCCGGGGCGCGACGGTCGCCTTCGGTCATCTGGCCATAGGGCTGCGACTGGGCCAGTCCATACAGCAGGATCTGCAGCTCCGGCGTGGGCTTGAAGTCCTTTTTGGGGTCGCGCTTTTTGAACAGGTTCAGGGAAAAACCCCCACTGCCCTCCTGCCCCACGCCCATCAGGCGGGCCTGCTGCTGCAGGGCCTGCAGCACCACTGGCCAATCGCCGTGGGTGCAGCTGTGCAGCAGGTGCAGTTTTTTCAGCCGCTTCACCCATGCGGCATGGGACTTGACCGGCTCAGCGTATTCAATCAACTGCTGGATCAGAGCGGGCTGGCGCAGGTCCGGCAGTTTCTGGCTGAGCACCTCACGGAAGGCCACATCATTGAGCAGCTCGCCCAGTGCGTCCAGCAACTGGCGCCAGATCCCGGGGGGCAACTGGTCCAGCACGGTGCAGGCCTGAAACTGCGCCAGCAGGGCCTCATGACGCTTCAGGGCCAGCAGTGCGGACAGGTTGTCCGGAAAAGCACGTGCCTCGGCCACGGCTTCGGCATAGCGGGGAAACGGCGGGGTGATTTTTTCCCGCTCGCGCGCCCGCTCCCAGTGCAGACAGGCCTGTGGCCAGTCCTGGGCCAGATAGGCCAGTTCACCCAGCAGGATGTCCGGCAGGCTGTGCTGGAAATAATCGGTCTGGCTGATCTGCAGGCACAGGCCATACAGCTCTGGCCAGCGCTTGCTGGGCTGCCCCAGTGGCAACTGCTGCAACACTTCACCGAGCAGGGCCTGCCAGGCGCGCCGGTGTGCGCTGGCGACTGGCAGCTGGTTCTGCTGGGCCTGTTGCAGCACCTGTTGCAGCAGACGGGCCAGTGCCGGGAACCGCTGGCCCTGCAGGTGACCCAGCAACAGCACCAGCTCAGCCACCAGCGCCGGTCGCTCGCCCCCGGACAGGTGCGGCTGGGCCAGCACGCGCCCCAGCGCTGTCCAGTCCAGCCCCAGCCAATAGCTGTCCACGGCCCGGTCCAGCCGATCGATGGCCTCAAAAGCGGTCCCCGCCTCTACATAGGCCTGATCCAGAAACAGCACTTCGGCCTGACAGTACTGCTGCTGTCGGGTGTCGCCCAGCTGGGCATACAGCCCGGCCGCCTGACGCAGCAGATAGCTGTCCTGGGTGTCCAGCCCCTGCTGCAGCAGCTGCTGGGCGTTTTCCTGCATCGAGCGCAGCTGCCCGGCGTCGGGGGTGATGTCGGCCAGCTCGGCTGGCCGCAGGGTGCCCAGTGCGTCCTTCCAGCACGACACCGCCTCAGGCAGGGCCTGCAGGTTCACCGGCGGTTCCCAGGCCTGCCGCAGCGGCTGCCAGAAACGGGCCTGACTGGCGGCATCGTCGATCAGCAGCAGCTGGCTGCGCGCCCGGGTCACCCCGACATACAACCGGTTCAAAAAATACTCGTGCTGGATGCTGCGCTCCGGGTGGCGGCCGTCCTGCACCTGCCAGTCCAGATCGGCCGGACAATCGGCCCCAAAGCCGTACAGCACCACCCGCTGGAACTCCAGCCCCTTGGCACGGATCACACTCATGGCCGGGATGGAGGTACTGCCATCTTCATGCAGCTGCAGGTACGCCTGCAGGCCGGTGTGGGCACGGATGTAGTCACGCTCCTGCCCATCCAGACACGGCAGCACAAACACCAGGTCGAACTGCCGCGCCAGCTGGCTGGCCATCACCGCATCCTGCGGGTCCACCAGCACCACATCACGGGCACCGGAGGATGGGTGGCCACACTGCTGCGGGCGCATCTGCTTGAGGCCAAACAGCCGGGCCCGCAGCCCATGCACCACATTGCTGAACTGGGTGATCGGCTGGCTGGAACGAAAATTGAAACTCAGCTCCCGGTAGTTGAGCTCGGAACGCGCCGCATGCTTGGCCGGATCCAGCGCAAACATGAACTGTTCGACCACCTGCGCCTTGACCGACTCCCAGCGGAATCCCGTGGGGTTCAGGGTCTGGAACTGATCGCCGGCAAACACCAGTGGCACCTGCTGGATCTGGTCCGGTCGCAGTCGCCGCGCCGAAAACACATTCAGGCGCAGCAGGATGTCCAGCTCAATGCGGGTAAAATCCTGCGCCTCATCGCAAAAAATCGCCGGAAACACCGGCTGCACCCGCTCCTGCTCCAGCACGTGGCGGGCCAGGTCCTGATCGTCCCAGTAGCCTTCGGCACGGCACAGCGGCAGGTACCATTTTTCCCAGACTTTTTCATACAGCTCCCGATAGGCCTGCACCGGCAGCAATTGTTGCTCACGGCCCAGCTCTTCGTAATCGTCCGGCTCGGTCAGGGTGGGCTCCAGGCCCTTGATGTAGCTGCGGATCACATGCCAGCACAGGCTGGGTGGATAATCACGGCGGGCCTTCTGGTCGTTGCAGAAGCGTTTTTCCCACAGACGGCGAAACTGCCCATAGTCCACCCGCAGCGCCGGGTCAAAGCGGCCCCGGTCCGCCGCTGGCAGCAACCCGAGCAAATAACTGCGGAACTCCAGGCAGTGCGCCCGCACAGGCGCACTGTCCAGCCCAGTGTGGCCGTGCATCTGGCCGATCTGCAGCACCAGCTCGGCGGCCCGCTCACTGAGCGTGTGGTTGCAGGTGAAATACACCGGATACAGCGGGGGATGGCCAGCCTGCTGCTGGTCGAGGGCCAGTCGCAGGTAGTCGGCAAACAGGTGCTGCAGGATGGTGGACTTGCCACTGCCCGCCCGGCCATTGATGAACAACGGGAACGGTCTGGTCTGGCGCACCACCTGCAGGATGTCCAGCTCTTCAGGGGAAAACACCAGATGGGCAGCCAGACTGCGGGCCAGCGCGGCCCACTGTGCGGGGGAGTCCAGCTGCGCCCAGCCATAGCAGCGCCGGGCCGACTGGGCCAGCAGCCGGTGAAACTGCACCGTGTCCAGCCGGTCGGCCTGGGGGGCCAGACGGGCCCAGTCCAGCCCCGCAACATCACCCTGCCCTGTCGGCAGCTCAACGGTCAGCACACTGGCCTGATGCCGGGCGAAGTGATACAGCACCACCTGCTGTTGCTGATCCAGCGTCAGCAGTGGCGTGCGCGCGGCCAGCCCATCGGCCTGATGCAGCTGCTGCAACTGTCCGGCCAGCTGCACCAGCTGTGCCTCATCACAGTGCGGCAGGGCCTGCTCAAACCACGCCCAGCTTTCATACAGCCGTGCCCCATCGGCGGCGGCGTCCGGGGCCGACATCACCGTACCGGCATACAAAAACGCATATTCCGCCTCACTGGGTTCGGGTGTGGTCGCCCGGTCCGCCGCCTGCAACTGCTGCTGCAGCCAGTCCAGCACCACACCGGGGGCCAGCAGGCGCTCGTACAGCGCCTGCCCGGTGTCCTCAATGGCCCAGTACAGCTTGCGGTACTCCCGGTCCTGACGCTGGTACAGGTCCAGAAACACCAGCACTTCATGGGTCTGGCCGTGGATCTGGTGGCTTTCCAGCCGACTGATCAGCCGCACATGGCGGTTGCCCAGGCCCTTTTTCACCCAGAAGGGAAAATGAAACGCCTGCAATCGCCACAGCGACTGCTCGGCTTCGATGTCGTGTCTGAGCCGGTCGAGGGCGTCGGCGACGGCATACTCACGGGCAGATTGCTGGCACGCTTCGGTGACATAGACAAAAAAACTCATTTTTTCGGTACTCTGTTCAGCAGCTAAACATCCAGCCCCTGGGCTGGCCACGTGATCCACAGCGGTCTGTTCTGGCCGGGCGTCCGGCCGGGTGGTGGCGGAATAAACGTGTAGTTATGTCGGTCTTTCGCCAGGAATTAACGGCGGGGGCTGAGGCAGCACCAGCCCCACCCGGTGCGACGGCACAGGACCAGCGCACCGCAACATCCCGCTGACCGCGGTGGATGTCCTGTCAGATGTAACAAGCCCGTGGCCAATTGGCAAGCCACCCCAACCACGGACCGGCGTTTTTTTGCACAAGTCCGCGCTGGGGCCTCAGCCTTGCACCCAGCGCCCATCCTGCCAGACCAGGCTCCATTTGGTGGGTTTGCCGTCGTGCTCGCTGCCGATGTACTGGCTGGCGGTCTTGCGGCTGTATTTGACCAGCGCAGGATTGCCGTCCGGATCGGTGTCGGGGGCCTGCAGCAGGTACTGGTGCTTGGGGTCGAGCTGGGCGGCCACGCTGCGCAGTTCACTGACCAGCGGGGCACGGGTTTCACGGATGCGCGGGAATTTGCTGGCGGCCAGAAACAGCCCCGCGGCCCCGTCGCGCAGCACGAAGTGGTCGTCGTGTTTGGCTGAGCGCAGGTGCGGCATCGGGATCGCGTCGGCACGCGGCGGGGCGATGTCGCCGTTTTTCAGCACCTTGCGGGTGTTGTCGCACTGGTCACAGGCAAAGTACGGCCCGAAGCGGCCGGTCTTGAGCTGCAACTGCCCGGTTTCGCACTTGTCACACGGGAAGCTGGGGCCATCGTAGCCCTTGATTTTGAAGGTGCCTGCCTCGACCAGATGCCCGGCGCAATCAGGATTGTTGCCGCAGATGTGCAGCTTGCGGCCACCGTCGATCAGGTAGCTGTCCATGGCGGTGTCACACACGGGACAGCGTTTTTTTGATTGCAGGTCGCGGGTTTCTGCCTCGTCATCGCTGTCGTCGGCCAGTGCCGCCAGTGACTCGACCGGGGCCAGATTCTTGGTGCCTTTGCAGCGCTCCTTGGGCGGCAGGGCATAGCCGGAACAGCCCAGAAACACGCCGGTGGAGCCGGTGCGGATCTGCATGGGCCGGCTGCACAGGTCGCAGGCCACCTCGGGGACTTCCACCGGCGGATTGGGGCGCATGCCCGTGTGGCGGGCATCGCCGCGTGCGGCGGTCAGGCGCTGTTTGAAATCACCATAAAACTCGTCCAGCACGCCCTTCCAGTTTTTGTCGCCCTCGGCCACCTGATCGAGCTGGCTTTCCAGGTCGGCGGTGAAGGCATAGTCCATCAGGTTGGCAAAGTTTTCGGTGAGCCGGTCGGTGACAATGTCGCCCATTTTTTCGGCATACAGGCGCTTGTGGTCCAGCTTGACATAGCCGCGATCCTGAATGGTCGAGATGATCGCGGCATAGGTGGACGGACGGCCAATGCCGCGCTTTTCCAGCTCCTTGACCAGACTGGCTTCGCTGTAGCGCGCCGGGGGCTTGGTGAAATGCTGGCTGGGGTCGAGGCGCACCAGCTGCAGCACCTCGCCGACCTGAATGGCGGGCAGCAGCACGTCGTCGGCGTCCTTACCCAGGGGCCGCACCCTGGTGAAGCCATCAAAGGTCAGGGTACGGCCGCGCGCGCGCAGCTCCACATCGGCAGCCTGCACACTGAGGGTCGAGGACAAGAACTCGGCCGCGGGCATCTGACAGGCCACAAACTGCTGCCAGATCAGCTCATACAGGCGCTGGGCATCGCGCTCCATGCTGGACAGGTCGGCACCGCGCAGGCGCACATCCGAGGGCCGGATCGCTTCGTGGGCTTCCTGCGCCCCGGCTTTGTTGCCATAAAAATTCGGCTGGGCCGGCAGGTATCTGGCGCCGTATTCGTGCTGGATGTGATCGCGCACCATGGTCAGCGCGTCGGCGCTCAAAAAGGTCGAGTCGGTGCGCATGTAGGTGATGTAGCCGCCTTCGTAGAGGCGCTGCGCCAGCATCATGGTTTTTTTCACGGCAAAGCCCAGCCGGGTGCTGGCGGCCTGCTGCAGGGTCGAGGTGATGTAGGGCGCGGGCGGATTGAGCCGGGTGGGTTTGTCCTCACGGGCGCTGACCGTGTAGGTGGCCGGTTGCAGCACGGCCAGCACGGCATCGGTGTCGGCCTTGTTTTTAAGCCTGAGGGTTTGGCCAGCTTGTTTGACCGCTTCGAGGCGGATCGGGTCCGCCCCCTGCAGGGTGTCGGCATGGATCTGCCAGTATTCTTCGGGGACAAAGGCGCGGATCTCGCGCTCGCGCTCCACCACCAGCCTGACCGCGACCGACTGCACCCGTCCGGCAGAGAGGCCCCGGGCGATTTTTTCCCAGAGCAGCGGCGACACCATGTAGCCGACCACCCGGTCCAGAAACCGCCGCGCCTGCTGCGCGTTGACCTTGTTCAGGTCCAGCCGTCCCGGTGTGGCGAAGGCGTTCTGGATGGCGTTTTTGGTGATTTCGTTGAACACCACGCGGTGGTATTTGGACGGATCGCCGCCGATGACCTGCTGCAGGTGCCAGGCGATGGCCTCTCCTTCACGGTCCAAGTCAGTGGCCAGATAAATCTGATCGACCTGACTGGCGAGTTTTTTCAGCTCGGCAACCACGTGGTGCTTGTTGGGCAGGATTTCGTACTGGGCGGCCCAATCGTGCTCCGGGTCAACGCCCATGCGGCGGATCAGCGCCGATTGCTGCTGCTCGGCCTTCTCGGCGGCGGTCTTGCGGGTTTTTGCGGGTTTTTCTTCGGTGCCCGTGGGCTTGCCGCCGCCGGAGGTGGGCAGGTCACGCACATGGCCCACGCTGGATTTGACGATGTAGTCCGGGCCCAGATACTTGTTGATGGTTTTGGCCTTGGCCGGCGATTCGACGATCACCAGCGCGCGGGCCTTGCCATGGCGGGCTGGCGTCCCGGCGTCGGCCTGCACGTCGTCGTCAGGCTGCACACGGGCTCTGGCCTTGCGCGCCGCAGTCGATTGGCCCGCCTTGACGGTGCGGGTGGTGGTCGGTTTTGGCTTGCTCGGCATTCGCTCGGCCTCTTTGTCAAAGCGGGTCAATAATCAGCAACCGGGCCACCCTCAGGCGTCCGGGGCAGTGGCTGGGGGGCGGTAACCGGCTGCTGTGGCCAGGTCCTGCAACTGCGACTGCAATTCCTGCAGGTGCGTCCCGTGCAGGTCGGCTTCTTCATCCCAGTACAGCCCGGCACTGTTGGCCTGCAGCTCCACCGCATAGGCCCCCGGCAGCGACACCAGCAGGTCCTGCAGGGTGTGGGGGCCGTGCTGCACCTGCAGCTGCCCCTGCTGGACCAGGGCCTGGATGTGCGGCAGGGTCCCCTGGGGCAGAATCAGATGATAAAACGCCACCATGGGCCGCCGGTTGGCGGGTCTGGCGGCGGTGGGCCATGCCGGGGCCACCCAGTCCGGCAGGGGCACCAGTCGTGGCTGCAGGCCCAGCTTGCGGGCACGCTCGCGCAGCTGGCCGAGGGCTTTTTCGCGGGGATTGAGCCGCAGACCAAACAGATTGCCCAGAACAAACAGGCAGATGGCCACGATGATCCAGATGGCGGTGCTGTTCATGGAGGCCCCATTGTGCCGACCGGTTTTTGCGCAAGGGTGCATCAAGCCACAGTGAAAAGGCAAGCCTATCCGCAAGAATGTGCCGTCAGTGCCCCCGCCACGGCAGCGCAGGCAGTGGTTTTTTTCACCCAGACCCAGCCCCGTGGGCGGTGGCCCAGCGTCGATTCACCGCCTGATCCCGGCACGGCAGCAACCGCCTGGATGATTTTTCCAGAACCCCTGAACGGCCTGCGGTCATGGCCCAAGCGCCTTCAATAATGCGGCGGTACGTTGCTGGCCGGGTCAAACGGCTCGATGTCCCCCTCACCGCCCCGGACCTGCTGCAACTGCTGGTACAGCAGGCGCAGCTGATCCTGCTGGTCCCGCAGCAACCGGTCCTGACGGATCAGCGCCTGCTGCAGCTGCTCCAGCACGTCATCGAGGAAGGCCACGCGGATTTCCAGCTCGGTCACGCGGTTGTTCAGCACGGTGTCTGCCGTGGCTGGCTGGCTTTCGGGGGTGGGTTGCGTCATCATTGCGCTCGCAGTTGATTGGTGGAAAACATTCTATGGCATTGCTGTCGGTGCGCGACATTCATCTGGCCTTTGGCGGGCCAGCCCTGCTGGATGGTGCCCAGTTCAGCCTGGAGGCTGGCGAGCGGGTGTGCTTGATTGGCCGCAACGGCGAAGGCAAGTCCACCCTGTTCAAGCTGCTGTCCGGACAACTGCAGCCGGACAGTGGCGAAATCCAGATCCCCCAGTCGCTGCGCCTCTCCATGCTGGAGCAGGATGTGCCGATGAGCTCTGGACGGGTCTGGGACATCGTGGCTGCGGGTGCCGGGCCGGTGGCCAGCACCCTGCAGGCCTATCACGACGCCAGCAACGCCTGCGCAGCGGGCCAGATGGACGCCTGCGTGCGCATGAGTGAGCTGCAATTGCAGGTGGACGATCAGGATGGCTGGGCACTGGAGCGTCAGGTGGAGTCGATCCTGAACAAGATGGGCCTCGATGGTGAAGCCGACCTGTCCACCCTGTCCGGTGGGCGCAAGCGCCGCGTGCTGCTGGCCCGGGCCCTGCTGACCCAGCCGGACCTGCTGCTGCTGGACGAACCCACCAACCACCTGGATGTCGAAAGCATCGAATGGCTGGAAACCCTGCTGCTGGGCTGGCCCGGCCTGACACTGTTGTTCATTTCCCATGACCGCGCCTTTGTCGATCGGGTGGCCACCCGCATCCTGGAGCTGGACCGGGGCATCCTGCGCAGCTACGAGGGCAACTACAGCCGCTATCTGGACCTGAAGGCCCAGCAGCTGGAGGCCGAAGAAAAGCAGAACGCCAATTTTGACAAAAAACTTGCCGCCGAAGAGGTGTGGATCCGTCAGGGCATC
Source organism: Pseudomonadota bacterium (assembly GCA_052034295.1). Taxonomy (GTDB): domain Bacteria; phylum Pseudomonadota; class Gammaproteobacteria; order Pseudomonadales; family Moraxellaceae; genus JBPOIS01. Next base: position 19,573 of record JBPOIS010000126.1, read on the forward strand.
AAGGCCAGGCGCACCCGCAACGAAGGCCGCGTGCGCGCCCTGAAGGCCCTGCGCGAAGAGTCACGGGCCCGGCGCAGCCAGCAGGGCAAGGTACAGCTCAGCCTGCAGGAGGCCCAGCGCTCGGGGCGACTGGTGTTTGACGTTGAACACCTGCACCTGCAATACGGCGAGCGCGTGCTGGTGGCGGATTTTTCCACGGTGGTGATGCGCGGCGACCGCATTGCCCTGATCGGTGACAACGGTGTCGGCAAGACCACCCTGATCCGCGCCCTGCTGGGCGAATCCAGCCCCGAAATCCAGCAGTCCGGACAGGTGCACACCGGCACCCAGCTCACCGTGGCGTATTTTGACCAGCTGCGCGACCAGCTCGACCTGGATGCCACTGTGCTGGACAACCTGTGTCAGGGCTCGGATTTTCTGGAAATCAATGGACAAAAAAAACACGCCCTCAGCTACCTGCAGGATTTCTTGTTCAGTCCACAGCGCGCCCGCACCCCGGTGCGTGCCCTGTCGGGCGGGGAACGCAACCGCCTGCTGCTGGCCCGGCTGCTGCTGAAACCGTCCAACCTGCTGGTGCTGGATGAACCCACCAATGACCTGGACATGGTGACGCTGGAACTGCTGGAAGAAACCCTCAGCGACTATCCGGGCACGCTGCTGCTGATCAGCCACGACCGGGCCTTTGTCGATGCCATGGCCACTTCGACCTGGGTGTTTGATGGACGCGGTGGCATCAGCGAATATGTGGGCGGCTATCAGGATTACCTGCAGCAGGTGCAGCGCCAGACGCCAGCGCCAACGCCTGCAAAAGCCGCCCCCGCGGCACCCCTGGCATCAGTCCAGCCGGTCTCCGAAGCATCGGCAGCGGTATCCAAAAAAGCCAAACTCAGCTATAAAGAACAGCGTGAACTCGACCAGCTGCCGGGTCACATTGCCGCACTGGAAGAAGAGCAGGCCGCCCTGTCGGCGCAACTGGCCGATGGCGAATGGTTCCTGCAGGATGCCGCCGCCGCCACCCAGGCCAGCGTACGCCTGACGGCCATTGAAGAAGAACTGATGGAAAAACTGGAGCGATGGACGGCACTGGAAGCCGCCAGTCAAGGAGCCTGAAATGACCTACAAACTGCTGGGCCTCAGTGCCCTGGCCTGCCTGCTGGGGGCCTGCGCCAGCCACTCAAAGCCGGTCCCACAGTCCAACCTGATCTACAACGCCCCCGCGCAGGCCTATGCCCTGGACCTGGGTTCCCAGGCGTTCCGCGGTGCGGTCAAGCTGCGTGAAAGCTGTGCCCCCGAGGGCAGTAGCCTGGACCTGACCGACAACGACGGGCGGTTTTTCCGGGTCGATGCCATCAACCTGGCCGGTAACCCCAAGATTCCCCTGCCCGACTTTGCCGATGACCCGACCGTGCGCGAGCTGGTGCTGCGCTATTACACCGACCAGGTTTATCCCGGCAGCCAGATCGTCGATGGGGCCAGTGTCAACAGCCGCATGGGTGCTGGCCAGTACAGCACCCTGAAACTGTCCGGGCAGGACCGCTATCTGGGCATGCTGATCATCCGCCGGGGCAATTTTGCCTATGCCCTGCAGCATGTGCAGAACAGCCAGCGTCCGGTGGACATGAAGGCGGTGCTGGGTGTGCTGGCCTCGGACCTGCGGGTGCCGGGCGCGTTTTCTGGCCGTGGGCTGGACCTGCAGGACAGCACCATGGACATTGACCTGAAAAACAGCACCCCCGAACAGATCGCCGAATGGCGCAAGACCGCCCGCTGTTCATGAGCCCAACCCGCCCCGGCTTTCAGTCCCGTTTTCTGCTGCCCCAGCACTGGGGCATCTGGATCGGCCTCGGCCTGCTGTGGCTGCTGAGCTGGCTGCCATGGCGGGCGCAACTGGGGCTGGGCCGGCGGATCGGCCATCTGGGCTGGACACTGGCCGGCAAGCGCCGCCGTGACACCCTCACCAACCTGGCGCTGTGCTTTCCCGAGCTGGACGAAACCGAGCGCGTGCGCATGGGCCGCGAGGTGTTTGTGCAGGCGTCGATTGGGTTATTTGAAAGCCTGCGGGCGTGGTGGCGTCCTGACACCCTGAAAAAAAACCTCACCATCAGCGGCGTGCACCATGTGATTGAGCGGCTGCGGGCCGGACAGGGGGTCCTGGTGCTGGGGGGCCATTACACCCTGCTGGATCTGGGCGGGCTACTGTGCAGCCAGTTTTTTCAGGCCGACATCGTCTATCGACCGCAGAACAATCCGCTGCTGGAGTGGCTGATCACCCGGGTCCGCCAGCCCATTTATGGTGCCCAGATCGACCATGACGACGTGCGCACGCTGGTGCGCAGCCTGAAGGCTGGCCATGCCGTCTGGTACACCCCGGATCAGGATTTTGGCCTGACCCATGGGGTGATGGCGCCGTTTTTTGGGGTGCCGGCGGCGACGGTGACGGCCCAGCGCCGCCTGGCCCGCATGGCCCAGTGTCCGGTGCTGCTGGTGCATTTCTACCGGCAGGATGACCGTCGCCCCCACTATCATGTGACGTTTACCCCGGTGGTCGATCACTACCCCAGCGGCGATGAGCTGGCCGATGCCACCCGCATCAATCAGTTGCTGGAGGGCCTGATCCGCATCGCCCCGACCCAGTACATGTGGTTTCACCGCCGTTTCAAGACCCAGCCCGCTGGGCAGTTGAACCCGTATCAGCAGCGCGATCAGGCGCGTCAGTAGGGTTTAAAAAAGTCCTGTTTCGCAGCCACGTACCATCAAAAGGTTTGGGCCGGGCGGCGCCGCGGCCTGCCCTTCAACTATGCTCAGGGAGCAGGTTTGCGCTGGCTGAGCGAAGTCGAAGCCTGTTTGTGCTCAGGAAGCAGGTTTGCGCTGGCTGAGCGAAATCGAAGCCCGGTGGTGCTCAGGGTGCCTTGCCCAGCCTTCGGCGACCGACTTTTGTTACGGCAAAAGTCGGCAAAACCATCCGGCCCCGCAAAACTCGCGGGCTGCCAGGCTTTTTTCGACTGCCGGGCTGGCGTGGGTGCTGTGCTTTTTGCGGATGCTGAGCGGGCTCGAACAATTGCGGGGACCTTTACGGTGGTGAATTTGGTTTTTGGCTGAATGGCTGTCAAAAGCAAAGCGGGTTTGTGCAGGCTGAGCGGCGTCGACGCCTGTCTTTCGAATGCGTTCAGGAACCGCCCTTCGACTGCGCTCAGGGCACGGCTGGTTTTCTCGGGTTTTCAAAAAAAGCCCCCAACGCGGCCCGAAGCACGTGGATCGTCCCCGCACGGCCTGAAGTCTTTGCTACACTAATCGCCTTTGGTTTTTCTTGGGCAAAAAGGCACACCCATCATGGCACAACTCAAAGTAGGTCTGGTCGGCTGGCGCGGCATGGTCGGCTCGGTTCTGATGCAGCGCATGGTCGAAGAACAGGATTTCAACGACATCGAGCCCACCTACTTCACCACCAGTGCCCCCGGCCAGCCTGCGCCCAGTTTTGGCGGCAAAAGCGCCCCGGCCCTGCAGGATGCCCACGACCTCGACGCGCTGCGGGCCATGGACGTGATCATCACCTGTCAGGGCGGTGACTACACCAGTGCGGTGTTCCAGAAGCTGCGCGACAGTGGCTGGACCGGCTACTGGATTGACGCCGCCAGCACCCTGCGCATGGAGCAGGACGCCATCATCGTGCTCGACCCGGTCAATCTGAATGTGATTGAAGCCGGTCTGGATCAGGGCATCAAAAACTACATCGGCGGCAACTGCACCAACTCGATCATGCTGATGGGCATGGGCGGGCTGTTCCACGCCGGGCTGGTCGACTGGGTCAGCTCGATGACCTATCAGGCCGCTTCGGGGGGCGGGGCCAACCACATGCGCGAACTGCTCAAGGGCATGGGCGTGATCCACGCCGCCGTGGCCGATGAACTGGCCACCCCGTCCTCGGCCATCCTCGACATCGACCGCAAGGTGGCCAGGACGATCCGCGAGGACGTGCCCACCGAATTCTTTGGCGCCCCGCTGGCTGGCGGCCTGATCCCGTGGATCGACAAACAGCTCGACAACGGCCAGTCCAAGGAAGAATGGAAAGGCCAGGCCGAGGTGAACAAAATCCTCGGCACCGCCAGCACCATCCCGGTGGACGGCCTGTGTGTGCGCATCGGCGCGATGCGCTGCCACAGCCTGGCCCTGACCGTGAAGCTGAAGCAAGACCTGCCCCTGAGTGAGATCGAAGCGCTGATCAAATCCGGCAACGACTGGGTCAAATTCGTGCCCAACGACCGCGACATCAGCGTGAAGGAACTCACCCCGGCCGCCATCACCGGCGGCCTGCAGATCGGCGTGGGCCGGGTGCGCAAGCTGAACATGGGTCCGGCGTATATTTCCGCGTTCGTGATCGGCGACCAGCTGCTGTGGGGGGCTGCCGAGCCACTGCGCCGCATGCTGCGCCTGCTGGTGGCCCGACAGGCCTGACCAATAAAGCGCCCAACGGGACCACAACCCCCGGTGGGCGTTTGCAAGCACCCAAACGGCTGTGCTAAAACACGCTATGGCCTGTGGTGCCCGATTTCCCGCCACGCGCTGCCCGCATCAAAAAGGACAGGATGTGAAACTGACCCACACCCGACATTGGCTGTATGTGCTCAGGACGGGCCTGCTGTTTCCGGCCCTGTCGCACGCCTACAGCATCGGCAGCCTGCAGGTCAGCTCTGCCATGGGTGAGCCTTTTCGGGCGCAGGTGCTGGTCAGCGGCCTGGACCGCCAGGACGGGACCCTGTCCGTGCAGCCGCCGGACGCGCAGGAACTGGCCCGTCTGGGTGTACAGTCCGGCAGTGGTGATGCGCTGCGCTTTGAAACCCGACCCGCAGGACCCGGACAGGTGCTGGTGCTGATCCGCAGTGACCAGCCCGTCAAAGCCCCCTATCTGGATGTGGTGGTGCGCCTGCAGAGCCGCAGGGCCACGCGCGTGCAGCATCTGGTGGCGCTGGTACAGCCCCCGCCTTCGGCCCGCACGGTGCCGCTGGCCGTGGAACCGGCAGAACCGCCGGTGCTGCCTGCGACCGTGGACCGGGAACAGCCACTGCAGGTGTCCAGCCTGCCGCCGCCTGAGTTGCCCGCCACGACCCTGGCCCTGCCCGAATCTGCCGCGCTGGAACCGGCCACCGTCACTGCCCTGCCCGAACTGCCGGTTGCCACCGTGGACAGCGTGCCGGTTTTGTCCAATTCCCCCCAGCCCGATGGCAACCCCACAGGGCCTGCCCCAGTGGTGCCAGCCGCACCGGTCCAGCACTACACCGTGCGCCAGAATGACTCGCTGTGGAAAATTGCCCGGCGGCTGGAGGGCCCACTGGGCCAGTCGGCTGGACGCATCGCCACCCAGCTGCACCAGCTCAACCGTGGGGCCTTTCTGAACGATGACCCCAACCGGCTCAGAAGCGGCGCACGGCTGGTGCTGCCGCAGGCCGAAAAACCGGCGCCAGTTGTGACACAGGCCACGACCAAGCCCCCCCAGGCCCCTACCGCCAAGCCTGCCCCGCAGCCCCCCCGCTCGGTGCTGTCACGGCACAGTCCGGCCCCCAAAACCCAGCTGACCCTGATCGCCCCCACTGCCAGTGGGCTGGCCACCGGCAACAGCGAAACCCATGGGCGCAAAACCGGCGCCCAGCCCCTTTCCCGCGAGCTGGCTGGCCAGGTCAGCACCATGCGGCAAAAAACAGCATCCCTACGCAAGGAAGTTCTCGAGCTGGATGCTCAAGTCAACCTCAACGATCAGAAGATTGCCATGCAAAATGCCCGACTTGCCGAGTTGCAACAGCGCCTCAAGGCGCGTAAGGAAGCCCAACAGCGGCGCACCAAGTCCCTGCACAGCCTGCCTGCTGCAGCCCTGGGTGCCGTGGTGGTGGGCCTGACCAGCCTGGTGGCTGAACCTGCCCATGCGGCGCCGGCAGCGGCCGGCGGCTCCGGGGGCAGCATGATGGCCATCATCATTGGCGTGCTGGTGGTCGTGGCCATTGGTGCGTTTGTCTTCCTGCGCAACAAATCCAAACCGGCCCCACCACCTGCGGCACGCCCACAGGCTCCGGCCGCACGTCCGGCGGCACAGCCTGCGCCGCGTCCAGCAGCGCCCGCGCCAGCAGCGCCTGCGGCCACTGCCCCGGTCAGCAAGCCTGCTGAACCGGCCGTGACCGTTGATCCGCTGGTGGAAGCCAGAAACTTCCTCGAGCAGGAACGCCTGCCCCAGGCCGTGGGGGTGCTGAACCGGGCGCTGAACCAGCAGCCCAAGCGCGCTGACCTGATGCTGATGCTGCTGGACATTTACCTGATCCAGAACGACCGCGAGGGCTTTGAGCAGGTGTTTGCCCAGCTCAAGACCGTTGCCGGCAGCAGCGAGCTGGCCCAGGCCGAAGCCCTGCTGGCCCGCTTCCCGCAGCCGGAAGCCGAACCGGAAGCCGTGGTCGAGCACAAGGCCGAAGTGCTGGAATTCAGCAAGGTGGACTTCCCGGCGGTCTCCCCTGCTGAGGTGGCACCGGCACCAGCCGCCGACGACCACAGTGATCATGCACTGGAATTCACCAGCTTTGCCCCCAGTACCGCCGCAGAGCCAGCAGCGGAAGCACCTTCCAGCAGCGAAGCCCTGTCGCTGGATGCCCTGGAAGCCGAGCTGAACGCCAGCCTGCACACCGACCTGCAGGACAGGGTTGAACCGGCAGCCCCCATGGCAGACACTGCGCTGGCGGATCTGGAGCTGACCCTCACCCCGGCGCCCGCCCCTGCCGCCCCAGAGCTGTCGCTGTCCGCACCAGCCACGCCTGTTGCTGCAGAACCAGCACTGCCGGATCAGCCGGTGGACCTGCAGTTTGATCTGGATGACAGCTTCAGTCTGGAGGATAAGGCTGCCCCTGCAGCGGTGGCCGATGACTGGGCGGGCGATCTGGCCAGTCAGGACTTCAGCCTGCCCGACGAACCAGCAGCCCCGGTGGCGGCAGAATCCAGCCTGCAAAGCCTGAATCTGGACCAGGGCGATCACAGCCTGCAGCAACAAATCAGCGCCTTTGATGCCGCCCTGCCGTCCAAGGCCGATTCAGTCGCCGCACCCCTGTCTGCCGGCCTGGGCTATAATGGCCAGCTGGCCGAAGAGTTTGGCTTTGTGCAGGATGTGGATGCACAGGCGCTGAACCTGGACCTGGCCCGCCAATACGCCGGACTGGGTGAAATGGAAGGTGCCCGCGAGCTGCTGGATGAAGTGCTGGCCCAGGGCAATGCTGAACAACAGCAGCAGGCCCGCCAGCTGAAGGCCCAGCTGATCCAGTAATCGCCTTCACCACCGGACAGGCGGCTGGTCCGCCTGTTTTTTTTGAGGAAAAAAACCCTTGAGCAGTCCGTTACAGGCCAGTCTGGCCCCACTGGCGGTGGTCTATACGGGCGGTACCCTGGGCTGCCATGGCCAGCCGCTGCGCCCCCTGCCCGGGGCACGGCTGCAGCCTGCGGTCGAACAGCTGTTGTCCAGCGGGCCCCAGTCACTGCACTGGCAGGCCTGGACCGTGCCGCTGGACAGCAGCCAGCTCACCCCCCAGCACTGGACAGACCTGCTGGAACAATGCGTTGGTTTTTACCAACAGGGCATCCGCCACGTGCTGATCCTGCACGGCACCGACACCCTGGCCTACACGGGTGCCCTGCTGGCCGAAGCGCTGGCCGGCAGTGACCTGCAGGTGGTGCTCACCGGCAGCCAGCAGCCACTGCTGCAGGCGGATTTTTCCATCGACCCGGACAGCGATGCCCCCGACAACCTGCGTCAGGCGGTACAGGCCCTGTTTCAGGCCCGCCCCGGCGTGCGCATTGCCTTTGCCGGTGAAAGCTGGCCGGCCCAGACCGTGCAAAAAATCCACACCCGCGACCCGGCTGCCTTCAGCGGTCACCTGCGCGCCGGACACCCGGCGGTCAGTTATCAGCCGCTCAGTCCGGCCCTGCGCCAGCGCTGGCTGGCGCAGTGGCAGCAGCACTGGCCGGACACCGCCGCCCGCCTGCTGGCCGGCCGGGTGCTGACCCATTATTTCACCCCGCAGCAGCCCGCGGTGTGTCTGGCCACCTTGCAGGGCCTACTGGCGCAGCAGCCCGATGCCGTGATCCTGCAGGGCTATGGCAGTGGCAACCTGCCCGACTGGCCTGAACTGCAGGCGTGGGCCCGGACTGCACACCGGCAGGGGGTGCTGGTGGTGGCGGCCACACAGGTGCCGTTTGGCGGCACCGACACCCGTTATGCCTGTACGGCGTGGCTGGCCGATGCCCAGGTGCTGCCTGCGGCCCGGCTGACCCTGCCCGCCCTGTATGCGCGGCTGTGCTGGCTGGTGGCCCGGTACGACAGTCCAGCCCAGCGCCGCCGCCGCTGGCGCACGCTGCTCAATGACCCCAGAACCACCGCGCGGGATGATCGCCATGAACGCTGAACCCTGTTATCCGGCCCGGGGCCAGCGCTGGGCGCTGGGCCTGGAATTCAATGGGGCCGCATTTCGTGGCTGGCAGACCCAGCAGCCCGGGGTGCGCAGCGTACAGGCCACCCTGGAGGCCGCTTTGTCCAGGGTGGCCAACCATCCGGTGACCCTGCACGCCGCAGGCCGCACCGATGCCGGGGTACACGCCAGCCAGATGATTGCCCATTTTGACAGCCCTGCCCCGCGCAGCGCCCGCAGCTGGATCATGGGGACCAATACCCTGCTGCCGCGTGAGATCGCCCTGCGCTGGGCGGTACCGATGCCGGACACCTTTCATGCCCGCTTCCGCGCGGTGGCCCGCCGCTACCGCTATGTGATCCTGAATCAGCCGTTCCGCCCGGCCCTGCTGGATGGCCAGGTGACCCATGTTTATCAAACGCTGGATGTCGCTGCCATGCAGGCGGCCCTGGCGCTGATGGTCGGCACCCATGATTTTTCCAGTTTCCGCGCGGTGGCCTGTCAATCCAGGCAGCCGGTGCGCACCGTCAGCCATGCCCGGCTCAGCCAGCACGGGGCGCTGCTGGTGCTGGACATTCAAGCCAATGGTTTTTTGCACCACATGGTGCGCAACATCGTCGGCACCCTGCTGAGCATTGGTCAGGGAGAACAGCCGGTGAACTGGGTGTCCCACCTGCTGCAGGTGCAGGACCGCACCCAGGCCGGCATCACCGCGCCGCCGGATGGGCTGTACTTCATCAATGCCTACTACCCGCCGCAGTTTGTGCTGCCCCAGGCCACGCTGGGGCCGGTGTGGCTGGCGGGCCTGCCGGACTAGCTTTGCTTGCGGCGGCGGTATTCGACCGGGGTCTCGCCGGTCCAGCGCCGGAACGCCCGGTAAAAGGTGCTGGGCTCAGAAAAACCGGTCAGATAAACAATGCGCTCGATACTTTCTGAAGTCTGCGCCAGCAGCCGCTTGGCCAGCCTACAGCGAAAATCCGACAGGATCTGCTGAAAACTGGTGTCGGCTTCGGCCAGCTGGGTGCGCAGGCGGCGCACCGGCAGGTTGAGCTGTGCCGCCACGGACTCCAGCGAGGTTTCACCGCTTTCCAGGGTGGCACCGATGGCGCGGCGCACCTCGGCGATCAGGTCAAACCGCGCCAGTTCCTGCATTTTCACCAGTGCCAGCTGTTCATGCAGGTGCAGCAGCTCCGGCTCGGTGGGCCACAGTGGCTGCTCCAGGATCGCCGGATCGAAGTGCAGCCGGGTTTCCACCTGTCCCAGAATCACCGGGCAACCGTACACCCGCTCATACTCCTGCGGCGTGGCACCCTCGCTGTAATCCAGCTCCAGACACACCGGGGCAAATTTGCCCTCAGTGACGAAGCGAAAAAACCGGATCACCCCCACCAGCAGGCATTCGGTAAAGTGCCGCAGGGCCAGGTGGTCTTTGTAAATGGCCGGGCCATTGGTCAGATAGCACTCGCTGTCACTGACCACCAGCTGGGCGGTCAGGGCATCACTGACCAGCCGCTGATAGGCCAGCGCCCGGCGCAGCCCGTCGCCAAAGGTGGTGCTGCTGCTGAACAGGTACTCCATGACCTGCCCCCGGTACAGCGGCAACTGCTCACCCAGATGCAGGCCGATGTCCGGGTCCTGACTGACCTCCTGCGCAGCACGCCAGAAACTCAGCTGCGCATACAGGGGCGTGCGCTGGTGGGTTTCAATGCGCGACAGGGCCACCCCGGCCTTTTGCAGGATCTCTTCGGCGGGCAATCCGGCACGGCGCATGGCCTGATGAATCAGTCGCAGCAACACCGCTGAATCGGTCAGCTCCATCGCCATGCCAAACCCCGTGATTGTTCGAATTGAATGACGGTCTCATCATACGGGATTTTTGCCCAAAAAAATCGCTCCGGACGGTGCTGCAGGCCTGCCCGATGGCGCGTCTGTACAAATCAGGACTAGGCGGGGCGCGGCAAAATTTTTACACTGCACCGACTGTGCTTTCTGCGGGAGTGTCCGATGCGCCTTGTGATGTTGTTGCCTGTGCTGATGCTGGCCGGTTGTCAATCCAGCCCTTTGGCCACCTCCGCCCAGTGGCTGCACTGGCCTGCCGTGCCGATGGCCGATCGCCGCACCCCGGCTGAAGCCTGCCTGGCACACAGCCGGCTGCTGGAGGCCCGCGCTGTGGGCAAGACCATCGAATCGCCCCACTACACGCTGATCACGCTGGAAAGCGCCAGCAACCCGCAGGGCATGGGCGAGCTGTGTATCCAGGACAAGGTCAGTGGCCGCATTGAGCTCACCGCCGTGGCCGACCTGCAGTTCCTCACGGCGCTGCCGCAGGCGCCGGTCCAGCCCTGAGTGGGCGGGACGACCGGCAGACTTGTCAGCACAGGGTCGCCTTGGCTATAATTTGCGCCTTTCCCATCCCCGTTCAGGACATCCATGGCCAACAAAGAAGAGTTGATTGAGTTTGAAGGCGTGGTCACCGAGACCCTGCCCAACACCATGTTTCGCGTTCGTCTCGAAAACGGACATGAAGTGATCGCTCACATCTCTGGCAAAATGCGCAAGCATTACATCCGCATCCTCACGGGCGACAATGTCAAGGTCGAGATGACCCCGTATGACCTGAGCAAGGGCCGCATCACCTACCG
>JBPOIS010000039.1:0-15172 GCA_052034295.1 Pseudomonadota bacterium
GGCCGCGTCTTCAAGGGCAAAAAAATGGCCGGCCACATGGGCGACGAGCGCGTCACCATTCAGGGGCTGGAAGTCATCTCCATCGATGCCGAGCGCAACGTGCTGGTGGTGAAGGGTGCTGTACCCGGTTCGATCGGTGGCGATGTCATCGTCCGTCCGTCGGTCAAGGCCTGAGGGAAATAACGTGAATCTGAAGACTGTTTCCGGAGCAGCCGTTGAGCTGTCCGATGTTGCCTTCGGCAGAGAATTCAACGAAGCGCTGGTGCACCAGGTCGTCGTCGCCTATCTGGCGGGTGGACGTCAGGGCAGCAAGGCGCAAAAGAGCCGTGCTGAAGTGTCTGGCGGTGGCAAAAAGCCGTTCCGTCAAAAAGGCACTGGCCGTGCCCGTGCTGGCTCGATCCGCAGCCCGATCTGGCGTGGCGGCGGCAAGACCTTTGCAGCCCGTCCGCAGGACTGGACCCAGAAGGTCAACCGCAAAATGTACCGTGGTGCCATGCAGTGCATCCTCGCTGAGCTGGTGCGCCAGGAGCGTCTGGTTCTGGTCGAAGAGCTGACTGTGTCCGCACCGAAGACCCGTGAACTGGCTGCCAAGCTGGGTGAGCTGAATGCCAGCCGCGCCCTGATTGTCACCGACAGCCTGGACGAAAACCTGTATCTGGCCGCCCGCAACCTGCCGCACGTGGATGTCATCGACACCACCGCCGTAGACCCGGTCAGCCTGATCGCCTTCGAAAAGGTCATCATGTCGGTTGAAGCCGCCAAAAAGCTGAATGCAGCACTCGGTGAGGTAGCAGCATGAACAACCAACGTCTGTATCAGGTCCTGAAAGGGCCGGTTTTCTCCGAAAAAGCCCAGGTGCTGGGTGAAACGCAGGGCGTACAGGTGTTCCGTGTCTGCCCCCGTGCCACCAAGCTGGAAATCAAAAAAGCCGTTGAGCAACTGTTCGGAGTCGAAGTGGCTTCCGTCAACACCCTCAACGTCAAGGGCAAGACCAAGCGCTTTGGTCGTACCGTGGGCCGTCGTTCCGACACCAAAAAAGCCTACGTCACCCTCAAGCCCGGTCAGGCAATCGCTGCTCCTGAGCAGACCGATGCGCCCGAAGCCGCTGCGGAATAAGGACGAGAGCCATGCCGATCGTAAAATGTAAACCGACATCCCCCGGACGTCGTTTTGTCGAAAAGGTCGTACACCCGCACCTGCACAAAGGTCGTCCCTTTGCCGCGCTGGTCGAAAGCCAAAAGAAAACCGGCGGCCGTAACAACAACGGTCACATCACCACCCGTCATCAGGGCGGTGGCCACAAACAGCTGTATCGTCTGATCGACTTCAAGCGCAACAAGGATGGCATTCCCGCCACCGTCGAGCGCATTGAATACGATCCGAACCGTACCGCCCACATCGCCCTGCTGAAATATGCCGATGGCGAACGCCGCTACATCATCGCCCCCAAGGGCCTGAATGCCGGTGACGTGGTGCAGTCCGGTGACGACGCCCCGATCCGTCCGGGCAACTGCCTGCCGCTGCGCAACATGCCGCTGGGTACCACCCTGCACTGCGTGGAGCTGAAAATCGGCAAGGGTGCCCAGATCGCCCGTTCTGCCGGTGCTTCCGTGCAGCTGCTGGGCCGTGACGGCAGCTATGCCATCCTGCGCCTGCGTTCCGGCGAGACCCGCAAGGTCCACGTGGAGTGCCGCGCCGTGCTGGGTGAAGTGTCCAACACCGAAAACAACCTGCGTTCGCTGGGTAAAGCCGGTGCCAGCCGCTGGCGTGGCGTGCGTCCGACCGTACGCGGTATGGCCATGAACCCGGTGGATCACCCGATGGGTGGTGGTGAAGGCCGCAACAAGGGCTGTCACCCGGTGTCCCCATGGGGCCAGAAAGCCAAAGGTCTCAAGACCCGCAGCAACAAGCGCACGACCAACATGATCGTCCGCGATCGTCGTGTCAAATAAAGGAGATTAACGATGCCTCGTTCCCTGAAAAAAGGCCCGTTTGTCGATGCGCACCTGTTTGCCAAGGTCGAAGCCGCAGTGGCTGCCAACTCGCGCAAACCGATCAAGACCTGGTCGCGCCGCTCGATGATCCTGCCCGACATGGTTGGCCTGACCATTTCGATCCACAACGGCCGCAACCACGTGCCGGTGATTGTGACCGAGCACATGGTTGGCCACAAACTCGGCGAATTCGCGCCTACCCGGACCTATCGCGGTCACGGTGTAGACAAGAAATCCAAACGCTAAGGTGCTCAAAATGGAAGTAACTGCCAAACTGCGCGGTGCCGCCATCTCGGCACAGAAAGCCCGCCTGGTCGCTGACCTGGTCCGCGGCAAACCGGTCGGCCGTGCGCTGGACATCCTGTCGTTCAGCAACAAGAAAGCCGCTGTACTGGTGAAAAAGTGCCTCGAGTCGGCGATTGCCAACGCAGAACACAACAACAGCCTGGACATTGATGACCTCAAAGTCTCGACCATCTACGTGGATGAAGGTGTGAGCCTCAAGCGCATCATGCCGCGTGCCAAGGGTCGTGCTGATCGCATCACCAAGCGCACATGCCACATCACCGTCAAGGTAGGGGTTTGATATGGGTCAGAAAGTTCATCCGATTGGCATCCGCCTGGGCGTGATCAAGCGGCACAATGCCAACTGGTATGCCAGCCCCAAGCAGTATGCCGAGTTTCTGCTCAAGGACCTCGAACTGCGTGAGCACCTGAAAGGCAAGCTGAAGGAACTGAAGGCCTCGGCCAGCAAGATCCTGATCGAGCGCCCCACCGGTGCGGCCAAGGTCACCATCTCGACCGCGCGTCCGGGCGTGATCATTGGCAAGCAGGGTGCCGACATCGAAAAACTGCAGAAAGAACTGTCCCGCATCATGGGCGTTCCCACGCAGGTCAACATCGATGAAATCCACAGCCCTGACCTGGACGCGACCCTGGTCGCCGAAAACATCGCCCAGCAGCTGGAAGGCCGTGTGATGTTCCGCCGTGCCATGAAGCGTGCCGTCCAGAACTCCATGAAAGCCGGTGCCAAGGGCATCAAAGTGGAAGTGTCTGGCCGTCTGGGTGGTGCCGAAATCGCCCGTACCGAATGGTACCGCGAAGGCCGCGTGCCGCTGCACACCCTGCGCGCTGACATCGACTACGCCACTGCCCGTGCAGAAACCACCTATGGCACCATTGGGGTCAAAGTGTGGATCTTCCGCAAGGAAATCCTCGGTGGCATGGCTGAAGTCATGAAGCCGGTCAGCCCCGAAGAAGCCCGTGCCGCCAACAAGCGTCGCCCAGGCCGTGGCGAAGGTCGTGAAGACCGTCGCAGCGAAGGCCGTGAAGAGCGTCGTGGCCGCAAGACCGAAGAAAGAGGTTAATCTGCCATGCTGCAACCAAAACGTACCAAATTCCGCAAGGTGCACAAAGGCCGCAACACGGGCCTCGCGCACCGCGGCAGCACGGTCTCCTTTGGCAGCATCGCGCTGAAATCGATTGAGCGCGGCCGCATGACTGCCCGCCAGATCGAAGCCTGCCGTCGGACCATCAGCCGCCGCGTCAAGCGGGGAGGCAAGATCTTCATCCGCGTGTTCCCGGACAAGCCGATCACCGAAAAACCGCTGGAAGTGCGGATGGGTAACGGTAAGGGGAACGTGGAGTACTGGGTTTGCGAAATCAAGCCTGGCAAGATCCTTTACGAAATCGAAGGTGTGTCTGAAGACCTGGCGCGCGAAGCCTTTACGCTGGCCGCTGCCAAACTGCCGTTCAAGACCACCATTGTGACCCGGACGGTAATGTAATGAACACCAAAGACCTGCGTGAAAAATCGGTCGAAGAACTGACCCAAGCACTGGATGAGCAGCAAAAGCTGCAATTCCAGCTGCGCATGGCCAAAGCGACCGGCCAGCTTGGCAAGACCCATGAAGTGCAAAAAGTCCGCAAGGCCATTGCACGGATCAAAACCTTGCTGACCGAGAAGGGGAACGCATAATGACCGAACAAACCAGCATCCAGCGCACCCTGACTGGCCGCGTGGTCAGCGACAAGATGGACAAGTCCATCGTTGTCCTGATCGAGCGCCGGATCAAGCACCCGGTGTATGGCAAAATGATCCGCCGTTCCACCAAACTGCACGCTCATGATGAAAACAACGTCTGCAAAATCGGCGACGTGGTCACCATCAAGGAATGCCGCCCAATCTCCAAGACCAAAGCCTGGACTCTGGTCGAAGTGGTTGAAGCCGCAGCGCAGAACTAGTTTTCGTTGCATCACGGTGCCATTTTCGGGTAGGATTTGCGCCTTCCCGAATTTGGCCTTTGATGCCCTGTTTTTGAGGTTAGAGCAATGATTCAGACCGAAACCATGCTCGACGTGGCTGACAACAGCGGCGCGCGCCGGGTCCAGTGCATCAAAGTGCTGGGCGGCTCACACCGTCGTTACGCTTCCGTGGGCGACATCATTAAAGTGACCGTCAAGGAAGCCATTCCCCGCGGTCGTGTCAAGAAAGGCGACGTCATGAACGCCGTTGTGGTTCGCACCAAGTTCGGCATCCGCCGTCCGGATGGATCGCTGATCCGTTTTGACGACAACGCTGCTGTTCTGCTGAACAACAACAAAGCCCCGATCGCCACCCGGATCTTCGGACCTGTGACCCGTGAACTGCGTACTGAGCAATTCATGAAGATCATCTCCCTGGCTCCAGAAGTTCTTTAAGAGGCAGTCATGGCAAAGATTCGTAAAGGCGATCAGATCATCGTGATCGCAGGCAAGGAAAAAGGCAAGCAAGGCAAGGTCCTCGCTGTCATGGGTGATCGTATTCGGGTCGAAGGCCTGAACATGGTCAAGAAGCACAAGAAAGGCAATCCCATGCTGGGCACCGAAGGTGGCATCGTCAGCCTGGAAGCCCCGCTTCACATCTCCAACGTGGCGATTTTCAACGCTGCAACCCAAAAAGCGGACCGTGTCGGTTATCGCGTGGATGAGAACGGCGTCAAAACCCGCGTCTACAAATCCAGCGGTGAACCGGTGGCGGTCGCATCCTGATCGAGGTTGATCGGCTATGGCCAGACTCAAGCAACGCTACAACGACGAACTCAAAGCCAAGCTCAAAGAAGAGCTGGGTCTTGACAACGTCATGCAGATTCCCCGCATCACCAAAATCACCCTGAACATGGGTGTGGGTGCTGCTTCCCAGGACAAAAAACTGCTCGACGGGGCGGTCAAGGATCTGGAACTGATTGCCGGCCAGAAGCCTGTGGTCACCCATGCCCGCAAGTCGATTGCTGGCTTCAAGATCCGTGAAGGCTGGCCGATTGGTGCCAAGGTCACCCTGCGTGGCGAGCGCATGTACGAATTCCTGGATCGTCTGATTTCCATCACCATCCCCCGGATTCGTGACTTCCGTGGTTTCTCGGCCAAATCGTTTGATGGCCGCGGCAACTACTCGCTGGGGATCAAGGAACAGATCGTGTTCCCGGAAATCGATTTCGACAAGATCGATCGCATTCGTGGTCTGGACATCACCATCACCACCAGCGCCCGCAACGATGACGAAGGCCGCGCCCTGATGCGTGCATTCGGCTTCCCCTTCAAGTGAGAGCGAGCCCATGGCCAAGAAAAGCATGATCAATCGCGAAGAAAAACGCGAACAAACGGTCGCCAAATACGCCGCCAAGCGCGCCGAGCTGAAGGCAATCATCGCCAGCAGCAAAGCCAGCGATGAAGAGCGTTTTGACGCAATGATGAAACTGCAGGCCCTGCCGCGCAATGCCTCCCCGGTACGCCTGCGCAACCGCTGTGGCCTGACCGGTCGTCCCCACGGCTATTTCCGCAAGTTCGGCCTGAGCCGTAACAAACTGCGCGAAAAAGTCATGCAGGGTGATGTGCCTGGCGTCGTCAAGGCAAGCTGGTAAGGAGCAGTCCGCATGAGTATGCAAGATCCCATCAGCGATATGCTGACCCGTATCCGTAACGCGCAAATGGCCGGCAAGGTCACCGTGTCCATGCCGTCTTCCAAGCTGAAGGTGGCGGTGGCTGGCGTGCTGCAGTCCGAAGGCTACATTGAGTCTGTGGACACCGCCGAACAGGACGGCAAGCCTGTGCTGACCCTGACCCTCAAGTACTTTGAAGGCCAGCCGGTCATCGAATCGATCAAGCGCTACAGCCGTCCCGGCCTGCGCCAGTATCGCGGCAAGGATGAACTGCCCCGCGTCAAGCAGGGTCTGGGCATCGCCATCGTTTCCACCAACAAGGGCGTCATGACCGACCGCGCCGCTCGCGCTGCGGGTCTGGGTGGTGAAGTCCTCGCGCTCGTTTCTTAATCAGGAACCATTACCATGTCTCGTGTGGCTAAAGCCCCGGTGACCCTGCCGCAAGGCATCGAGGTCACCCAGAACGGCCGGCAGGTTCAAGTGAAAGGCAGCAAAGGCACGCTGAATTTCACCCTGCATGCGCTGGTCGAGATCCAGCAGGACAACGGCGTACTGACCGTTGCCCCTGCCAACGACTCCAAAGATGCCTGGATGCAAGCGGGTACCGCCCGTGCCGTCCTCAACAACCTGGTCACCGGCGTCAGCAAGGGCTTCGAGCGCAAGCTGCAGCTGGTGGGCGTGGGTTACAAGGCGCAGGCCAAGGGCAAAGTCCTGAACCTGGCGCTGGGTTATTCGCATCCGATCGACTACGAACTGCCCGAAGGCGTCACGGCCGAAACCCCCACCCCGACCGAGATCTTGCTGAAGTCCAACGACAAGCAACTGCTGGGTCAGGCCGCTGCAGACATTCGTGGCTTCCGTCCGCCAGAGCCGTACAAGGGCAAGGGCGTGCGCTACAGCGATGAAGTCATCCTGCGCAAAGAAGCCAAGAAGAAATAAGGTTGAGGTGTGGAATGAACGAAAAGAAAGTAGCCCGTCAGCGCCGCGCCAAAAGCACCCGTCTGCACATCCGTGCCCAGGGTGCTGTCCGCCTGTGCGTCAACCGTACCCCGCGCCACATCTACGCCCAGGTGATTTCCGCCTGTGGTGGCAAGGTGCTGGCCCAGGCGTCTACCCTGGACAAGGAACTGCGCAGCGGTGCCACTGGCAACGTTGACGCTGCCACCAAGGTCGGCACCCTGGTGGCTGAGCGTGCCAAGGCCGCTGGCGTCACCAAGGTCGCGTTTGACCGTTCTGGCTTCAAATATCATGGCCGTATCAAAGCACTGGCGGATGCCGCTCGTGCAGCCGGACTGGAGTTCTAATCATGGCGAAAGTCGAACAAAACGAAGGCATGCAGGAAAAGCTGATCGCTGTGGATCGCGTGGCCAAAGTCGTGAAAGGTGGTCGGATTTTCTCCTTCACCGCACTGACCGTCGTGGGTGATGGCAATGGCCGCGTGGGCTTTGGCCGTGGCAAGGCCCGTGAAGTGCCTGCCGCCATCCAGAAAGCCCTGGAAGCCGCCCGCCGCAACATGATCACTGTGGATCTGAACGGCAGCACCCTGCAGCACCCGATCACCTCCAACCATGGGGCCAGCCGCGTTTACATGCAGCCGGCATCCGAAGGTACCGGCGTCATCGCAGGCGGTGCCATGCGTGCTGTGCTGGAAGTGGCGGGTGTGCACAACGTTCTGGCCAAGTGCTATGGCTCGACCAATGCCACCAACGTGGTCTATGCCACCTTCAAGGGTCTGAAAAAAATGACCTCTCCTGAAAAAGTGGCAGCCAAGCGCGGCAAGTCTGTAGACGAAATCCGGGGATAATGACCGATGAAAACCATCAAGGTGACCCAGGTCAAGTCGAGCGCCCATCGCCTCAAGAACCACAAGCTGTGCTTGCAGGGTCTGGGTCTGCGCCGCATTGGCCATACCGTTGAAGTCGTTGACACCCCCTCCAACCGGGGCATGATCAACAAAGTTTATTACATGGTACGGGTGGAGGAGTAATCATGACGCTGCGTCTGAATGAACTGGCTCCTGCCGAAGGTGCCAAAAAAGAACATCGCCGTCTGGGCCGTGGTATCGGTTCGGGTCTGGGCAAAACCGGTGGCCGTGGTGTGAAAGGCCAGAGCTCGCGCACAGGCTCAAGCCTGCGTCCGGGTTTTGAAGGCGGCCAGATGCCCATCTACCGTCGTCTGCCCAAGTTTGGCTTCACCAGCCAGCTGGCCATGAAAACCGCTGAAGTACGCCTGTCCGAGCTGAACAAGGTCGAAGGTGACGTGGTTTCCCTGGACACCCTGAAGGCTGCCAACGTGGTGCGCAACGACAAGATCCGTGCCCGCATCGTGCTGTCCGGCGAAGTCACCCGTGCCTTCACCGTGCAGGGCGTGGCCCTGACCAAGGGTGCCCGTGCCGCCATCGAAGCCGCAGGCGGCAAAGTCGAGGAATAAGCTGTGGCTCAGTCAGGCTCCACCAGAACCAGTCTCAACCGTGCCCTGGCCGGTTATCATGAATTGATTGGACGCATCCTGTTTTTGCTGGGTGCGCTGGTGGTGTTCCGGCTGGGTGCACACATCCCGGTTCCGGGCATCAACCCCGACAAGCTGGCGTACCTGTTTGAACAGAACAAAAACACCATTTTGAGCCTGTTCAACATGTTTTCCGGGGGTGCGCTGGAGCGCATGTCCATCCTCGCGCTGGGTATCATGCCGTACATCTCTGCCTCGATCATCGTGCAGTTGATGGCCAGTGTGGTGCCTTCGCTGGAAGCGCTGAAAAAAGAAGGGGAGTCCGGGCGCCGCAAGATCAACCAGTACACCCGTCAGGGCACCCTGCTGCTCGGTCTGGTCCAGGCCACCGGCATGTGTGCCGGCCTGATCAGCCAGGGCATCACCCTGAGCAGCGGGCTGGCCTTTTATGTGCCGGCCGTGACCTCACTGGTGGCTGGCACCATGTTCCTGATGTGGCTGGGTGAGCAGATCACCGAGCGTGGCGTCGGCAACGGCATTTCCATGCTGATCTTTGCCGGGATCGTGGCAGGCATGCCTGCGCTGATCCTGCAGGCGGTCGATTCGGTGAACAACGGCCAGTCCAGCTGGATTGGCCTGTTGCTGATCGGTCTGCTGGCCCTGGGGGTGATCGCGGCGATTGTCTACATTGAGCGGGCCCAGCGGCGTATTCCGGTGCATTATGCCCAGAAGCAGCAGCATGGCCGCAAGGTGTTTGCTGCCCAGCAGAGCCATCTGCCCCTGAAGATCAACATGGCTGGGGTCATCCCGGCGATTTTTGCCAGCTCGCTGTTGCTGTTTCCAGCCAGTCTGGGCCAGTGGGTGGGCAACTCGCCTGATCCCAACTGGGCGCAAAAGATTCTGCAGGATGTGGCACTGGTTCTCTCACCCGGACAGCCGCTGTATCTGGTGCTGTTTGGTGTACTGATCATTTTCTTCTGCTACTTTTACACGGCGCTGGTGTTCAGCCCCAAAGAGGTCGCGGACAATCTCAAACGCAGTGGTGCCTATGTGCCTGGCATCCGTCCCGGTGAGCAGACTGCCCGCTACCTGGACCAGGTGCTGAATCGCCTCACCTTCATTGGTGCGATTTACATCACTGTGGTGTGTTTGATGCCCATGGTGCTGCAGTCAGCATTCAGCGTGCCCTTCCATCTGGGAGGCACCTCGCTGCTGATCGTGGTCGTGGTGGTGATGGACTTCATGGCGCAGGTGCAGGCCCACCTGACCGCGCGCCAGTACCAGAATCAGACACTGATGAAAAAAACTCCGGTTCAGGACTGACCGTCCCGGGCCTGGCCTACTCAATCTGACAGAGGTGGATCATGAAAGTCCGTGCTTCGGTTAAAAAAATGTGCGGTAACTGCAAAGTTATCCGTCGCAATGGGGTCATCCGCGTGATTTGCAGCGCAGAACCCCGTCATAAGCAGCGTCAGGGTTAATCCCCTCGCTATTGCTTTCGTCTGGCGCTCTGCGTTATGATCCGCCCCTTCATTTTATGGATGGGGCGGTGAGTTTTTGCGCATCGCCAAATTGGAGAGAAACGAATGGCTCGTATCGCCGGGGTCAACATTCCGGATAACAAACACGCCGTCATTTCGCTCACCTACATCTTTGGTATTGGTCGTCATACCGCAGCAAACATTCTGGCTGCTGTCGGCATTGCAACCACCACCAAAGTACGTGAGCTGTCGGATGCCCAGCTGGATGCTATCCGTGCTGAAGTCGCCAAGATTCCGACCGAAGGTGACCTGCGCCGTGAAATTTCCATGAACATCAAGCGTCTGATGGATCTGGGCTGCTATCGCGGTCTGCGTCATCGTCGTGGCTTGCCGGTTCGTGGTCAGCGCACCAAGACCAACGCCCGTACCCGCAAGGGTCCGCGCAAACCAATCAAGAAATAAGCCTTTGGGAAGCTAAAAGATGGCTAAAGATACCCGCACGCGCAAGAAGGTCAACCGGACCGTCTCTGAGGGCGTTGCACACATTCACGCGTCTTTTAATAACACCATTGTGACCATTACCGATCGTCAGGGTAATGCACTGGCCTGGGCCACCTCGGGTGGACAGGGCTTCCGTGGCTCGCGTAAATCCACCCCGTTTGCAGCGCAGGTTGCAGCTGAAGTGGCCGGCAAGGCTGCTGCAGATTACGGGCTGAAAAACCTGGATGTACTGGTCAAAGGACCAGGACCGGGTCGTGAGTCTGCGGTACGTGCACTGGGCGCAGTGGGTTATAAGATCAACAGCATCACCGATGTGACGCCAATCCCCCACAACGGGTGCCGTCCACCCAAGAAACGTCGCGTGTAAGGAGACTGATTCATGGCTCGTTATATTGGCCCCAAGTGCAAGCTCTCCCGCCGCGAAGGCACCGACCTGGAGCTGAAGTCTGGCGTCAAGCCGTTTGACGTCAAAACCAAAAAACACGCCCGTCCGCCAGGGCAGCATGGCCAAAGCCGTGCCAAGACCTCGGAATACGCCAACCAGCTGCGCGAAAAACAGAAAGTTCGCCGCATCTATGGCGTGCTGGAGCGTCAGTTCAGCAACTACTACGCTGAAGCCGCCCGCATGAAAGGTGCCACGGGCACCAACCTGCTGCAGATGCTGGAAAGCCGTCTGGACAACGTCGTGTACCGGATGGGCTTTGGCTCCACCCGTGCCGAAGCGCGTCAGCTGGTCAGCCACCGCTCGATCACCCTGAATGGCCGTCGGGTCAACATCCCCTCGATTCAGGTCAAGCCGGGTGATGTGATTGCCGTCCATGAAGGCGCCAAGCAGCAGCTGCGCATCAAGAGCGCACTGGAACTGTCCGCCCAGCGTGGTGGATCGCCGTGGCTGGATGTGGATGCAGGCAAGATGGAAGGGACCTTCAAGAACCGTCCTGACCGGACTGATCTGTCCTCTGAAATCAACGAAAGCCTGATCGTTGAACTGTATTCGAAATAATCCGCCTGGGGGACAACCATGACGCGCAATGCCACTGAGTTTCTGACCCCGCATGCCATCAAGGTGGATGCGGTCAGTGCGACCACAGCCAAAGTCATTCTCGAGCCACTGGAGCGGGGATTTGGCCACACGCTGGGTAACGCACTGCGCCGTATTCTGTTGTCTTCGCTGCCTGGCGCAGCCGTGGTTGAAGCCGAAATCGAAGGCGTCGAGCACGAGTACAGCACCCTTGAAGGCCTGCAAGAAGATATCGTTGAGCTGTTGCTGAATCTTAAAGGTCTGTCCATCAAGCTGTTCGAACAGAGCGAAGCCTACCTGACCCTGGATCGTCAGGAAGGCGGCGTGGTGACCGCTGCTGATCTGCGCTTGCCGCACAATGTCGAGATCGTCAATCCCGAGCATGTGCTGGCCACCCTGAGCCCCAATGGCCGCCTGAAAATGCGCCTGAAGGTGATGCAGGGCCGTGGCTACGAGCCTGCGGACGTGCGCTTCCCGGAAGGGGAGAGCCGTCCGGTGGGCCGGCTGCAACTGGATGCCAGCTACAGCCCGATCCGTCGCGTCTCCTACACGGTCGAAAACGCCCGTGTGGAGCAGCGCACCGATCTGGACAAGCTGGTGATCGAGCTGGAGACCAATGGCACCCTCGACCCTGAGGAAGCCATCCGCAAGGCCGCCACCATCCTGCAGCAGCAAATTGCCATTTTTGTAGACCTGCAGAAGGATCATGCCCCGGAACCAGTGGCCAGCCGCGAAGAAGTCGATCCGATTTTGCTGCGGCCTGTAGACGATCTGGAACTGACTGTTCGCTCGGCCAATTGCCTGAAGGCAGAAAACATTTACTACATCGGCGATCTGGTGCAGCGCACCGAGGTCGAGCTGCTGAAAACCCCGAACCTGGGCAAAAAGTCGCTCACCGAGATCAAGGATGTGTTGGCCTCGAAAGGGCTGGCGCTCGGCATGCGTCTGGACAACTGGCCACCGGCCAGCCTGCGTGTGGACGACCGTTTCGCCTATCGTAGCCGCTGATTACTGAGGAAATCACCATGCGTCATCGCAACAGTGGTGTCAAACTGGGTCGCACCAGCAGCCACCGTAAAGCCATGTTCCAAAACATGGCCAATTCCCTGTTCGAGCACGAGCTGATCAAGACCACCCTGCCCAAGGCCAAAGAACTGCGCCGCGTGGCAGAGCCGCTGATCACTCTGGCCAAAAATGACACCGTGGCCAACCGCCGTCTGGCGTTTGCCCGCACCCGCAATGCAGCCATCGTCGGCAAGCTGTTCACCGAGCTGGGTCCGCGCTACAAGGCCCGCAACGGCGGCTACCTGCGTGTGCTGAAAGCTGGCTTCCGGGCTGGCGATGCGGCACCGATGGCCTACGTCGAGCTGGTTGATCGCCCGAACGTGGCCCAGCCTGCCCAGTGATGGGTCACAGGTGTCACCGACCGGCCCCAGGGCCGGTTTTTTGTTGCCGGTAAGCGTCGCTGCTGCGCTGTGGTAAAACTGTAGCCAGGTCTTTTGCTGCTGGCCGGCTGCGGGTAGTGTGGGGTTCTGGACCCTACGAACCGGAGCGGGACATGACCCATTTGCTGGCGATATCCGGCAGCCTGCGCCAGGCGTCCCTGAACACGGCGCTGCTCAGGGCCGCACAGGCGCTGCTGCCGGAAGGTGTGACCCTGACCCTGCTGTCGATTGCCGACGTGCCGCTGTATGACGGCGATCTGGAAGCCCGGCAATTCCCGGCGGCAGTGCAGGCCCTGCAGCGGCAGATCCAGCAGGCCGATGGTCTGTTGCTGGCCACCCCCGAATACAACCATGGGGTGCCGGGGGTGCTGAAAAACGCCCTGGACTGGCTGTCCCGTCCCAGCCCGGATGCGGTGTTTGCCGGGCTGCCGGTGGGGGTGATCGGTGCCACGCCGGGCGGGTTTGCCACGGTGCGTGCGCAGGACCAGTGGCTGCCGGTGCTGCGTTATCTGAAATGCATGCTGTACACCCGGCAGGAACTGGCCGTCAGCCGCGCCCACGACAAATTCAGCCCGGATGGGATGCTGCAGGATGACCGCCTGCGTGCCGCCCTGCAGGATTACCTGGCTGGATTTGCAGCGTTTGCCCAGCAACAGCGCCACAGCGCGCAATCCCTGCCGCTGAATGACTGTTGACCGGGACTCCGGCATGAAAAAAACCGCCAAATTGGCGGTTTTTTGTTTCATCTCAAAATTTTATGCGAACAACTCACCCTTCGTGGCTTTGTCTTTGAGCAGCTGCGGGGCCGCAAAACGCGCACCGTATTTGGCTTCCAGATCAGCCGCACGGGCCACGGCTTTGTCCAGACCGTATTGGTTGAGGTACTGAATCGCACCACCGGTCCACGGCGCAAAGCCAATCCCGAAGATCGAGCCGATATTGGCGTCCTGTACCGATTCGAGCACGCCTTCTTCCATACAACGCACGGTGTCGAGCGCCTGTACAAACAAGATGCGATCAATCATCTCCTGCTCGCTGATCTGTACTTCGGGCTTGACCCATGCTTTGAGGCCAGACCACAAGTGCTTCTTGCTGCCATCGGTGGGGTATTCATAGAAGCCCGCGCCAGCCGCTTTGCCTTTGCGGTTGTGCTCGTGGATCATCGACTTGATCAAGCCTTCAACCGGCGAGTCGGGCAGTGTTTTGCCCTCGGCGGCCAAATCCTTGCGGGTTTGCTCGGTGATGTGCTCAGTCAAGGTCAGGCTGACTTCGTCCTGGATGGCGAGAGGGCCAACCGGCATACCGGCTTTGAGCGCGGCCATTTCGATTCTGGCCGGATGCACGCCTTCAGCCAGCAACCGCATGCCTTCCTGGATAAACGTGCCAAACACACGGCTGGTAAAGAAGCCACGGCTGTCGTTGACCACAATCGGGGTTTTGCCGATTTGCAACACATAGTCAAAGGCGCGCGCCAGTGTTTCGGCACTGGTGTTTTTGCCTTTGATGATCTCCACCAGCTGCATCTTATCGACAGGACTAAAGAAGTGCAGACCGATAAATTTGCTCGAATCTTTGCTGGCTTCAGCAAGGCCAGTGATCGGCAAAGTTGAGGTGTTTGAGGCCATGATGCCACCGTCAGCCAATTGTGTTTCGGCTTCCTGGGTGACTTTGGCCTTGAGTTCACGGTTTTCAAACACCGCTTCGATGATCAGGTCGCAACCGGCCAAATCTGCTGCGTCGGCAGTGGCGGTGATGCTGCCCAAGATCGCATCGCGTTTGTCGGTGGTCATCTGACCGCGTGACACGCGCTTGTCGAGCAGCTTTTGGCTATAGGATTTGCCTTTTTCGGCGGCTTCAACCGACACGTCTTTGAGGACGACCGGAATGCCTTTGATGGCTGTGGAATAGGCAATGCCTGCACCCATCATGCCTGCGCCCAGTACGCCTACTTTGGTGGCTTGCCACTGGGGCACGTCGCTTGGACGGCTGTGACCGCCTTTGATGGCGTTGAGTTGGAACCAGAAGGTGCCAATCATGTTTTTGGCGACTTGGCTGGTGGCGATTTCGGTGAAATAACGCGATTCGATGCGCAGGGCGGTATCGACGTCGACTTGAGCGCCTTCGACCGCCGCCGCCATGATTGCTTCAGGGGCAGGGTAGCAGCCTTTGGTTTTGTCACGCAGCATGGCAGGGGCAATCGCCAGCATTTGCGCCACGGCTGGGGTTCGTGGATCACCTCCCGGGATTTTGTAGCCTTTTACATCAAATGGTTGCGCTGATTTTGGATTGGCTTTGATCCAGTCGCGGGCTTTTTGCAGCAGCGCTTCAACGCTGTCGGCGGTGTCGTGTACCAAACCTAAGCTGA
>JBPOIS010000031.1:0-4043 GCA_052034295.1 Pseudomonadota bacterium
TGCATGGACTCGGCCTCACGCAGCTGCTGGGCCTCCATGGCGGCCAGCTCCTCGGGGGTCGGGATGTGCACCCGCGACAGGTCCTGCACCACTTCGGACTTGATGGCGGCCAGCATGCTCTGGAACAGGTTGAAGGCTTCGCGCTTGTATTCCTGTTCCGGGTTTTTCTGGGCATAGCCGCGCAGGTGGATGCCCTGACGCAGGTGGTCCATGGCGGCCAGATGCTCTTTCCAGTGCTTGTCCAGCGACTGCAGCATGAAATAGCGCTCCATCTGCGCGGCACTGTCCGGGCCCATCTGTTCGCGGCGATCCTGGAAGCGCTGCACGGCCGCCTTCAGGATGCGCTCGCGCAGGCCTTCCTCGTCCAGACGGCGGTCGGTGCGGATCCATTCGGCCACGGGCAGTTCCAGGTGGAATTCATGCGCCAGCGCCTGCTCCAGACCGCTGATGTTCCACTGGTCTTCGATGCTGCCGGGCGGAATGTACTCATCCACCAGACCGTTGAACACGTCCTGGTGCATGTGGGTGATGCCGGTCACCAGCGATTCTTCGGCCAGAATCTCGTCGCGCTGGGTATAGATGATCTTGCGCTGCTCGTTGGCGACATCGTCGTATTTGAGCAGGTTTTTGCGGATGTCAAAGTTGCGGGCTTCGACCTTGCGCTGGGCGTTTTCGATCGAGCGGCTGACCATCTTGTGCTCGATGGCCTCGTCCTCTTTGAGGCCCATGGCGCGCATCATGTTCACCACGCGGTCGCCGGCAAAGATGCGCATCAGGTCGTCTTCGAGCGACAGGTAAAAGCGCGAATGCCCCGGATCGCCCTGACGGCCCGCACGGCCCCGCAGCTGGTTGTCGATCCGGCGCGATTCGTGGCGCTCGGAACCGATGATGTGCAGGCCTCCGGCCTCCAGCACGCGGCGGTTGTTTTCTTCCCACTCGGCGCGTAACTGGGCTTCCTGTTCGGGCGTGGCCTCCGGCATCTGCGCCAGCAGGGCCTTGTAGTTGCCGCCCAGCAGGATGTCGGTACCCCGACCGGCCATGTTGGTGGCGATGGTCACCGCCCCCGGACGGCCCGCCTGGGCGATGATGTCGGCCTCACGGGCGTGCTGTTTGGCGTTGAGGACTTCGTGGGCAATGCCGGCCGCCGTCATCAGTTTGGACAGGTGCTCACTGGCCTCGATGGTCGCGGTACCGACCAGAATCGGCGCGTCGGTTTTTTTCAGTTCGCGGATTTCGTTGATGATGGCGTTGTACTTGCCGGCACGGGTCAGGTAGATCTGGTCGTTCATGTCCTTGCGGATCATGGGCTTGTGGGTGGGGATCACCACCACATCCAGACCATAGATCTGGGCAAATTCGCTGGCCTCGGTGTCCGCCGTGCCGGTCATGCCTGCCAGCTTGCTGTACAGGCGGAAGTAGTTCTGGAAGGTGGTGGTGGCCAGGGTCTGGTTTTCGTTCTGGATCGGCACCCCTTCCTTGGCTTCCATGGCCTGGTGCAGGCCTTCCGACCAGCGCCGTCCCGGCATGGTGCGCCCGGTGTGCTCGTCCACGATGACGATTTCGGGCTGGCCACGGTCGCCCATGGCGACGATGTAGTGCACATCACGCTGGAACAGGTGGTGGGCACGGATCATCGCCATGACGTGGTGGACCAGATTCAGCCGGGCCGGCGAGTACAGGCTTTCGCCCGGGGCCAGCAGACCCATCTGGGTGAGCTGTTGCTCGATCAGCTCATAGCCGGCTTCGGTGATTTCCACCGAACGCTGTTTTTCGTCGATCCAGAAGTGCCCGCCGTCCGCGACTTTTTCTTCTTTCTGCGGGCGCAGCAGCGGCGCCAGGGTGTTGATGGCGGCATAGGTGGCCGAGCTGTCCTCGGCCTGACCGGAAATGATCAGCGGGGTGCGTGCTTCGTCGATCAGGATCGAGTCCACTTCATCGATGATGGCAAAATTCAGGCTGCGCTGCTTTTTTTCATCCAGCGCAAACACCATGTTGTCGCGCAGGTAGTCAAAACCGAATTCGTTGTTGGTGCCGTAGGTGATGTCAGCCCGATAGGCATGGAATTTTTCATCCGGGGGCTGCATCGAATAGATCACCCCGACGCTCAGGCCGAGAAACTCAAACAGCGGGCGGTTCAGCTCGGCATCACGCTTGGCCAGATAGTCGTTGACGGTGACCACGTGCACACCCTTGCCGCTGACGGCATTAAGGTAGCAGGCCAGCGTGCCCATCAGGGTTTTGCCCTCGCCGGTGCGCATCTCGGCAATGCGGCCTTCGTGCAAGGTCATGCCACCGATCAGCTGCACGTCATAGTGACGCATGCCCAGCACCCGCTTGCCCGCCTCGCGGCACACGGCAAAAGCTTCGGGCAACAGGGCATCCAGCGATTCACCCTGCTGGCAGCGCTGGCGGAACTCCGCGGTCTTGTCACGCAGCTGCCCGTCGGTCAGCTGTGAAATGGTCGGCTCCAGTGCATTGATGGCCTCTACACTCTTGCGCATGCGCTTGAGTTCACGTTCATTTTTGGTGCCGAAGAGACCTCCGACCAGACGTCCTAACATAGTAACCGCTCTAAGGGTGATTCAGTAGCAGCGCGCATCCGACGCGCCAGGGTGCAACTATTATGGTGACGCCATCGGCAAGTGCAAGTCTGTCTTTGCAGGGCCCTCTGCGGCAGCATGCGGAAAAAACACCAGAAACGTCGTGCCATGACCCGGGGCCGACTCCACCAGCAGCTCGGCACCGCTGTGGCGCTGCACAAACTGCTGGGTCAGCATCAGGCCCAGCCCGGTGCCGCCTTCCCCAGCTGTGCCGCGGGTGCTGTCCTGCACGTCACCGCGCAACAGCCGGTTTTGCTGTTCGATGCCCATGCCCACGCCGGAATCCTGCACCACCAGATAGGTCCCCGCCGAGGTGGTCTTGGCGGAGACATTCACGGTCCCCTGTGCCGGGGTGAACTTGATGGCATTGTTGACCAGATTCTGCAGCACGGTGCGCACCATGTTGACATCGCCATACAGGGTCCGCGCCAGCGCTGGCTCGAAGGTCAGCTGGACATTTTTTTGCCGGGCCACACCCGCCAGACTGCCCTCCACCTCATCAAACAGGTCCTCGACCTGAATCTGCCGGGGTGCAAAGCGCATCTTGCCGCTTTCCACCATCGACCACTGCAGCAGGTTGTCCAGCAGCTTGTAGGCCCCTGCCGCCGTGTCGTGCAGGTACAGCGCCAGGTTGCGGATCTCGGTGGGGCTCATTTCATCGAATTCATTGGCCAGCACCTCGGAAAAGCCGAGAATGCCCTGGAAGGGCGCGCGCAGGTCATGGGCAATGATGGAAAAAAACCGGTCCTTGCTGGCGTTGAGCTGCTCCAGCTCGGCGCGCTTGGCCTCCAGCGCCTCCATCTGCTCGTGCATGATCTGGTGGCTTTTGTACAGCTCCATCTGCGCCAGCACCTGATCGGCCATGATGCGCAGCATTTCATGGTCCGACTCGCTGAATGCACGCGGCTGAATGTCGGAAATGCACAGGGTGCCGATGATGTGGCCGTCACTGGTTTGCAGCGGGGCACCGGCATAGAAGCGGATGCCATTTTCATCACGGGTGACGTAGGGGTTGTGACAGAAGCGCGCATCCAGGCGTGCATCAGGCACCACCAGTCCACCCGGCACATACAGGTCGTGGTAGCAAAAGGTGTCCCGGAGCGGCACGGTCAGGCTGGTGGCATTGATGCTGGACTTGTACCAGAGGTCCTGCTCACCGATCAGCGCCACCGACACAATCGGCACCCGGAAAAACGCCCCCACCAACTGGGCAATCTGATCGTAGGCCTGATGCGGCTCGGTTCCGAACAGACGGTAGCTGGCCAATGCCGCCAGGCGATCGGGGCAGGACTCCAGCAGAACCGCAGGGTCGGGGATGTGCATTCTTGTTCCCGTAATCTGATCAAAAATCAGGTCTTGTCTGGGCTATATTGCGCCTTTTGGGCACGCACGCAACCCTTTGCCATCAAAAAAACATAACCTTTGTGATACGCAAGAATACAC
>JBPOIS010000046.1:0-3299 GCA_052034295.1 Pseudomonadota bacterium
CCCCCTTTTGTTACGGCAAAAGGGGGCAAAACCATCTGTCCCCGCAAAACTCGCGGGCTGCTGTGCCCGGTGGGGATGCCTGGCTGAAGCGGTCTTTCGGACGGATCAGCTGTTGTCCTGCTCGGACAATTGCGGGGACGTTCCCTGTAGTGGGTTGGGTTTGGCGCTGAATGGCTGTCAAAAGCAAAAGCAGGTTTGAGCGTGGCGGCCGGCTGTGTCCCATGGTTTATGGCATCGGTTTGGGTTAAAACCGCCAATCCACCAGATTCAACCCGGTTTCATCCTGCACCGCAATCATGGCTGTGCCCTCATCCTCGCGCCAGTCGCCCAGCACTATGCGCGTTTTGCCATCCGGCAAATGATGCACCCTAGGCCGGTGGGTGTGGCCATGCAGTAGGGTGTACGCCTGACTGTCCCTGAGCGCGGCCTGTACCGCCTGTGCATTCACATCGGTGATGTTCAGCGGGGTGTTGGCCTGGGTCATTTTGCTCTGCAGGCGCAGCATCTGGGCCATCTGGCGGCGCAGCCCGATCGGTTTGGCCAGCATATCGGCCTGCCACGCCGGATCGCGGCTTTGCTGGCGGAACGCCTGATATTTCAGGTCGTCGGTACACAGGGCGTCGCCATGCTCCAGACGGATGCTGCCGTCTGCCGAGTCGATCATCCAGACTTCCGGCAGCAGCACCCCGCCGAAACGGTTCACAAAGCCCTGGCCAAGCAAAAAATCCCGGTTGCCGTGCTGCACATGGATTTTTTTGCCCTGGTGGCTGAGGTCGTGCAGGGCTTCGACCAGCGGCGTCAGCCAGACGCTGTCGTCATCGTCTCCAACCCAGCTCTCAAACCAGTCGCCGAGGATGTACAGCTCATCCAGCCGGGGACCATAGGTGGCCAGCAGGGCCAGAAAACCCGTGGTCAGGCGGGGATGGTCTTCACTCAGGTGCAGGTCGGAAATGAACAGTCGGCGCATGGCCTTCCCAGGATTGCAAAAAAATCAGCGAATTATCCGTGGCCACGGCGCAAAGGGCAAGCCAGCCGCAAGCCACGCAAAAAAAACCGGCCCGCAGGCCGGATTTTTCGGAAGGAGGGCTTATTGGCCCAGCAGCACGGCTTTTTCGATCACGATCGGGCTGGTCGGCACGTCGCCATGACCACCGAAGTTGGCAGTGCGCACGCCTTTGATCTTGTTGACCACGTCCATGCCTTCGACCACCCGGCCAAACACGGCATAGCCCCAGCCCTGGGTGCTCTTGCCGGTGTGGTTCAGGAAGCTGTTGTTTTTCACGTTGATGAAAAACTGTGCGCTGGCCGAATGCGGATCGCTGGTGCGGGCCATGGCGATGGTGCCCGCGTCATTGGTCAGGCCGTTGTCGGCTTCGTTCTGGATCGGTGCACGGGTCGGCTTCTGGCGCATGTCCTTGTCAAAACCGCCACCCTGAATCATGAAGCCATCGATGACCCGGTGAAAAATGGTGCCGTCGTACTGGCCGGATTTGACGTATTCAATGAAGTTGGCCACGGTGGCCGGGGCTTTTTCCTGATTGAGCTCAATCACGATGCGGCCCATGTTGGTGTCCAGGGCGACTTGGGGCAGGTCCATTCAAACAACTCCAGCAAAAAGCCTGCAAAGCAGGCAGGGGATACATTGAGACAAGGATAATCAAAGGCTAGACTTGCACTCAAGGCACTGCGACCGTGGATTTGTGGCGTGCCTGTTGTTTTGGGTCACTGGGTGACCATTTTTTTTGGCCTGTGGGCTGTTTTTCCCTGAACATGAGTGATGTCATGACCGACTCGACCTTGCCTCCTGATGCCCGTGCGCCGTCTGCGCCACAGGATTTTATCCGCGCCATCGTTCACGATGACCTGGCACAGGGTCGGCACCCGCAGATCGTCACCCGCTTCCCGCCGGAGCCCAACGGCTACCTGCACCTGGGCCACGTCTCGTCGATCTGCCTGAATTTCGGACTGGCCGAAGAGGTGCAGGGCCTGTGCAACCTGCGCCTGGACGACACCAACCCCGAAGCCGAAAACCAGGATTACATCGACAACATCGAGCGCGATGTGCGCTGGCTGGGGTTCCACTGGAACGGCCCGGTGCGCCATGCTTCCAGTTATTTTCAGCAGCTGTACGACTGGGCGGTGCAGCTGATCGAGCAGGGCGATGCCTATGTGGACCTGCAAACCCCCGAAGAAATCAAGCTGAACCGGGGCAGCTTCAGTGAGCCAGGCACGCCATCGCCGCAGCGCGAGGCGTCCGTCGAGGACAACCTGCGCCTGTTCAAGGACATGAAGGACGGCCTGATCCCGGCTGGAGAGGCGGTGCTGCGGGCCAAAATCGACATGGGCAGCCCCAACATCAACCTGCGTGACCCGATCCTGTACCGCATCCTCAACGCCACCCACCACCAGACCGGCGATGCCTGGGTGATTTACCCCATGTACGACTACGCCCACCCGCTGTCGGATGCGATTGAGGGCATCACCCATTCGCTGTGCACGCTGGAGTTTGAGGACCACCGGCCCTTTTATGACTGGGTGATCGAAAAAATCGGCTTTGCCCACCCGCCGCGCCAGATCGAATTCAGCCGCCTGAATGTCGAATACGTGCTGACCAGCAAGCGCAAGCTGAAAAAACTGGTCGATGAAGGCGTGGTCTCCGGCTGGGATGATCCGCGCCTGCCCACCGTGGCCGGAATGCGCCGCCGGGGCTTTACCGCCGAAGGGCTGCGCGACTTCTGCCGACGTGTCGGCGTGAGCAAGCAAAACGGCGTGGTGGACCTCGGCCTGCTGGAGTTCTGCATCCGCCAGTCGCTGGAACACACCGCCGCCCGGGGCATGGCGGTGATGAACCCACTGCGCGTCACCCTGACCAACCTGCCTGAGGCCATGACCCTGCGCCATGCCCGCCACCCGAATGTGGACCTGGGCGAGCGTGACATCCCGCTGACCCAGACGATCTACATCGACCGGGCTGATTTTGAGGAAGTCCCGCCGAAGGGCTTCAAGCGGCTGGTGCCCGGCGGGGAAGTGCGCCTGCGCCATGCCCATGTGATCCGCTGCGATGAAGTGGTGAAAAACGACGCGGGCGAGGTGGTGGAGCTGCTGTGCTCGATTGACCCCGACACCCTGGGCAAAAACCCCGAAGGCCGCAAGGTCAAGGGCGTGATCCAGTGGGTGTCTGCCGAAGCCGGGGTCAGTGCCGAGGTGCGGGTGTACGAGCGGCTGTTTTTGACCGCGGACCCCGAAGCCGCGCCCGAAGGCCAGGAAAAAGACCGTGATGCCTGGCTGAACAACCTGAA
>JBPOIS010000162.1:0-4161 GCA_052034295.1 Pseudomonadota bacterium
CTGCGGCGCACCTGCACCACGCAGCCGATTTCCTCACTGAACAGCTCACCCAGCACATCGTCACTGCCCAGCTGCAGGGCCACCCCCAGCCGCGAGGCAAACATCATTTCGGCCACAGTGGCCAGCAGGCCGCCATCGCCAATGTCGTGATAGGCCAGCAGCAGGCCACGGGCATTCGCCGACTGGATGGCGTCAAACAGCGCCTGCAGGTCTTCGGCACTGTCCAGATCCGGGGCCTGATCGCCGCACTGCTGGTGGGTCTGGGCCAGAATCGACGCGCCCAGCCGGAACTGGCCGCGCGACAGGTCAAAGCGCACCAGCACGCTGTCTTCATCGCGCAGCTCGGGGGTCAGGGTGCGGGTCACATCCAGCACCGGCGCAAAGGCCGAAATGATCAGCGACATCGGCGAGGTCACGGCCTTGTTTTCACCGTCTGCCTGCCAGGTGGTGCGCATGGACAATGAGTCCTTGCCGACCGGGATGGCGATGCCCAGCTTTGGACACAGCTCCATGCCCACGGTTTTCACCGCCTCAAACAGCGCCTGATCCTCACCTTCCTGCCCGGCGGCGGCCATCCAGTTGGCCGACAGTTGGAGGTCGGACAGCCGGTGGATGCGGCTGGCGGCAATGTTGGTGATGGCTTCGGCCACGGCCAGACGCGCCGAGGCGGCCGGGTTGATCAACGCCACAGGCGAGCGTTCGCCCATGCTCATGGCTTCGCCGGTGATGGCCTGATGCCCGGTCACGGTCACCGCACAATCGGCCACCGGCACCTGCCAGCGCCCGACCATCTGGTCACGGGCCACAAAGCCGGTGATGGAACGGTCGCCGATGGTGATCAAAAACGATTTGCTGGCCACGGTTGGATGGCGCAGCACGCGCAACACGGCCTCTTCCAGCACCACGGCCGAGGTGTCCAGCGGCTGTAGCCGGGGCTGCACGGTCGCAAAGCTGCGCTGCATGCGCGGGGTGCCGCCCAGCATCACCTGCATTGGCAGGTCCACGGCGGACTGGCCGGTCAGGGCGTCGTCCACGGTCAGGTGGCGCACTTCGGTGGCCGTACCCAGCACCGCAAACGGGCAGCGTTCGCGCTTGCAGATGTCCTCAAACAGCGCCAGGGAATCCGGGCGGATCGCCAGCACATAGCGCTCCTGCGATTCGTTTGACCACAGCTCCATCGGCGACAGGCCAGACTCCAGCGAGGGAATCGCCCGCAGATTCAGGGTGGCACCCAGCTTGTGGTCGTTGACCAGCTCGGGCATGGCGTTGGACAGGCCGCCCGCCCCCACGTCGTGGATCGACACCACGGGGTTGGCATCGGCCAGCGCCCAGCAGGTGTCGATGACCTCCTGACAGCGGCGCTCCATTTCCGGGTTGTCACGCTGCACCGAGGCAAAATCGAGCTGCTCGCCCAGCGTGCCACTGTCCACGCTGGACGCTGCGCCCCCGCCCAGACCGATCAGCATGGCTGGACCGCCGAGCACGATCAGCAGGTCACCCGGCTCGATCGGCTGTTTTTCCACGTGTTCGGGACGGATGTTGCCATAGCCCCCGGCGATCATGATCGGCTTGTGGTAGCCGCGCACCTGGCCGTCGGGCATGTGCAGTTCAAAGCTGCGGAAATAGCCGCACAGGTTGGGCCGGCCAAATTCATTGTTGAACGCTGCGCCGCCCAGCGGGCCTTCGGTCATGATCTGCAGCGCCGAGGCCATGCGGCCAGGCTTGCCGTAGGGGATTTCCCACGGTTCGGGCTGCGCGGGCAGGTTCAGGTTGGACACGGTGAAGCCGGTGAGCCCAGCCTTGGGCTTGCCGCCACGTCCGGTGGCGCCTTCGTCGCGGATCTCGCCGCCCGAGCCGGTGGCCGCACCGGCAAACGGGGCAATCGCGGTCGGGTGGTTGTGGGTTTCCACCTTCATCAGGATGTGCACGTTTTGTTTGTGCGCGCCGTACTCGTACAGGCCGGTCCTGTGGTTCTGGGTCGGATAAAACCGGGGGGTTTCAAAGCCGACAATCACCGAGGCGTTGTCCTTGTAGGCCGACAGGACGTTGTCCGGCGATTCCTTGTAGGTGTTTTTGATCATCTGGAACAGCGACAGCGGCTGTTTCACCCCGTCGATGGTCCATTCGGCATTGAAAATCTTGTGGCGGCAGTGCTCGCTGTTGGCCTGGGCAAACATCATCAGTTCGATGTCGTGCGGGTTGCGGCCCAGCCGGTTGAAGGCCTCGGTCAGGTAGTCGATTTCGGCATCCGACAGGGCAAAGCCCTGGGCGGCATTGGCCTCCACCAGCGCCTGACGGCCCTGCCCGAGGATGTCCACGCTGTTCAGGGGCCGGGGCAGTTCCTGGTGGAACAGCGCCTGCGCGGCACTGGGGTCGGTGAACACGCTTTCGGTCATGCGGTCATGCAGCGCCTGCAGCAGGGCCGGGGTCAGCTCGTGGACGCCGTGCAGGGTGTACAGCAGGCCACGCTCGATCCGGCCCACACCGACTTCACAGTTGCGCAGGATGTCCTGTGCCTTGCTGGACCACGGCGAAATGGTGCCGACCCGTGGGGTCACCAGCACCTGCACGGCACCGTCCGGGCACGCGGTCAGCGGGTGGTCCTCGCCTTCGTTGAGCAGGCCAAGCACCACGGCACGCCGGGCCGGGTCAGGCTGGTGGTCGAACAGGTAGACCCACTGGCCGGACACGGCCTGTACCGGGGCCAGTTCGGCCAGCCGCTGCTGCAACTGACTGGATTTAAAGGTCGAAAGCGCGGGTGCACCGGCAATCATGTACATAGTGAACAAACCCCGTGGACACGGCCAGTACCGCACTGCAACCGGTCATGGTGAGAAAGCGCACATGATACGCGCGTTTGCCGGTTCAGAACAGCGCCGCACGGCAGTTCGGGGTGGTCTGGCGGGCGTTTGTCCGGCAAACGTCCCGGCCCGGTCTGTTACCGGCCCACCACACGGTTTACCCGCCGCCCGCAAAAGCCCTGCACAACCGGCCTACACGGGCGCTGTGGTCCGGGGTTTGATGGCGGCACTGATTTGCTGGAGTTTTTTTCATGTCGGACACCACCAAGATTGCTGCGCTGATTCAGGACATCCGTTTTGCGATGTTCACCCACACCACCGCCGAGGGGCACCTGCACGCGGCGCCGATGACCACCCAGAACACGCCCTTTGACGGCACGCTGTGGTTCATTGGCGACAACACCACCGAGCTGTGTCAGGACATTGCGGCGCGGCCACAGGTGAATCTGGCCTACAGCCAGCCAGAAAAAGGCGTGTATGTGTCGATCACCGGCACGGCGGCGCTGGTGCAGGATCAGGCCAGGCTCGATGAGCTGTGGTCGGATTTTTACAACGCGTACTTTGAGCAGGGCAAGGCCGATCCAAAGGTGCAACTGATCAAAGTCACGGCCCACGGTGCCCAGTACTGGGAATCGCCGGGGCCGGTGGTGCAATTGGCCAAAATGGTGACGGCGGCGCTGACCGGGGTCAAGACCCAGTCGGATCAGCGTCACACGGTGAACCTGTAAACCTGTGGTGGCCTCAGGCGGCGTCCTCCGGGGCGTCGTGGGTCAGGCGGTTGAGGGCGGCGTGGGCGTATTGCTGCGCCACGGTCTGGGCCTGCTGGAGTTGTTGACGCCAGTTGGTACACTGTGCAATCAATCTTGTCAGCACTGAAAGAATACGTCCCTGCTCTTCCAGCGGAGGAATAGGTAGCGGAAAACTGCGAAGCTGCGTCATATTGATGGACGCAAGATTGGTCGTCTGCTTAGATGCCCCGGCAAAGTAGTCTCGGCCAACGTCAGAATTGAACACCAATTCAACCCACTCATTGAGAATCAGCTTACTGGGTACACGCGCCTTGAAGACGTGATTCTGATGCAGGCAGTTTGTTACGCCACCACGCCAAATTGCAGTGCGACCCACCTTATCCCAATCGCCACCTTCTGTGATGAGAAGGTCGCCTTCTTGAACCCGATACTTCTCCAGTTCATCAGCAGCAATCTCAATAGTCTTCAAAGCATCAAGCTTGAAATACCCACGCTGAACATTCGCAACCGCCAAAGACGGGCACACAATTACTTGCCTGCCACGAAGGTCACGGCCTTTGGTTATCCCGCCAATGACAACAGCCACCTCATCAAAAGATGTAATTACCCAA
>JBPOIS010000124.1:0-24337 GCA_052034295.1 Pseudomonadota bacterium
CCAGCTGGCCTTTTTTGACCTCGCCCAGTTCACCGCCTTTGCGGCCGGAGGGGCAGGTGGAGTGCCTGCGCGCCAGTGCGGCAAAGTCCGCCCCCTGCGCCAGTTGCTGCTTCAGGGTGTCGGCCAGTGCACGATCGGCGACGAGGATATGACGGACAATGGCGGGCATTAATCTTGATCAAACAATCCAGCTGAGTGGTTGGCATAGGTTTCCCAATCAGGATGATAGCTCTCTGCTTGATTGCCCCAGCTTATCCAGCCGGGTTTGGTGCCACGGGCAAACATCTCAAAATAAGGTCCAGGGCTGCATTCCTCAATCAGCTTATACTGCTCATCAGGCTTACGGGAATGTTCTCTTTTTCTACTTTTGATGACATTAACTTGACTTCTGGCCGGAGCCAAGGTTCTGGCATTCTTGCCCCTAACACCAAACAAGATCAGCTCTGTCGTGTTTCTAAAATAGAAGCCCACCCCCCTGCCGTCAGGCTCTCCATCTTTTCTTATTTTTTGCCACACAATATTGCTTTTATATGAAAACCCCCATGCCCTGAGCACCTCAATCCCTTCAGGAAGCAATGCGTTAGGCACCCAAAGATAAAGATGCGCCGTCTCCTCACAAATAGAGGATACAGGCAAAGATTTAATATCCTCCAAATCCATCGTTCCATATCTGCTTAGGCGCTTATGCTCTGGAGCAACTTTTCCAGTCCTGTTCTGAAATTGCCAGGGCGGATCTGCCAAAACCGTGCGAAATTTTCTATCTCCAACCGTTTTCAAAAGGTCCAGCGCTGCTTCAGACATCATGGAGTTCATACATCATTCTCCACAACTTCTCTCTTGATGCCAATCGCCAGTACCGGACAACCACCATTCCTTCCAGCGTCAAGGCGATATTTTAGCTTTCCCATCCAAGTGGTACTGGCCCCATATTTGGACATAATACCCAGCTCCTTAAACACGGGATTCAAATCTTCGCTTCGGGTCAGGAGAACCGCCGCAGATATTACGTTGCAATCAAAGAACGCCCTGAATGCATAAAGATCCCTGTCAAATGTCTGGTCCTTACTATTCCACTCCAGATCAAATGCTATTTTACCTTTTACATAGTCAATATTGTGGCCATCAACGTAGTTTTCAATAATATTATTTTCCTCATTAGCACCGGAACGATATCTCTTTTTCACGTAAAGATCTGCGGAAAGCCTGATCTCTTCCCAACCAAAATCCCTCATGACATGATTAATTCGCTTGGGAATTGCGGATTCATTGCCACCACTTTTGATCAGATCAGATTTAGGTATCTTAAGGACCGACAGCAAGGCCATCAGCTCCTGAAACTCTTCAGGATAGGAGCTGCTCATGATCTCCACTGCATATCGATAGTTGTGAAACTCATATTTCTGATGCAATTCTGATGGAATCAGCTTCATCCAGTCCATGACGCTCACTCCCATTCAATCGTCGCGGGGGGTTTGCTGGAGACGTCG
The DNA here is from genome assembly GCA_052034295.1 of Pseudomonadota bacterium. Lineage (GTDB taxonomy): Bacteria > Pseudomonadota > Gammaproteobacteria > Pseudomonadales > Moraxellaceae > JBPOIS01. The sequence goes on from JBPOIS010000124.1 coordinate 1,488, forward strand.
TAGGTGACGCGGGCGACGTCCTTGATTTCATTCATGATGCGGGTGCTGACTTTATCAATCAGCTCATAGGGCAGGTGGGCAAAACGCGCAGTCATGAAGTCCACGGTTTCCACCGCCCGCAGCGCAATCACCCAGGCATAGCGGCGGCCATCGCCGACCACACCAACCGATTTCACCGGCTGGAACACCGCAAACGCCTGCGCGGTCTTGTCGTACCAGTCGGCCAGCCGCAGCTCTTCCATGAAGATCGCATCGGCCTGGCGCAGGATGTCGGCGTATTCCTTTTTCACCTCACCGAGGATGCGCACGCCCAGCCCTGGACCGGGGAACGGGTGGCGGTAGATCATGCTGTGCGGCAGGCCCAGCGTGGTGCCGAGCTTGCGCACTTCGTCCTTGAACAGGTCGCGCAGCGGCTCGACCAGCTCGAAGGCCAGATCATCCGGCAGGCCACCGACGTTGTGGTGGGATTTGATCACATGGGCCTTGCCGTGTTTGCTGGCGGCAGATTCGATCACATCGGGATAAATGGTGCCCTGCGCCAGGTATTTCACCCCATCCAGCTTGCGCGCTTCTTCGGCAAACACGTCGATGAACACCCGGCCAATGATCTTGCGCTTGGCTTCCGGGTCGCTGACCCCGGCCAGCTCACCGAGAAACCGCGACTCGGCCTCGGCGCGGATGACGCGGATGCCCATGTTTTCGGCAAACATCTGCATCACCTGATCGCCTTCGTGGAGGCGCAACAGGCCATTGTCGACAAACACGCAGGTGAGCTGATCGCCAATCGCGCGGTGCAGCAGCGCCGCAACCACGGAGGAATCCACGCCACCGGACAGGCCGAGCAGGACCTTTTCGCTGCCGATCTGCTCACGCAGCTGCTGGATGCGCAGCTCGATGATGTTTTCCGGGTTCCAGTCACTGGCACAGCCGCAGATGCCATGCACGAAGCGGCTGACCAGCGCTTCGCCCTGCAGGGTGTGGGTGACTTCGGGGTGGAACTGCACGCCATAGAAGCGCCGCACCGGATCGGCCATGGCGGCGACCGGACAGCTCGGGGTGCTGGCGGTGATGACAAAGCCTTCGGGAATTGCGGTGACCTTGTCGCCGTGGCTCATCCAGACCTTCAGTTTGCCGGCGCTGTCTTCGATGTGGTCAAACAGCGCATCGCTGCCGTTTTTGTGGATTTCGGCGTAGCCAAACTCCTTGACGCTGCCTGGCTCGACCTGTCCGCCGAGCTGCGCCGACATGGTCTGCATGCCGTAGCAGATGCCCAGCACCGGCACACCCAGTTCAAACACCAGTTGCGGGGCACGCGGACTGCCGGCCTCATACACGCTTTCCGGGCCGCCAGACAGGATGATGCCCCTGGGGTTAAAGGCACGGATGGCGGCCTCATCCAGATCGTAGGCGTACATTTCCGAATACACCCCGGCCTCACGCACCCGCCGCGCAATCAGCTGGCTGTATTGCGAGCCAAAATCCAGAATCAGGATGCGGTCTTGGGTGATGGCGGCAGCGGTCATGGGGGCATTCCAGCAGGCAAAAAAACAGGCGGCTAGTTTAGCAGGATTTGCGGCCAAACCGGACTGCATGGTTTTTTCAAATTCTGCGCATGACAGGGGCGGGGTTTTCTTCTACCCTGCTGGGGACTGCAAGACTGCCAAGGACCTGCCATGCCACTGTCGCGCCCCTGCAAATTTTCTGCCCTGCTGCTGGGCGTGCTCGGCCTGGGTGGCTGTGGCGCCGAAGGCACCAGCGTGTCGGTCAGCACCAGCGGCAGCTGCGCCGTGCGGGGTGACACCGTGGGCCTGTCGCTGCTGTATCAGCAGATGGTCTCCTTCAATCAGGCCCAGCCCGGCCTGATGCTGTCGGTGTGCCGCATCCGCCTGCCCGGCCATGCCGACGACCTGCCGATCAGCCTCACCTACCGGCCCCGCGACCAGAAGCTCTACCTGCTGGGCATGCAGGGCAACCTCTACCAGCTGAACCAGCAGACCGCCGAAGGCACCTGGGTCAGCCAACTGAAGGCCGACCCCACCGACAGCACCGACCCCTATGTGGCCCTGCCCGCCTCCAGCGCCGCCCAGATTGGCCGGGTGGCAATGGCCTTTGATCCGCAGACCGACCAGCTGCGGGTACTGGGCAGCGATGGCCAGAACCTGCTGGTGAACGCCGACACCGGCGCCACCATCACCCTGCCGACGCTGAACCGGGCGCCGAACATCGTCAAATTCCAGGTCGCGGCGGCCGCCTATCACCCGCAGACCCGCCAGCTGTATGCAGTGGCGGATGTGGCCAGCAGTCTGGTGCTGACGGCCGTGGACCCGGCCACGGGCACGCTCACCGATGTTGGTGGACTGGACACCCGTGCCGTCAGTGGCCGGGGCATCGGGCTGGGGTTCCGTGCCGATGGACAGGGGGTGGTAACGCTGGAAGTGGCCAACCCGGACCCGGCCAACCCCGGCAACACCGTCAAAGCCATGCAGCTGTATCAGTTCTACACCCAGTCCAGCCCCTGGTCCGCCCCGCTGGTCGGTGCCTTCAGCACCAACCTGAATGATTTGTACGCGCTGGCGGTACGCCCCTGAGGCGGGGGCCTGGCACAGGTCGTGCCGGTCTGGATGCCAGTGGGCTCAGTCGCGGATGCCGGTTTTCCAGACCACGGTGGCACGGCCTGAATTTTTTTGCAAAAGCACCGGCCCAAAAACAGCTCGCCCCAGGGCTGTGGGCCCTTGTATCCCGCAGGTTTGAATCTTCAAATGGATACACGGGGGGATACACGGTGACCAGTGCTGTACGGGTGCATGATTGATCATGTACGGGCATAAAAAAAGGCTCAAACCCTGACGGCTCAAGCCTTTTGACCCCATATATGGCCCTGTGGCGGCATGTGGCTTTAACCCATCGGCCTGGATATGCGCTTGATCTGGGCATCGGTCAACATGGCGGCCTCTGTTGGTATTTTTTGGTGTTGGTATTTTTCATCCCAACAGAAATACCAACATTTTGCAATGGTTGGGGCCGGTCTGTGGGGGTGTACCCCGGACAACAAAAAACCCCCAAAGCCTTGTGCCGTGGGGGTTTTTGCTGTGCTACGGGCTGTGCCGTAGCGGGAATTGGTCGGAGTGAAAGGATTCGAACCTTCGACCCCCTCGTCCCGAACGAGGTGCGCTACCGGGCTGCGCTACACTCCGGCATCCTCTGGCTTGGCACCGTGGTGCCTGTCCCCAGCGGATCAGTGGCGGCCATTCTAGGGCTTTGCACCGACAAAGGCAAGCGATTCTGTGCTCAGGGCTGCGCCGGTGTGCGCGACAGCTCACTGTTCAGCGGCAGGGTCTGCGGGCAGTTCTGGAACCGCGACGCCTGCGCCAGCGCATCGCGCTGTCCGAGCAGGCGGGCCACTTCGGTGCGCACGCTGTTCTGGCTCTGGCCCATGCGGATCGACACGCTGGGGTACACGCCGCCGCCATGGCCAATCACCCCACCCAGCCCGACACCCACCCCGACGTTGGTGCGCTGGGGTGGTTCCACGCCCTGGGCCAGCACCTGCCCCAGCCGGTTGTATTCCAGCCGCAGGGGTTCACAGCCCCAGGACTGATACTGCACCGGTGACACATAGGTGGGCCGTACTGGCCCGGTGGCACAGCCAGCCAGCAGCCCCAGCGGGAGCAGCAGCAAGGCGGTTTTTTTCATGGCATTCTCCTGCAGCAGGCCCGGCCCGGTTCAGGCATCGGGGCGGCCATGGCGCATTTGCTCAAACAGGGCCACATAGCTCTGGGTCAGCTTGTGGTCGGGGCTGTAGTGGATCAGCGGCTGGTTGTGCTGGTGCGACTCCTTCATCACCACCGACGGCGGCAGCATGGCCTCAAACACCGGCAGCCCCTCGTCGCGCAGCTGCTGCACCACTTGCTGCGGCAGGGTAGCGCGGGCCTGATACTGGTTGACCACGATGCCCTCGACCTCCAGCCCGGCATGGTGGTCGTTGCGGGTTTCGACCACGTTTTCCAGCAGGGTCTGCAGGGCACGCTGTGAAAACACATCGCAGTCAAACGGGATCACCACCCTGTCGGCGGCAATCAGCGCCGACAGGGTGTAAAAGTTAAACGCAGGCGGGGTGTCGATCAGCACCCAGTCAAAGCGGTTCTGCAGCGCCTTCAGGGCATCGCGCAGCTTGTAGATCTTGTGCTTGCTCTGCAGGGCATGTTCCATGGCCCCCAGTGCCGGGCTGGCCGGAATCACCGACAGGCGCTCGTAGCGGGTCGGGTGGATGTAGCCTTCCAGCCCGGTGTCGCGCGATTTGAGGATTGAACCGAGGGCCGAGCCGAGCAGGCCCTTGCTGTTGCCAGCGTTCAGGGTTTCTTCAAAAAAACCGCCGACATTCGGCTCCAGCACCGGGTTGTTGTGGCCGTGCGTGGCTTTTTCGCCCAGCAGGTACTGGCTGGAATTGCCCTGCGGGTCCAGATCGACCACCAGGGTGCGAAAGCCCTTGCTGGCGGCAATCGCGGCCAGATTGACCACAATGCTGGATTTGCCGACACCGCCTTTTTGGTTGAAAACCACCCGTACGATCATGCGAACTGCTCCGGTTGTTGTTGTTTTAGGATTGGGGGGCGGTGACCGGGGTGATCACCGGCTGGACCTGTCCATACACCCCGCCCGGCTTGACGCCGATCAGGCCCAGGATCAGCACATAGGCCAGTGCAGCAATCACCACCCCGGCCCGCGCCTGCGGACGGGGCGTGGTGGCACGGAAAGCCTTCAGCGACGCCGACACCGCCACCGCAAACAGCACCAGCTTGGCAATCAGCCAGTGCGGGTACACGCCGGGCAGGCGCATCAGCAGGAGCAGCCCGAACACCACCAGCGTGGTGTAAAAAATGTGCGGGACGATTTTGAAAAACCGTGCCAGTCCGGGTGACAGGGGACGGTCGCGCCACAGCAGGCTGGCGCGCAGGGCAAACAACAGCACCACTGCCAGACCACTGGCCATGTGCAAGATCTTGATCAACACCGTAAAGACTTCCTCTGGCTGTTCAATCAGGGGGTTTTCGGGGCGTGTGCGCAGGGCGGACTGGCCGGGATCTGCCCCTGCCACTCTGCCGGGGTGTAGGCATGGATGGCCAGCGCGTGGATCAGGCCGGGGGAAAGCAGTTCGCCGGTCAGGGCATACACCCGCTGGTGGCGCTGCGCCAGCCGCAGTCCAGCAAAGGCTTCGCTGACCAGCGTGACCTTGAAGTGGCTTTCCTTGCCGGGAAAATAGCCGCCATGGCCAGACGATTCATTGTCCACCTGTAAAAAAACCGGCTGCAGCGCCTGCAGGCGGGTTTCCAGTTGCTGTTGCAGGGTCATGGACCGGGGCCTCCTCAGCGTGCGGCACGTACGTCGGCCCCATTGTAGCGCGTTCTGTGGCAAATGAATGGCCGGATTGCCGCTCAGCCCCGGCGCAGCGCCTGCTGATACAGCGGCATCACCCGCGGAATCAGCACGCGGATCTGGCTGAAGCGGTCGCTGGTGGACGGGTGGGTGCTGAGGAATTTGGGCGGCTCACCCTGACTGGCCCGGCCCATTTTTTGCCACAGGGTCAGGGCGGCATTCGGGTTGTAGCCGGCACGGGCCATCAGTTCCAGCCCCAGACTGTCGGCTTCGGATTCCTGCCCACGACTGTGCGGCAGCTCCAGCCCCAGCTGCGCGGCCACCCCCAGCGCCTGTGCCTGTCCGGAACTCAGGCCCACGGCCGAGGTGAGGATGCTCAGACCAGCCTGCTGGGCGTAGGCGCGGGAAATCCGCTCACGGGCGTGCTCGCGCAGGGCGTGGGCCATTTCGTGGCCCATGATCGCGGCAATCTCATCATCGGTCAGGGCCAGACGGTTGACGATGCCGGTGTAGAACATGATTTTGCCGCCGGGGGCGCAGTAGGCGTTCAGCTCGTTGCTGTTCAGCGTGTGCACTTCCCAGTTCCAGCTGCGCGCGTCGGCACGCAGGGCCGTGACCTGCGGAATCATGCGGTTGGCAATCCTCTTGAGTCGGGCCAGCATGGCCGGATCGCGGTCCAGCACGCCTTTGGCCTGTGCCTGTGACAGTTCTTCGCGATAGCTCTGGGCCGACAGCTGATTCACCTGCTCGCTGGACACCAGCAACAGCTGCTTGCGGTCCACGCCGGTGGCCCCGACCTGGGTGGTGCTGGAACAGCCGGACAGCAGCAGACTGCCGGACAGCATGGTCATCAGGACACCGTGACGAATGGACATCCCCTGCATGGCGGAACTCCTGTGGACTGGCCCGGCCACACCGGCCCTGGCCAGAATAAAATGAATGAATGCCTGAACTTAACCACCTCTACACGGCCAATGCCATGGGGTTTTTGTATGCGCACGTGTCCGGCTGTTGCGGCTGTGCAGATTTTATGTCGTTGCGCCTGCTGGTTTTTTGTGCAAACGCCCAATCGCTGACTTGACTTTGCAGTGGCGGTCGCTAAGATAGCAATCCTCATGCGGGAATAGCTCAGTTGGTAGAGCACGACCTTGCCAAGGTCGGGGTCGCGAGTTCGAGTCTCGTTTCCCGCTCCAGATTTTTGTAGAAAAGCCGGACCACTGTTCCGGCTTTTTTGTTTTTTTCCGGCTGTGGCACCGGTCAGCGGGTGCTTTTACCGGTGGCACCGATACAGTATTCTTGCTGTCTTTATTTTTGCCCTGTCTGGAGCACTCGTCCATGAACCGCACCCCTCCCCGTCTGCGTGGCTCTCTGGTTGCACTGGTGACCCCGATGAAGCCTGATGGACAGGTGGACTGGGCGGCGCTGGATGCGCTGGTGGACTGGCACATCGCCGAGGGCACCGATGCACTGGTGGCCGTGGGCACCACCGGCGAGTCGGCCACGCTGGATGTGGACGAGCACAGCCGGGTGATTGAGCGGGTGATCCAGCGCACCGCCGGGCGCATTCCGGTGATCGCCGGAACCGGGGCCAATGCCACCCGTGAAGCCATCGAGCTGACCGAGACCGCGCGGCAGCTGGGCGCCGATGCGGCGCTGCTGGTGACCCCGTATTACAACAAACCGACACAGGAAGGCCTGTACCGCCACCATGTGGCCATTGCCGAAGCCGTCGATCTGCCGCAGATGCTCTACAATGTGCCGGGCCGGACCGGGGTGGACATGGCCAATGACACCGTGCTGCGCCTGGCTGACGTGGACAACATCGTCGCCATCAAGGACGCCACCGGCGACCTGCAGCGCGGCAAGGCGCTGATTGACGGGCTGGCGGGCCGCCTGGATGTGTTTTCTGGTGATGATGCCACGGCCTGGCAGCTGATTGGCCTGGGGGCGCAGGGCAACATTTCGGTCACGGCCAATGTGGCCCCCCGGCAGATGCACCGGATCTGTGCGGCCGCACTGGCGGGAGATGCCGCGCAGGCCGAAGCACTGAATGCGCAGGTGGCGCCGCTGCACCAGCTGCTGTTCTGTGAATCCAACCCGATTCCGGTGAAATGGGCGCTGTATGCCATGGGCCGGATCGACCGGGGTATCCGCCTGCCGCTGACCGAGCTGGCCGAAGCGTATCAGCCCGCGCTGCGTCAGGCGCTGCGGGATGCCGGGCTGCTGTCCTGAACCCCTCGGGCCGGGGCGGCGCTGCTTTTTCATGTCACTCCGGACCTGGTCTGGGTGCGGAATCAACCGACAAGGAACACCGATGAACAAGGCCTTGGTCCTGATTGTGCTGCCACTGCTGGTCAGTGGCTGTAGCCGCTTTGCCCTGGGCAACAACTCGCTGGATTACCAGAAGGCGGCCCAGCTGCCGCCGCTGACCGTGCCTGCCGGGGTAGAATTGCGCCGCCAGACCCCGCTGTACCCGGTGCCGCCGGTCCAGCCCGCCCCTGCGCAGGCCCCGAAAATGACCAACAGCCGGGGCAACCGCTATGTGCTGCCCCCGCCGCTGCCGCTGGACACCGCGCAGGTGGCCGCACAGGCCAGTGCCGACACCGGCATTCCGACCCGGCCCGTACTGGTGACCGATGGCAATGGCTTTCCGCTGCTGCGCAGTGAAGGCAATGCCCAGCGCATCTGGCAACTGGCCGGACAGGCCCTGCAGGCCGCGGCCCTGCCGGTGCAGAGCCAGGATCAAGACCGTGGCCTGATCGCCCTGACCCACCAGCAGCAGCCGGTCACGCTGCGCTTCAACCGCAGCGGCAGCAGTACCCTGATCACGGTGCAGTCCAGCCAGAACACCCTGGCCGAGGCTGCACTGGCCACCGATTTGCTCACCCAGATTGCCGGTCACTGGCCCCAGTAAGCCCCGGCCCAGAACCCGTAAGGACCCCGACCATGCAAAAACACGCCCTGCTCTACACCGGCAAAGCCAAATCGGTCTATGAAACCGACACCGCCGACCACCTGATTCTGGTGTTCCGCGACGACACCTCCGCGTTTGATGGCAAAAAAGTCGAACAGCTGGCCCGTAAGGGGCGGGTCAACAACCGCTTCAATGCGTTCATCATGCAAAAACTGGCTGAAGCTGGCATCCCGACCCACTTTGAGCGCCTGCTGACCCCGGATGAAGTGCTGGTCAAACGCCTGTCGATGATCCCGGTCGAGTGCGTGATCCGCAACTATGCCGCAGGCAGCCTGTGCCGCCGTCTGGGTGTGACCGAAGGCCGCGAGCTGACCCCGCCGACCTTTGAACTGTTTTACAAGGACGACGCACTCGGCGACCCGATGGTGAACGAGTCGCTGTCGGTGTCGCTGGGCTGGGCCACCGCCGAGCAGCTGGCACAGATGAAGGCGCTGACCTATCAGGTCAACGACGTGCTGAAGCCGCTGTTTGCGGCCGGCGGCATGCTGCTGGTGGATTTCAAGCTGGAATTTGGCCTGTTTCAGGGCCAGGTGGTGCTGGGCGATGAGTTCTCGCCGGATGGCTGCCGCCTGTGGGATGCCGAAACCCGCAAGAAGCTCGACAAGGACCGCTTCCGCCAGGGGCTGGGCGGTGTGGTCGAGGCCTACGAAGAAGTGGCGCACCGGCTCGGTGTGGATTTGAGCGGCATTTAACGGCAGGCTTGAGCCGCGACGCGGATTCACGTAGAATCCGCTGCCACGGAGAGGTGGCAGAGTGGTTGAATGTACCTGACTCGAAATCAGGCGTAGGTGTATAGCCTACCGAGGGTTCGAATCCCTCCCTCTCCGCCAGTCACACCGGCCCGCTGATGGGCCTGAAAAAAGCCAGAACCCCCTGCGGTTCTGGCTTTTTTTATGGCGGTGGGCGGCGATGCGTCCCCAGTCCAGAAAAAACATCCAACTGACGGTGGCTGCTCACGTTTTTTTCACGTCATGGGCTTTAAGGTGTAGGCCATACCCCCCGCGTGGGTCTGTGACCCTTTGGATGAGCCTGCTGTGAACCTGTCCCGCGATCTCCCGCCGCCTGAGTCTACTGCCCCCCTGACCGCCCGCCGCCGGGTGCCGGTCTGGCTGGGCTGGTGGGACAGCTGGGCGCTGGTCGGCGTGCCCCGGCCTGTGACCGCACAGGACCGGGTGCAGTGGGGGCGGCTGCTGCCGTTTGTGCTGCTGCATCTGGCAGCCTTGCCGGTGCTGTGGATGGGTGGGTCGGCCTTCGCGATCGGCTGCGCCCTGGGCTATTACCTGCTGCGCATGTTTGCGATCACGGCGTTTTATCACCGTTATTTTGCCCACAAGACCTTCCGCACGTCGCGGCCGGTGCACTTTGTGTTTGGCCTGCTGGGCGTGCTGGCCGGTCAGCGCGGGCCGCTGTGGTGGGCGGCCCATCACCGGGTGCACCACCGCCATGCCGATCAGGCCGAGGACCCGCATTCCCCGCGTCAGGGTTTCTGGCACAGCCACTGCCTGTGGTTCATGCGTGGCGAACACGCGGCACTGGAACCGGCACGGGTGCGCGATTGGTTGGCCTACCCGGAGCTGGTGTTTCTGGACCGCTTCAGCACCCCACTGATGCTGGGCAGTGCGCTGCTGTGGTATGCCGCTGGCGAGCTGCTGGCGCACCACTGGCCCGAACTGGGCACGTCTGGACTGGAGTTGCTGCTGTGGTGCTTTGTGCTGTCCACGCTGGCGGTGCTGCATGTGACCCTGTCGATCAATTCGCTGGCACACCGCTGGGGCCGCCGCCGCTTTGACACTGATGATGACAGCCGCAACAACTTCTGGCTGGCCCTGCTCACCCTGGGCGAAGGCTGGCACAACAACCACCACCGCTACATGGGCAGCACCCGGCAGGGCTTTTTTTGGTGGGAAATTGACCTGAGCTGGCTGCTGTTGCGGCTGATGGCTGCGCTCGGGCTGGTGTGGGGGCTGCGCGGCGTGCCCGAGCGGATCTACGCCGAAGCCCGCCAGTGACCGGATACAGGACCCGTGACCCTATGAACAGCGCCTTGCACCCATCCCCTCAGCCCACCCCCCTGGGGCCCCGGATTGCCATCGTCGGCAGTGGCATCGCCGGACTGTACACCGCCTGGGCATTGAGCCAGCGCCTGCCACAGGCGCAGCTGCATGTGTTTGAGGCGGGCGACCACTGGGGTGGCCACACCGACACCCACCGGCTGGTGCAGCCCGAGGGGCCACCGGTGGCGGTGGACACCGGGTTCATTGTGTTCAACCGGCTCAACTATCCGCTGTTCTCGGCCATGCTCGACCAGCTCGGGGTGACGGCGCAGGCCAGTGACATGAGTTTTTCGGTGGCCGACCACGTCCATGGGCTGACCTACAATCCCAGCAAACAATGGTCACTGCTGGCGCGTCCGCAGAATTTTGCCCGGCCGGAATTCCGGCAGATGCTGCGCGACCTGTGGCGGTTTTATCAGACCTTGCAGTACTGTCCGGCGGAAACGATCCCGATCCAGCAGACCCTGTCGGACTATCTGGACCGCCACGGCTATTCGCAGGCATTCCGCGAGCTGCACCTGTATCCGATGTGCGGGGCACTGTGGTCGGCCAGTCACCTGCAGACGGCCGCGCTGCCGCTGCGCTTCGTGGTGCAGTTCATGCAGCATCACCGCATGCTGCAGGTGCGCGAGCGCCCGCAGTGGCTCACCGTGCGCGGCGGCTCACAGCAGTATGTGCAGGCGATCCGCCAGCAATGCCCGCAGATCCACTGGCACCCCCTCGCGGTGCAGCAGGTGCGGCGCCAGTCCACCGATGCTGGCCTGCGCGTGCAGGTGCGGACGGCGGCCCAGTTGTTTGACATGGATGAGGTGGTGCTGGCCTGCCATGCCGACGATGCGCTGAAGCTGCTGGCCCAGCCCAGCATCCAGGAGCAGCAGGTGCTGGGGGCACTGGGCTACAGTGACAACCGCATGGTGCTGCACAGCGATCCGGCCTACATGCCACGCCAGCGCCACCAGTGGGCCAGCTGGCATGTGCGCATTGACCGGGGCACCACACAGCCGTGCTACAGCATCACCTACTGGATGAACCGCCTGCAGGCGCTGCCCACCCGCACGCCGTTTCTGGCCACCCTGAACCCGTCTGCCGACATTGATCCCCGGCGGGTGCGGGTCGAACGGGCTTACCGCCATCCGCGCTTCGATGTGGCTGCCCTGCAGGCGCAGGGGCGCTGGTCGCGCATCAATGCGCAGGCCGGGGTGTCGTTTGCCGGGGCCTACTGGGGCTGGGGCTTTCATGAAGATGGCGCCCGCAGCGCCGAACGGGTGGTGCAGGCGCTGTGCGCCCGCTACCACACCGCCCTGCTGGACCGCCGCCCATGAACACCGCCCCGGACCTGCTCACCGCCCCGGCGCTGGCCCTGGCGCAGGTGCGGCACCGGCGCTTTCACCCGCGCGCCCACCAGTTTGCCTACGAGGTGGGCTATGTGTGGCTGGATGCCGATCAGCTCGAAGCCACCTGTGCACGCAGCCGCTGGTGGTCCCTGAACCGGCTGAATCTGACCAGTCTCGACCCGCGCGACCTGCTGGGGGCTGGCCAGTGCAGCATCCGCGAGGCGCTGGACACCCTGATGCAGACCACCCTGGGGCTGGCGCTGCAACCCGATGACGCCATCCGTGTGCTGACCGTGCCGCGCTGGCTGGGCCGGACCTTCAACCCGGTGAGTTTTTATGTGGTGCTGCGGGCCGGACAGGTGTACGCGATTGCGGCTGAAATCACCAACACCCCCTGGGGCGAGCGCCACAGCCATGTGTTTGCGGTGCCACCGGGCGAGCGGGTGTGCCGTGCGGTGTTTGACAAGGATTTTCATGTGTCGCCGTTTATGCCGATGCAGATGGTGTACGACTGGCGGTTCCGGTTCGAACCCGGCCACAGTGTGATCCACATGCAGCTGTGGCAGGCCGGGGTGTTGCAGTTTGATGCCACGATGCAGTTCCGGCTGCAGCCGCTCGGGGTGCGCGAGCAGTCCCGCTACGGCCTGCAGTTTGCCGCCCAGGGTGTGCGCATGCTGACGGCGATTTATTGGCAGGCGGCGCAGCTGTGGCGCAAGGGGGTGCCTTTCCACCCCCACCCGCGCAAGCGTACGGTCACCACCGCCCTGCCTGCTTCTGATGTTCTGTCCCCTCCGGAGACCCGTCCATGAATCCTGTTGCTGAGACTGCCGGTGTGCCCCGACTGGCCGCCCGTGCCCTGCCCCTGTCACCGCTGCAGACGCCGCTGGGCACGCTGGGCCTGCCGCTGCTGCGCCCGGTGCTGGAAAAAATCCGCCTGAATGGCGGTACCCTGCGGCTGACCGGGGTGCTGGATGCGGTCCTGGCGGCACAGGCGCCCACCGATGAACCGCTGTTGCAGGTCACGGTGCAGCTGCACCGCCCACAGGCCCTCACCGCGCTGCTGATGGGTGGGGTGCTGGGTTTTGCGGAAAGCTACCTGCAGGGCGATTGGGACTGCGCGCAGCTGACTGATCTGGTGCAGCTGATGGCGCGCAACCGGACGGTGCTGGACCAGCTCAACCGCAGCTGGCCGGCCCGGGCCAGTGGCGGGGTGCTGCGGGCCTGGCATGCCCGCCGCCGCAACAGCCGCAGCGGCAGCCGCGCCAACATCCAGGAACATTATGATTTGTCGAATGATTTCTTTGGGCTGTGGCTGGATGAGCACTGGATGTATTCCAGTGCCGTGTTCACCCACCCGGCGCAGTCACTGCAGGAGGCCTCCACCCACAAGCTGGCGCTGATCTGCACCAAGCTGGCGCTGTGTGCGACGGATCATGTGGTCGAGATCGGCAGCGGCTGGGGGGGCTTTGCCCTGTATGCCGCCCGCACCACCGGCTGCCGCGTCACCACCATCACCATTTCAGCGGCGCAGTACCAGCTGGCCCGGCAGCGGGTACAGGCGGCCGGGCTGCAGGACCGCATCGAGGTGCTGCTGTGTGATTACCGCGACCTGACCGGCCAGTATGACAAGCTGGTGTCGATCGAGATGGTGGAGGCGGTCGGGGCCGACTATCTGCCGGAATATTTTGCCCGCTGCAAGGCCCTGCTCAAGCCGAATGGCCGTGCCCTGATCCAGGCGATTACCCTGGAGGACACCCGTTACGCGCAGGCGCTGCAGACGGTGGATTTCATCAAGCGCTATGTGTTCCCCGGCAGTTTCATCCCCTGCAACAGCGTGCTGGTCACGGCGGCGGCCCGCGCTGGACTGAAGCTGGTGGGCCTGCAGGACATCGGCGACAGTTATGCCCTGACGCTGCAGCACTGGCGGGAGCGTTTCGAGGCGGTGCTGCCGCAGGTGCAGGCGCTGGGCTTTGACGAGCGCTTCATCCGGCTGTGGCGTTTTTACCTGAGCTACTGCGAGGGCGGCTTCCGCGAGGGCGTGATCAGTGATGTGCAGCTGCTGCTGGATGCGCGCATGCCCGCCGGGACCGTGCAGCCATGAATGCCGCGCTGCTGGACGCGCTGGGGCCGCTGACCCTGGGCTGTCTGGGCGCACAGGGTCTGGCCTGGCTGTGGTGTCAGTGGCGGCAGGATGCCACGCTGGTGGATGCGGTGTGGGCCGGGTCGCTGGCCACGGCGGCGGTGGGCGGTGCGCTGCTGTTGCCGGGCGATCCACTGACCCGGCTGGCGGTGGGCAGTCTGGCCGGCCTGTGGTATGGACGGCTGGCGGTGCATTTGCTGCGCCGGTCATTCGGTGAGGCGCAGGAGGACCGCCGCTATCGTGCCCTGCGTGAGGCCCTGCAGCGACGGATGGGCCGCGGGTCTGCGCTGGGGTGGCTGGCGTTTTTTGTGCTGCAGGCTGGCCTGGCGGTGCTGTTCAGTGTGCCGCTGCTGTGGCTGTGCGTGACGCCTGCCGGGGCGTATGGACCGATGCAGCCGCTGGTGGTGGGTTTGGTGGCCCTGGGCGGGCTGGGGGCGTTCTGGGGCCAGACCACGGCAGACCGGCAACTGGCGGCACACCGGGCTGATCCGGCACGCCGTGGGCATGTGCTGGACACCGGGCTGTGGCGCCTGAGCCGACACCCGAATTATTTTTTTGAGTGGCTGCACTGGCTGGCCTATCCCCTGCTGGGGCTGGCGGCTGGGCTGTGGGGCCTGTGGCTGTGGCCGCTGCTGATGTACGTCTTCCTGCGCTACCTGACCGGGGTGCCGTTTGCGGAGCAGCAGGCACTGCGGCGGCGCGGGGCGGCCTACGCGGCCTATCAGGCGCGGACGCCGGTGTTTTTTCCCCGCTGGCCCTGAGGCGGACCAAGCCCCCGGACCCCCTGTGTTTTGACCCTGGCATGGCGCTGGGCCAATGGTTTTGGAGACCCTGACGATGGACATTCTGCTGCAACCTGCAGGGGCAACCCTGTCACGCCTGACCCAGCCACTGGCCCACGGGGCACTGGCCGGGGCCGAACGCGGCCTGTGGCCGGATGCCCTGGTGCGGGCCGGCATCCGCCAGCTGTGTGCACAGCGCCTGAAGGCCGAAGGGGCCGGGGATGTGGAACAGGCCAATGCCCGCTACCGGCGGGCGCTGGCCGACTGGCAGCGTGCCCCGCTGGCGCTGCACACCGACGCGGCCAATGAACAGCATTACGAGCTGCCCCCGGCGTTTTTTGAGGCAGTGCTGGGTCCCCGGCTCAAGTACAGCGCCTGTTATTTTGCCCCGGGGGATGACCTGGCCCAGGCCGAGACCCGCAGCCTGCAGCAGTATGCCGAGCGGGCCCGGCTGGCCGATGGCCAGCGTATTCTGGAGCTGGGCTGCGGTTGGGGTTCGCTGAGCCTGTTCATGGCCCGCCAGTACCCGCAGGCGCGCATCACCGCCGTGTCCAATTCGGCCCCGCAGCGTGAATTCATCCTGGCGCGGGCGCGTCAGCTGGGGCTGGCCAATCTGGAGTTGCTCACCTGTGACATCAACCACCTGACGCTGCCGACGGATCACTTTGACCGGGTGGTGTCGGTTGAAATGTTCGAGCACGTGCGCAACCATGCGCAGCTGTTTGCCCGCATTGCCGGGTGGCTGAAACCCGATGGCCTGCTGTGGTGCCATGTGTTTTGTCACCGCACCCTGCACTATGCCTTTGAGCTGGGTGAAGGGGTGGACTGGATGTCGCGGTATTTTTTCACCGGCGGGGTGATGCCCGCCGCGACCACATTCCTGAGCCTGCAGCAGGATCTGGTGGTGCGCGACCACTGGCAGTGGTCCGGACAGCACTATGAAAAAACCGCTAATGCCTGGCTGGCCAACATGGACCGGGCCGCAGACCGGCTGAAGCCGCTGTTTGCGCAGATGTACGGGGCGCAGGCGTCCCTGTGGTGGCAGCGCTGGCGGCTGTTTTTCATGGCCTGTGCCGAGCTGTTTGGCTATGACCACGGTCAGCAGTGGATCGTTGGGCATTATTTGTTTGGCAAACCCCAGCCGCTGGGCCTGCAGCGCCCGTGAGGCCATCCCCCATGCGCAAGGCCGTACCCGGTTTCTGGCTGCGTCACCGCGAGCAGCCCCGTCCGCTGCAATGGCTGGTGCGGCGTTTTTACTGGGTGCAGATCGGTCTGATTGCCCTGGCGGTGGTGGCTGGCCTGCTGCTCAGCGCCAGCATCCTGAAGGGTCTGCTGATCCGCACTGCGCTGGAGCAGGAAATGGCGCACTACTGGCAGCGGGTGGCCCGTGACCCGGCAGCGCCGCTGCCCGACACCAAGAACCTGTACGGCTACCGCTGGCACGGCAGCCAGCGCCCGGCGGTCCTGCAGGGCCAGCCGCTGGCGCCGGGTGTGCACCGGCATTTTGTTCAGGGCAAAAACCGCCTGACCGTGTATGGCACACGCGGCGGCGAGCATGTGTTGCTGGTGTTTGGCGAAACCAATGTGGACCGGCTGGTGCTGCTGTTTGGACTGCTGCCGCTGATTTTTGCCCTGGTGGTGCTGTACAGCGTGCTGTGGTGGGTGAACCGGCGGGTACAGCGCCACCTGTCCCCGATGGGGCGGCTGGCGCTGACCATCCAGTCCATGCAGGACCAGCCGGCGCAATGGACCGCCAATCCATTTGGGCAGATTCCCACCTATGGCAATCTGGAGGCGGATGCGCTGCAGACTGCGCTGAGCCGCTACCATGACCGGCTGCTGGATTTTGTGCAGCGTGAGCAGCGTTTCACCCGCGAGGTCAGCCACGAGTTGCGCACCCCGATTGCTGTGCTGCGCGGCAATCTGGAGCTGTGCCAGCTGCGCGAGCCGGATCATCCCCTGTACCGGCGCATGCGCCACACCCTGGACGACATGCAGCTGCTGATCGACACCCTGCTGTCCCTGGCGCGTCCGCAGCGCGAGCCCCTGCCCTGCCAGCCGATCGACTGGGCGGCGCTGGTGCAGGACGTCTTTGAAGAAGTCCAGTCACTGGCGCAGGCCCGACAGATGCAGCTGCGCTTTGACCAGATTGAAAACCCCACGGCACCGGCCAACCTGACCCTGGTGAAGATCATCCTGCGCAACCTGATCCGCAATGCCCTGAACTATGCGCAGGGCACCGAGCTGCGGGTGGTGGTGCGTGCCGATGCGCTGTTGCTGGCCGATGACGGCATTGGCCTGAACCCCGAAACCCCTGCCGCAGGAGCGGCAGAACAGGGCTATGGGATTGGCCTGCCGCTGGTGGCGCGCCTGTGTGCGCTGCTGGGCTGGCCGATGCGCCTGCACGACCGCCGGCAGTTCAGCCATCCGGACCTGCCTGTCTCCGGCACGCAGCCGCCCAGCGGGCTGGTGGTGGAGATCCGCTTTCAGGATTGACGCGACACCTCAGGCCGTGGCGGGGGCGCACAGCCGCACCCCCACCCCCGGCACCGTGTGCAGCAGCGGGGTGGCAAACGGCTTGTCGATCAGCTTGCGCAGCAGGTAGATGTGGCTGCGCAGGGCATCGCTTTCCGGCTCCTCCTCGCCCCACAGCTCCAGCATCATTTCCGCCCGGCTGACCACCTGCGGCGCGCGGCGCATCAGCAGCGACAGCAGGCGAAACTGCACCGGGGCCAGCTCGATTGGCTGTCCAGCACGGCTCACCGACTGCAGGTTCAGGTCCAGACACAGGTCATGCACCACCCAGCGCGACACCGCCACCGAGCCACGGGCGCGCCGGTCCAGCGCCTGAATGCGTGCCAGCAACTCGGACAGCTCAAAGGGTTTGACCAGATAATCGTCGGTTCCGGCCTCAAAACCAGCCAGCTTATCCTCCACCGAATCGCGTGCGGTCAGCATCAGTACCGGCATCGACAGGCCCTGTTCACGGCGCAGCATCTGGCAAAACGCATAGCCATTGCCATCGGGCAGGTTGATGTCCAGCAGCAGCACGTGATAGTAGTTCCGGGCCAGCAGCTGCCGGGCTGCGCCCAGATTGCGGGCATGGTCCACGATCACCCCCTGCAGGGTCAAAAAATCACACAGCGTCAGCGCCAGATCATAGTGGTCTTCCACCAGCAGCACCTGCAGTTGGGTGGATGGCATGTCAGCTCCCCGGCGACCGGTCAAAAAAAGGCGTCCTTCACGCTACAGGCTGCCCGTCCCCATCTGCAAGGGGCTTTTTCAGCGCCGGAACGGCAGCACCGCCGCGTACAGCCCACCCACCCACGGCAACTGGCGGAACAGGCCATTGTTGGGGTCCCAGTAGTCCTGCTGGAACACCACCTGACCCTGGGCGTTCATTTTCAGCTCACTGACCCCGTACGAGTGCATCGACCGGGTCTGGCCGAGGAATTTCAAATCATAGGCCATGTCCCAGTGCACATACACCCGCTCACCGGCCAGTGTCTGGCTGACCAGCTGCACCCGGGCCGCGCTGACGCGCTGGTTCATGCCCACAAAATGCCGCATCAACGCGCTGCGTTGGTGATAAATGGCCAGGGTGTCATTGCTGTACAGGGTGGGCGCATACAGCTCCTGCACGGCAGTCAGAAACTCAGGCCGGCCCAGCTGGCTGAACGTGGCCACGAAACGCTCGGCCAGGGCCTGCGCCTGTGCCGGGGTCGGCTGGACCGCCACCACCTGTTGCAGGGCCTGCTGGTAATCGGGGGTGTAACTGCTGGGGTGACTGGCACAGCCGGCCAGCCACACCCCGCCCAGGCCACCCAGCAACAGGCGGCGCAAACGCTGTACAGGTGTGACACGGGACTGGGCCACAAGGCTTGCGGACAGGTTCATGGCGGTTCTCCAGGGGGTTGTGGAAAAAGAATCAGGGCAAATGGGGGTCACGGCGCAACTGATCGACCCGATAGCCCATCTGCGCGGCACGCTGCAGCAACCGTGCCTCCACCCCTGCCGGCAGCACCGGCTGGCGCGACATCAGCCAGAGCAGGCGCCGGTCCGGCGAGCCAATCAGCACCTGCTGGTAAGGCCCCTGACCCTGCGCAGGTTCGACCTGCAGGATCCAGTACGGCATGGACAGCACCCGCCCCAGCCAGCGCGAAGGACTCACCGCCAGCTGTCCGCCGTGTCCATGCACCGGGGCATAGCCCACCACCCGCTTGATGCGGCCATTGGCCAGTGTGCACTGGTTGACCAGCTCCAGCAGCGCATCCGTACTGCTGCTCCACTGGTAGCGGGCGCGGGGGCTATGGGCACAGGCGCGCTCCAGCGGATTGTCCAGCCGGGCCACCTCATACCAGTCGCCCAGCAGTCCCGGCCAGTGCACCACGGGCAGGGCCGACACCGGCTGGGCGGCCTGCACGGACATCGGCCAGACCGGCAGGCACAGCACGGCCCACAGCCCGGCGCGGCGCAGTCTGGTCCCCCATGGCTGGCCTGACTGCCGGGGAGGTACGGTGTTGGGCTGTTGCAGCATCGATGGCCTCCACCCTGTGTGATTTGCCTGTGGCCCTGGACCCTGGCGGTCCAGCAGCGTCGTGCCCACACCCTAGCGCAGCGGCTGTGAATGCGCTGTGAACACGCAGCGCCGTCCGGTCCACATCCCGTGTCCGCAAGGCGACAACTGTGGTCGCAATGCCCTGCCCAGGCCCTGTTTTTGGACCTCCGCAAGCCACATATGGATTGCAGGGGCCTGAGGTTTTTTTGGGAGGCGACACCATGCAGTACCGGTCTTTTCACAGGGTGCAGTCCGCACCGGCAAGGCCAGCCGAAGAGGCAGTCCCCGAATCCGCCGATCTGGCCACCCAGGCCCTTATGGGCTATGAACGACTGCTGGCGCAGCACCGTCAGCGGCTACGGCGTGGCGGCTATGACCCGGACGGGGCCGAAGTGTCGCTGTCCTGCTGGCGGCAGTGGCTGCGCGGGCATTTGCAACTGTCCACGGACTTGCAGGAGCGGCTGGAACACCAGCTGTTGCAGCGCGGCTGGCTGCAGCTCGACCGCGTGCACTGTTATCTGCGCCGGGGTGATGGCCAGCCCCGGACCGCACCTGCACCCACGGTTGGGCGGGTGTGGCCGGGAGAAGACGGGGCTGATTTTGTGGACTGGCTGGAAGGCCGGACGGCAGGCGACTCAGGATGGGCGCAGGGGTAAATCGGCCAGGGCATTCAGCAGGGACTGGCGCCGGCTCCCTCCGGCAACCGGCTGCTGCACATGGGCCAGAATGTCCGGCAGCATGTCCTTGGTTTCTGGCACATGGCCGCGCGGGTCGGTGTACACCAGCGCCTGAAAGCGCCCGGCCCGGTTCCAGCCCGGCTGCGGCTCTTGTCCGGTCAGGCGACGCCACAGCGGTAAAAAATGCACCTCAAAGTGGTGATGGTCTTCCGTATTCTGGACAAACACGATGGCGCTGGGGTCATCAGGCTGCCAGGCCATGACCAGGTTGATGCGCCCGGCATACTGGGCATTCACCTGCTCTGGGGTCAGCCCGCCGAAACAGTGGGTGCACACCCGCTGCACCGCCTCCGGCATGTTGTAGGCCATGCCATCGGCCTGGCCATTGATGGTCACGGCTGTGGCCCCCGGCAGCGCCCGCGCCAGTGCCAGTGCCGCAAACCCACCTGCCGAAGAACCCCAGAACACCACCCGCTCGGTCGCAATGCCCCGGGCTGCCGCATACTGCCCCAACACGCTGGCCAGCTCTGCGGTCAGGTCGTGCGCTGCCGTGCCCAGATACCAGCCGATGGACAGCTGCTCATCCAGCGCCAGCGTCGGATCGGCCACGCACAGCACATGCCCCGGAAACAGATCGGCCCACGCCCAGCGGTGAAAATGCGGCAGGATCACCTGTCCCCGCTCCACCGCCGAGGACACCAGCACAAACAGCCATTCACTGCCCGCCTTGGGCAGCTCGACCACCGGCAGCGACCAGTGGCCCTGCTGCACCAGCCAGCTGCGGTTGGGGGCGTGGTGTGGGTCGATCAGCTCAGCCGCCGGGGCCACCCGGTGCTGGGCAAACAGGTGTTTTTCGGGATAACGGCGTGGGGCGGCGCTGGACTGCAGGGTCAGCGGCTCACTGTGCAGCACCACCACCTGATCCGGCGCAGCCGCCAGCCGCACAAACACCGTGGCCTGATATTCGCCGGCCTGCCCCTGTGTTTCAAAGCATTGCGACAGGTCACTGCCATATTTGACATAGCCAACCCGCTGCTGGTCGCGCAGCAGGTAATAGGCAAATTCCAGCGCTTCAGACGGTATTCCCTCGGGAAGCTGGACCGACACCTGCAGCTGGTCACTCTGATTCTGAAAAAACTCGCCGATGCTGATTCGGGAAAGGTCCACCTGATTCTCCTATTGTGTCATGTCGTGTTTTTTAATCCACGGTCAATCCAGCCCAGCACCCCAGGCAGGATTCACGGTGTTTTTAGTTTACTTTAAAAAATCCCGACCCCAGCGCTCGGCCTGGCGCTGTGCGTCGCGATTTTCCAGTGGATTGTCCGCGGGATGATACAGCCGGGTGTTTTTCAGCTCAGCGGGCAGATAGTCCTGCCTGACAAAGTTCTGTGGAAAATCATGGGCATATTGATAGCCCACCCCATAGCCCTGCTCGCGCATCAGTGCCGTGGGCGCATTGCGCAGGTGCAGCGGCACCGACAGGTGCGCCGTTTGTTCGGCCAGCTCCAGCGCGGCATTGATGGCCTTGTAGGTGCTGTTGCTCTTGGCGGAGGTGGCCAAATAGACCGCCGTCTGCCCCAGCACAATGCGGGCTTCCGGCATGCCGATGGCCTGCACGGTGCGCAGGCACTCCCCGGCCAGCAGCAGCGCATTGGGGTTGGCGTTGCCGATGTCTTCGCTGGCCAGGATCAGCATGCGCCGGGCAATGAACACCGGATCTTCGCCACCCTTGATCATGCGTGCCATCCAGTACAGCGCCGCATCCGGATCACTGCCGCGCAGCGATTTGATGAACGCCGAAATGATGTCGTAATGCTGGTCACCGGATTTGTCGTAGCGCACCACCGCCTGCTGGGCGGTGTTTTGCACCCGGTCGTTGCTGATGATCACCGGCTCCCCATCGGCAAACGTGTTGACCGTGAGCTCCAGCAGGTTCAGCAACTTGCGGGCATCGCCACCGGACAGCTGGATCAGCACATCGGTTTCACGCAGCTCAATCTGGCGCTGCCGCAGGTCTGGGTCAGCCTGCACGGCACGCCTGAGCACCTCGTCGAGCTCAGCCCGGCTCAGTCCCTGCAGCACATACACCTGACAGCGCGACAGCAGGGCGTGGTTGACCTCAAAGGACGGGTTTTCGGTGGTGGCCCCGATCAGGGTGATTTTGCCCTTTTCGACCGCAGCCAGCAGCGCATCCTGCTGGGATTTGTTGAAGCGGTGGATCTCATCAATGAACACCACCGGCGGCAGCAGGTCGCCACTGTGGCTGATCAGCTCACGCAGCTCCTTCACCCCGGTGTTCAGCGCCGACAAGCTGACGAAGGGCCGGTCCACAGCTTCAGCCAGCAACAGGGCCAGGGTCGTTTTGCCCACGCCCGGCGGTCCCCACAGGATCATCGACGGCAGCTTGCCCTGATCGACGGCCTGCCGCAGCGGCGCACCTTCACCCAGCAGATGCTGCTGGCCAATCAGGGCCGCCAGACTGCGTGGCCGTACCCGTTCAGGCAGGGGAATCGTGGACATGCCGGAGATCCATTCAGGTTAAAAAAACAATTTTAACGGCCTTAAGGCCAGCATGTACGTCTGCTTTTGTGACTGGCCAATACAGCGGGCCTGCCGGGCCCCGATCGCCACCAGGATGCTGCACTGGCGTGACCCTGCTTTCAGGACGGGCGCGGCGCGGCTGCTGCGCCCTGGCCTGACAGAACGTGCGGTTCAGTCGGCAGGGGACTGCAGTCGGACCTCGCCCAGCGCCGGGGCCTGCAGGGGCGCTGCCCCCGAGCCTTCGGGCATCGGACCGAACCGCTCGGGGTGGGTGTTCCAGTCGTCCACCGCCTGACGCAATTCAGCCTCGGTGCGCGCCACAAAGTTCCACCACAGCAGCGGGGTTTCGTTCAATGGTGCGCCCCCGATCAGCAGCACCCGGGTGGGGGCCAGGGCCTTGATGGACAGCTGGCGCAA
>JBPOIS010000016.1:0-34691 GCA_052034295.1 Pseudomonadota bacterium
GGCAGAAAAGTGCGGTATGATCCATGAGGTTTTGGCGGTCTGGCTGGTGTGGTAACTTGCCATCATCGACAAAACCAACAATATTTCAATAGCTTGAGTTTGATTTATTAGACAAGATTGGGGTTAAAATATTTCAGACTATGTCCACAAGGTCATGGCTTTTATGTGCGTTTTTAATTAGTATTGCCCCCAAATTTGGCGCGGCTGTGACATGGCTACGCCTGCTTGTCTGGAGGAAAAACTCAATGAGTCATGCTGAGGGCGTCAATGTCAGCCGCCGCCGCATGCTGATCGGCACCACCGCTGCAATGGGTGCTGTAGGCGCGGTTGCAGCCCTTACTCCGTTTGTCAAATCCTGGAACCCCAGTGCCAAGGCCAAGGCCGCCGGTGCTTCGGTCAAGCAGGACATCGGGGCAATCGAAGCAGGGCAAATGATCGTGGTCGAGTGGCGTGGCATGCCCGTGTTTGTGGTCAACCGCACCCCGGAAATGCTCACCAACCTGGCCAAAAACGATCCCAACCTGCGCGATCCGCAGTCGGCGGAGTCGAGCCAGCCCGATTATGCCAAGAATGCCACCCGTTCGCGCGACCCCAAATTCATGGTGGTCACCGGCGTGTGTACCCACCTGGGCTGCGCACCGGGCTATCGCCCTGAAGTGGGTGCCTCCGACCTGGGCGGCAAGGACTGGCTGGGCGGTTTCTACTGCCCCTGCCACGGCTCCAAGTATGACCTGGCCGGGCGTGTCTTCAAGGGCGTGCCTGCGCCATTGAACCTGCCGGTGCCGCCGTACACGCTGGAAGGCACCATCCTCACTGTGGGAGAGGGCTAAAGCATGAGCATGGCCAAACGTTTCATGTCGTGGGTAGACGCCCGGTTTCCGGCCACGGAAACCTACGAATACCACATGTCCAAATACTATGCGCCGAAGAACTTCAACTTCTGGTATTTCTTTGGCGTGCTGTCGATGGTGGTGCTGGTCAACCAGCTGGTCACCGGCATCTGGCTGACCATGATGTTCAACCCGTCTGCAGAAGGCGCGTTTGAATCGGTCGAATACATCATGCGTGACGTGGAGGCCGGCTGGCTGATCCGCTACATGCACTCCACCGGCGCTTCGGCGTTCTTTGTGGTGGTTTACCTGCACATGTTCCGTGGCCTGCTCTACGGTTCCTATCAGAAGCCGCGCGAGCTGGTCTGGCTGATCGGCATGGGCATCTACCTGTGCCTGATGGCCGAAGGCTTCTTTGGCTACCTTCTGCCGTGGGGCAACATGTCGTTCTGGGGTGCCCAGGTGATCCTGAACCTGCCTGCGGCCATTCCGGTGGTGGGCGACGCACTGACCACCTGGGTCCGTGGTGACTACCTGATTTCCGGCATCACCCTGAACCGCTTCTTTGCCCTGCACGTGGTGGCGATTCCGCTGGTGCTGGTGGGTCTGGTGTTCCTGCACCTGGTGGCCCTGCACCATGTCGGTTCCAACAACCCCGACGGTGTGGACATCAAGAAAGTCAAGGACGCCAATGGCGTGCCGCTGGATGGCATTCCGTTCCACCCCTACTACACCGTGCATGACCTGATCGGCATCGTGGTGTTCCTGATCATCTTCTTCGGGGTCATTTTCTTCTTCCCCGATGGCGGTGGCTACTTCCTGGAACGCCCGAACTTCGAACCGGCCAACGCCCTGAAAACCCCGCCGCACATCGCGCCGGTCTGGTACTACACCCCGTTCTACGCCATCCTGCGTGCTGTTCCGGATAAACTCGGCGGCGTGATTGCGATGGGCGGTGCGATTGCCATGCTCGCCGTACTGCCGTGGCTGGACCGTTCGCCGGTGCGCTCGATCCGCTACAAAGGCATCCTGTCCAAGATTGCCCTGTGCATCTTCGTGGTCAGCTTCCTGGGTCTGGCGGTGCTGGGTGCCAAAACCGCGGCCGAAATCCCCGAGATTTTCCACAGCCTGTTCGTCGGCATGGCCGTGGTCAGCGTGGTGTTCGGTGCCCTGTGGTACCTGATGGGCCGCAAGGAAATCTACGCCATGATCGGCCTGACCCTGATCATCACCGCCGTGCTGGGCCTGGGCCTGCTGGCTGTGGGTGCCAGTGCCGTGTTCTTCGGCGTGCTGTTCACCGTGCTGTACTTCCTGTTTTTCCTGCTGATGCCGATCTACACCTCGATCGAAACCTGCAAGCAACCGCCTGAGCGTGTGACTGGAGGCCATTGATGAAAAACCTGTTTTTTGCTCTGGCCCTGTTTGGTGCAGCGGGTGCAGCCCACGCTTCAGCCGTGGAGTGTGGCACCTACACCACCAAGGAAGGCGATGCGGAAGTCACCCACGCCTACGAGTGCAGCACGGCCCCGGTCAACATGACCGACAAGGCCAGCCTGCAGCGCGGTGCATCGCTGTTCATCAGCTACTGCGCCGGCTGCCACTCGGCCCGCTTTGTGCGCTATGAGCGCATGGCCACCGACCTGAACATCCCGCCGGAACTGGTGGAAAAATACATGATGTTCACCACCGACAAGATCGGTGACCAGATCAACCCGAAGATCGACGCCAAGCTGCAGAAAAAGTGGTTTGGTGCCGCACCGCCGGACCTGACCCTGGAAACCCGTCTGAAGAGCCCGGACTGGGTGTACACCTACCTGCTGTCGTTCTATGAAGATCCGAAGCGTCCGTGGGGGGTGAACAACACCGTGTTCAAGGACGTGGCCATGCCCCACGTGCTGTGGAGCCTGCATCAGGAGCTGGGTGACGAGGAATTTGAAGCCCGCGTCGGCGACCTGGTCAACTTCATGACCTGGATGGCGGAACCGATCCAGCACGACCGCAAGGTCTATGGCTTCTGGGTGATCCTGTTCCTGCTGGCCCTGCTGATCCCGGTGTATCTGCTCAACAAGGAATTCTGGAAGGACGTCAAATAATCCCTCCGGTGTTTCTGTCGCAAAAAGGGCATCATGCCCTTTTTGTGTTTTCTGGTGTGGTGGATGGAGCCCCCGGTGTCTGAACTTTCCCTGCAACAGCCGATCCTGTACAGCCACCCCGACGATCCGGACAGCCACCGGGTGCGGTTTTTGCTGGCCGAAAAAGGCCTGCGCCCCCAGCTGGTCTGGGTTGATCCACAGGACCGGGGCGAGCTGGCCGAGCTGAACCCCTACAACACCCTGCCGCTCTGGGCTGAAAAAAACCTGCGCCTGTATGCGCCGGAAGCCCTGTGTGAATATCTGGAAGACCGCTACCGCCAGCCCCGGTTGCTGCCCGATCATCCGCAGCAGCGCGCCGAAGTGCGCCAGCTGGCGTGGCGCATCCGCCAGGACTGGCTGGAACCGGCGTGGCAGCTGCTGCAGGACCGGGTGCCCGAGGACCGTGCCGACCCAATCCGCCGCAGCCTGCAGGACAGCCTGGTCAGCCTGAATCCGCTGTTTGCCCGGCACCGCTATTTTTTGCAGGATGAGCTGGGCTGGTGTGACGTGCTGCTGGCCCCGCTGCAGTGGCGTCTGCCCAGCCTGTCGATCCCGCTGCCCCCTGCCCTCTGTCCGGCGGTTCTGGCATACTGTGCCCGAGTGTTTGCCCGCCCTGCCTTTCTGGCCTCGCTGAGTGTCCAGGAACAGCGCCACCGCAATGGAACCCTACACCATGCAACCAACCCCGACCCGTCCCTACTTGTTGCGCGCCCTGTATGAATGGATGGCCGACAACCAGCTGACCCCCTATCTGGTGGTCAATGCCGAACTGCCAAACGTGCGGGTGCCGCCCCAGCACATCAAGGATGGCCAGATCACCCTGAACATCGCCATGGGGGCGGTCCGGGGCCTGCAGATGGACAATCAGGCGGTGCGTTTTGAAGCGCGCTTCGGCGGTGTGTCACAGTCCCTGTATGTGCCCATGGCGGCCGTGATCGGCCTGTATGCGCGTGAAAATGGCCAAGGGCTGTTTTTTGATGCGGCTGAGTATGCCGGGGTCGAACCTGCTGGCGCTGAGCCTGCCGGGGAACCGGCCGCAGCGCCCACGCCCGAACCGGCCAGCACCGACAAAAAACCCAGCCTGCGCATTCTGGATTGATCCTGAAGCTTTTCAGGCGCATAGTGACTGGGTGCGCCCTCCCGACCCGAAGGATTTTTCATGGCGTTTTCAATTTTGCAGCACTGGCAGGACAGCTACAGCCCACAGTTGCTGGAGGCCCTCAAGGATGATTTCAACCCGGATCAGACCGAGCAGGTGATTGATCTGGCCATGGCCACCGTGCTGGCCCATCTGGTGGCGCAGGGCCGCCAGCAGGGCTATGCCGAACTGCGCCGCCGTCTCATGTTTGAAGCCCCCGAGTCAATCTGGAACAACCTGGACCGCACGCAGCTGGCGGTGCAGATCGCGGCACAGGTCGACAGTCTGGGGGATGCGGTGTTTCACTGGCTGGACCCGATTGCCGAGCATTGTGTGCTGGACCTGCGCCAGCTGATTGATCAGGGCAACCAGTCCAACGAAGATGTGGCCGAGCTGCTGGAAAACCAGCCGGAACTGCTCAAGGGGCAGGCACCGGACTGGGTGTATGGACTGGCCGGACTGCCGGAGCTGCAGGGACAGGCTGCCACGCCCGCAGCGCCTCCCATCGACCTGACCGAAAGCATTGCCACCCTGTCGGGGCTGATGCGCGAAGCAGCCGCCCAGCCGCAGCCGACGGCCACGGCCCCCAGCGCCCCTGCTCGCGCTGGCGGAGGACGCTGGCTGGTGCTGGTGCTCGCGCTGCTGGTGCTGGCCGGTTTGGGCTATCTGTACAGCCACAGCAAAAAACGCCCTGCCGCCGCCACAGTGCCACAATCGGCAGCCGCCACCCTGCCCGAAACACCCGCCCCAGCCGCCCGTTAACGGCGCTGTAGCTGGTCGCGCAGTGACACCACCGTGCCGATGATGATCAGCGTCGGCGCGCTGATGGCCTGATGGCGGATCTGCGCCGGCAGGCTGCCCACCGTGCCGGTGATCACCACCTGCTCCGGGGTGGTGCCCTTGCTGACCACAGCCGCTGGCATGTCGGCCCGCAGGCCATGGGCGATCAGCTGGGCACTGATCTCGGCAAAACCCACCAGCCCCATGTACAGCACCAGCGTCTGCCGCTCATGGATCAGCTCCGGCCACGGCAGGCTGGGGGAACCCGCTTTGAGGTGGCCGGTCAGCAGGCGCACGCTCTGGGCATGATCCCGGTGGGTCAGCGGAATGCCCGCATAGGCGGCACAGCCGGAAGCTGCCGTGATACCCGGCACCACAGTGAAAGGAATGCCCGCCGCGGCGATCTGCTCCAGCTCTTCCCCACCCCGGCCAAAAATAAACGGATCACCCCCCTTAAGGCGGCACACCCGCTTGCCTTCGCGGGCCAGCCGCACCAGCAGCTGGTTGATGTCCTCCTGGGGCAGGGCATGATCGGCGCGGGCCTTGCCCACATAGATGCGCTCGGCGTCGCGGCGCACCAGTTCCAGAATCGGGGCCGACACCAGCCGGTCATACACCACCACATCGGCCAGCTGCATCAGCCGCAGCGCCTTCAGGGTCAGCAACTCGGGATCGCCGGGACCGGCTCCCACCAGATACACCTCGCCCTGTGGCTGCTGCCAGTCCTGCAGGAACTGCTGAAAGGCGGCTTCGGTGCCCGCAGGTTCCACCGGATGCGACAGGATCTGTTCCGCCAGCGGGCTGGCATACAGCGCTTCCCAGAACAGGCGCCGCTGCTCGGGCTCGGCAATCGCCTGCTTGGCCTGGGCACGCCAGTGTCCCGACCAGCGCACCAGCTCACCCAGCCGCATTGGCAGCAGCGTCTCGATCCGGGTGCGCCACTGCCGCGCCAGCACCGGCGAGGCCCCATCGGTGCTGATCGCCACCTGCATCGGCGAGCGGTCAATCAGCGCCGGCAGGGTGAAGCGGCAATGCGGGGGGTCATCGACACTGTTGACCAGCACCCCGAGGTTTTCACAATCCCCAAACACCTTGGCATTGATGGCCGGATCGTTGGTCGCCGCAATCACCAGCCGGTAGTCCTGCAGGTCCACATCACACGGGTACAGTGCCTCGTGCCAATGTCCAGCACTGGCCTGCACCAGCTCGGTCAGTTCGGCCTCAATCTGGGGCGAAACCACCGTCAGCCGCGCTCCGGCAGCACACAGCAGCCGAGCCTTGCGCAGCGCCACCCCACCGCCGCCAATCAGCAGCACCGGCTCGCCCTGCAGGCGCAAATTGATCGGTAACGACTGCATGGCTGCCCCTTTTTGACTCATGTTGCCTGGCCCTGATGCCTGATGATGGTGCAGGCCCAGCAAGAACCGGACCAAACCTGCAAAACCGGGCCCTGCAGACCGCTATGGAGCTCAGCCCAGCTGGCTCAGCCCGCCCATGTACGGTTGCAGCACCGCCGGAATGCGCACCGAGCCATCGGCCTGCTGGTGGTTTTCCAGAATCGCCAGCAGGGTACGCCCCACCGCCAGCCCGGAGCCGTTCAGGGTGTGCACCAGCTCGGTTTTTTTGTCACGGCGCAGCCGCGCCTGCAGCCGCCGTGCCTGAAAATCCCCACAGTTGGAGCAGGAGGAAATTTCCCGGTAGGTCTGCTGGCTGGGCAGCCACACTTCGAGGTCATAGGTTTTCACCGCCGAAAACCCCATGTCGCCCCCACACAGCAGCATCACCCGGTACGGCAGCTCCAGCGCCTGCAGGATGCGCTCGGCGCAGGCGGTCATGTCTTCGAGGGCCTGCATCGACTGCTCGGGGGCGACGATGTTGACCATCTCAACCTTGTCAAACTGGTGCTGGCGGATCAGGCCACGGGTGTCGCGGCCATAACTGCCCGCCTCAGAGCGGAAGCACGGCGTGTGCGCGGTCAGCTTGATCGGCAGCTGCTCGGCGCTGAGGATCTGCTCACGCACCAGATTGGTCAGCGGCACTTCACTGGTGGGAATCAGATAAAACGGTTTTTCGCCCTGTAGTTTGAACAGGTCTTCTTCAAACTTGGGCAGCTGGCCGGTGCCCTGCAGCGCGTCGGCATTGACCAGATAGGGCACATAGGCTTCGGTGTAGCCGTGCTGACTGGTGTGGGTGTCCAGCATGTACTGGGCCAGTGCCCGGTGCAGCCGCGCCAGCCCGCCTTTCATCACACTGAAGCGCGACCCGGTGAGTCTGGCCGCCACTTCAAAGTCCAGCAGGCCCAGTGCCTCGCCCAGATCGCTGTGGTCCCGGACCGCAAAATCAAACGCCGCGGGCGTGCCCCAGCGGCGCACCTCGACGTTGTCGTGCTCGTCCCGGCCCGCAGGCACCGAGTCATCGGGCAGGTTCGGGATGGCGAGAGCGTGTTGTTCAGTTTCCGCCTGCAGCGCCGACAGCTCGGCCTCCAGCCCCACCAGCTCGGCATTGACGGCACTGGCGCGGTTTTTCAGCGCCGTGGCATCGCCACCGGCTTTCAGGGTCTGGCCCACCTGCCGGGACAGGTCATTGCGCTCGGCCTGCAGGGCTTCGGTGCGGCCCTGAAGGGCACGGCGGCGCGCTTCCAGCCCAGCCCACAGGGCCGGGTCCAGTTGCACCCCGCGTTTGGCCAGCACGGCATTCACCTGTTCCAGTTGGGTGCGCAGCAATTTGGGATCAATCATGGCAAAAAAACCACTGAAAAACTGCCGGTAGTATACGGATTTTGCTGTGGTATGGGGCCACTGGCCGCACATTCCGCCGCGTCGGTCCGGCAAAAAACGCCACAAAAAGCCCGGCACAATGGCCGGGCCGGATCAGAACCGCAGGGGCTCAGCGGCCTGCGGCTTTCAGCAGGGCACTGACCTTGTCGATGTATTTCTGCATCGCCGTGGCCGAATCCATGCCCTTGAGTTTGTCCCAGGCGTCGAACTTGGCGCGGCCGGCCACGTCCAGCATGCCGGGGCGTTTGCCGCTGACATCGCCAGCCGTGGCCTGTTTGAAGTGCGAATACAGCGCCAGCAGGTCATCGTTGGAGGGTTTTTTCGGCAGGGTGTTGACGTCTTTCTGGGCTTGTTCGAATTGCTGCTTCAGGTCACTCATGGCCACAGTTCCGGAGAAAAAAACCTAGCTTAGAGGAGTTGGGCGTCCGGCTCAAGCCAGCCGCTGCGCTTTTCACGGGCAAATGGCTTACTGATCAATCACATCGGTGCCCTGTGGCGGCACAAAATTGAATAACGCAGCATCCAGTCTGGGGTTGAGCTGCACGTTGCTGAAACGGATGCTGGTCTGCTGGCCCAGTGAGTCGTGCAGCACCATCAGCACCGGCAGGCCCTTGTTGAAGGCAATGTCCAGTCGTTCAAACGCCGCTTCGCCGCTGCGCGGGTACAGGCTGTAGCTGTTCAGGCCGGGATTGGGCTGGGTGATGCGGTAAGCCTGACGGATGCGCGCGGTCTGCCCGGACAACAGCAGCGCCGGGGTATTGGCCACCTGCTCGCCCAGGTCCTGACGGGTGAGCTGCGCCAGATCCGGATCATAAATCGACACTTTCTGGCCATTGGTGACGATTAACTGCTTCATCGGGCTGGTGGTTTCCCAGCGAAAATTGCCCGGCCGCTTCACCTGCATCACCCCGCTGAAAGTCTGGTTCAGGTGGGTGGGGCGCAGGCCGGGCGTGGGCCGGGCCGGGGCACTGCGGCTGCCGCTGGTGGTCTGGGAAAAATCCGCCTGCAGACTGTTGAGGCGCGACAGCAGGGCGATCAGGCGCTGGGTGGCCAGCGTTTCATTCTGGGCACTGGCCGACACAGCCGGGGCCGCCATGGCGGGATGGACCCCGACCAGCGCTGCCGTGGTGATCAGACTGGAGGCAAACAATCGACGCAACATGAACGGTGAACCTATCAAAAACATGCGCTGACTATGCCATGCCCGCGCCCGGATGTTCTGTGTCAACACCGTGATCATGATGGAGTTTTTGCGCTTAAATCACCTGTTCTGCTGCCAGCGCACACAATTGACGCACCCCATCAATCCGGCACCGGCACAGGACACAGGCGGTCCAGGGTCATCGCCGCCACGGGATCAGGACTGAGCAGGCTATTGAGCTTGTCCTGCACCGACTGGCGCACCTCCAGCGCAATCTGGCTCCAGTGGGCCAGGTCAGGACGCAGACGCACCGGCTGTTCCAGCAACGGCAGCTGCGGCAGCCGGCTGACCAGACAGCCACAGGAGACCAGCGCCATCAGCACGGGTTTGAGGGTGGCTTCGTCCACCTGCAGGGCCCGGCTGGCCGCCTGGGTCAGGGCAGCCAGCGCCTGTTCCTGCCGGCCATGTTCAATCAGCCAGTGCCACAGGGCGGTCTGCAGGTCTGCCTCTGGCAGGACCCAGCGGGGTGTCCCCAAGGCCAACAGGCTGCGGTAGTGGGCCAGCGAATGCAGTTCCCGCGAGGGCAGCTCCGGCAGCCACTCCCGCGCGTCACTGTGCGCCCGCGACACCAGCACCGGCTGTTGCTGACGACGGACTAGCGCCCAGGGTGTGCCGCCACAGCAATACTGCACATACTCAAAGAACTTGCCAAACCCCTGACGCTGCCAGTTCAAACCCGGCAATACGGCCTGTATACCCTCCTGCACCATCGACAGCATCAGTCCATCCTGCTGCATGGATTTCTGACACTCAGGGTCCTGGCCATACCAGTCCAGAATCTGCCGGGTTCTGGCCTGTAACCCGGCCACATCCATCACCGGATCTACCCCCTGACTGTGCAACAGGCGCCGGTTGCGTGGATCATTCACCTCCGGTCCAGCCAGCGGGCGGCTGTGTGCAGCCGAGGCGGCTGGCCTGTGCAGCTCCTGCAACACCACCACCTCATCACAGGTGCCGCGCAGGGTCTGGCTCAGTGCACTCTGGTGGGCTGCACAGATCACCTCTTTGCCGTATTCATGCAGGCGATTGGCCAGCGCTGCAAACCCACCATCGCCGGATACGATGACAAAACACTTCAGATCCTCACGGCGCAGCGCCTGCTCCATGGCATCCATCACCAGCTGGATGTCCGCCGCATTCTTGCGCGCATCGCGGGAAAAACCCAGCACCTGCACAGGGGTCAGGCCCAGCTGGGACACTTCTTCGCGCAGGGCCATCAACCGGCTGTCGCTCCAGTTGGCATACACCCGCTTGACCGCAAACCGGGGCGGGGCCAGTCGTCCATGCAATTGCTTCATCAAATCCAGCAACACCCCCTGGACCTGATGGGGATCAAAGCCATAGCCTTTGAGCAGGTTTTCAAGATCAATCAACAACACACTGTCGCGGGCCATCACCCATACTCCATGTTCTAAATTAAGGCAGGTCAAAAAACTGAGCTGTTGTTCAGGATTCAAGCAAAAAATTGACCGAAAATTTTCAACAGTGCGATGGCCATCTGCATCAACACCGGAGCCTGCCGCCGCCGGGAATCCCAGTCCCCTGTCTGACCGAGACCAAAGTCAGGGCTTTTTTCCGGGACACCGGGCCGCAGTCTGGTTCAGATTTGACAGAAAATCAGCGGCTTTTCAAGACTGTGACCGCAGATCAGGGCAAAAAAAAATCCCGCACAGCGGCGGGATTTTCTGGACGGAAAAGTAGCGGCTTATTCAGCAGCGTCCACCGTCACGTAGCGGCGGCCGAAGGCGCCTTTGGTTTCGAAGCGCACCACGCCGTTGCTGGTGGCAAACAGGGTGTGGTCACGGCCCATGCCGACGTTGGGGCCGGCGTGGAATTCGGTGCCACGCTGACGCACGATGATGTTGCCAGCAACGACAGCCTGGCCGCCGTAGACTTTCACACCCAGCATCTTGGGGTTGGAATCACGGCCGTTGCGGGTGGAACCGCCTGCTTTTTTGTGTGCCATGGAAGATTACTCCTGTGCCAGTCAGCGGCTTAGACGTTGATGCCGGTGATTTTGATTTCGGTGAACCACTGACGGTGGCCCTGTTCGCGGTGGTAGTGCTTGCGGCGACGGTGCTTGACGATGCGGATTTTTTCGCCACGGCCATGGCCCAGCACTTCAAAGGTCACGCTGGCACCGGCCACGCTCGGGGCACCGATGCTGACGGTCTCACCGTTGACCACCATCAGCACGTCGCTGAGGGTGTGGGTGCTGCCGGTGTCGGCCTTGAGCAGCTCGACTTTCAGGCGCTCACCGACGCTGACGCGATGTTGTTTGCCACCACTCTGGATAACTGCGTACATGAATGACTCCACGCATGACTGTTGCCCCGTGCCAGCATGAGGACAGCTGGACTTCAGACGATGGCGAACAGGAAAAAGACAAGGCGGCGATTTTAGGCAAAAAACCGGCACAAATCAAGCCGCGGACCTACACGATTTCACTGGAAGGGCCGGGCGCATTCTTCTACGATGGGCGGCGCCTGCCCTGTAGCGGCCACTGGCCACAGGATTTTTTGAAACCCTAGACAGCTTCGAGATGATTGATTTCAAAACAGAGATTCTGGCCCCGGTGGCCGAGGACTTTCAGGCGCTGGATGCCTTCATTGCCCACGGTGTGCACAGCAAGGTGCCGCTGGTGATGGCGGTCAGCCGCCATGTGGTCGAAGCGGGCGGCAAGCGCCTGCGTCCGCTGATGTGCCTGCTGGCGGGCCGGGCCTGTGCCCCGGAGCAGCTGCGACCGGACAGCATGGTCAAGCTGGCGGCACTGGTGGAAATGCTGCACACTGCCACGCTGGTGCACGATGATGTGGTGGATGCCTCGGGCCTGCGCCGGGGTGTGCCGACCGCCCATGTGACCTGGGACAACCCGACAGCGGTGCTGGTGGGGGACTTCTTGATTGCCCGGGCCTTTCACCTGATGGTGGGGCTGGGCCAGATGGACCTGCTGGAGGATTTTTCGGCGGGCACCTGCGAAATTGCCGAGGGTGAGGTGTTGCAGCTGCAGCACCAGCACCACCCGGACGCCAGCGAGGCCGATTACCTGCAGATTATTTATGGCAAAACCTCACGGCTGTTCATGATGGCCTGTGAGGGCGCAGCGATGCTGGCCGGACAGCCGCAGTACCGCGAGGGGCTGCGGGCGTTTGCGG
Source organism: Pseudomonadota bacterium (assembly GCA_052034295.1). Lineage (GTDB taxonomy): Bacteria > Pseudomonadota > Gammaproteobacteria > Pseudomonadales > Moraxellaceae > JBPOIS01. The sequence goes on from JBPOIS010000016.1 coordinate 12,014, forward strand.
CCCACTTCGGCAATGCGTTCCAGATCATTGATGACATTCTTGACTACAGCTCCGATGCCGAGACGCTGGGCAAAAACATCGGCGATGACCTGATGGAAGGCAAGCCGACCCTGCCGCTGATTGCCGCACTGCAGCGCACCGACGGCGCCGACCGCGAGCTGATCCGGCGCAGCATCCAGACCGGCGGCACCCAGGACCTGGCGCGCATCATTGCGCTGGTGCACCAGAGCGGGGCGCTAGACTACTGCCGCCTGCGGGCCAGCGAGGAAACCGCGTCGGCTGTACAGGCCCTGCACGCCCTGCCCGATTCGGTGTACCGGCAGGCACTGATGGCGCTGGCCCGCTATGCACAGGACCGGCTGAGCTGATGTCCACGGCCACGGTCCTGCATGCAGCCACACGCCCTCCGCTGTCGTTTGCCGACATTCTGGAGGACATGGCCGCCAGTCTGGACCAGCCCCAACCGGAACTGCTGGTGCTGCTGGTGCAGCGTCTGCGCCCCCAGTCGGTGCAGGACACCGGGGACATCCACTGGCGGATGCAGCAGCTGTGTGCCGCACTGGCCGATGACGCACAGGCTGCGGTGCTGGCGAATTTTATTCTGGGGCTGCTGCGCCAGTACCATCAGGTCAGCCTGTATGCCGACACCGGCATTGCCGACCCCGGTGATTTTTTTCGTGCCCTGAAGCAGCGCATTGGCTGGCGCATCCTGCCGCCGCTGCGTCAGGAAGGCCATTTGCGCGACCTGATCCGCCAGTGTTTTCCCCTCAGGAGTGACCACCGCTGGGTGGCTGCCATCCCCGAGGAGGACTGGACGGCGCTGCTGCAGCGGCTGCAGCAGGCCAGCATCCAGCCGGCGCTGTTGCGGGAGGCCCGCAGTCGCCTGCTCAGTGCGCTGATGATTGTGTCGTACCGGATCACCGCCATTGGCCTGGAGCCTGAGCTGGTGCGCGCCTACCCCCAGATCAATGAATTCCGCTCGCCCTTTCTGGTGCAGAACCGCGAGATCATCGACTACGTTGAGGCGTTCAAACAGCGCTACGACGTGGACCCGGAGGACCTGCTGCCGGTGAATGGCACCGACCGTACGGTGCCTGGCCTGCAGGCCCTGCCCGATGAAAAACAGGCCCAGGTGATGCTGGACCAGTGCCGGGACATCCTGCAGCGGGTCAAGCGCGGCACCCGCAAAAACGGCGTGTCGATCAGCCTGACCAATCTGCTCAACCGGCTGGAACAGAGTCTGGCCCGTACGGACCTGCTGTTTGCCCTGCTGCATCAGGACACGGCACAGGTACACCGGGCCCTGGCTGACCTGCTGCGGCTGGTGACCGAAGCCGAAGCCAAGTATGGCAGCATCCGTGAGCTGGTGTCCCTGAACACAGAATTGCTGTCGCGGCAGGTGACTGAAAACGCCAGCCGCATGGGCGAGCACTACGTCAGCACCGACCGGGCCGGCTACTGGCAGATGTACCGCTCTGCGGCGGGGGCCGGGCTGATCATTGCCAGCATGGCCACCCTGAAGCTGCTGATGGGTCGGCTGGTGCTGTCGCCACTGGCCAAGGCGGTGTTTTACAGTCTGAACTATTCGCTGGGCTTCATGCTGATCCATGGCCTGCATTTCACCGTGGCCACCAAGCAACCGGCCATGACCGCTGCGGCACTGGCCGCCACCGTGCAACAGGTGTCCGGCAGCAAACAGGCACAGCTGGCCGAACTGGCGGCACTGATCGTCAACATCCTGCGCACCCAGTTCATTGCGATTGTCGGCAACATTTCTGTGGCCATGCCCACGGCCTGGGTGATCACCACGGTCTGGGGGCGCTTTCATGAAGCGCCGCTGCTCTCCCCCCAAAAAGCCACTGAACTGCTGGCTGGCATCAATCCCTTTGCCTCGGCCTCGCTGCTGTATGCCGGGGTCGCCGGGGTGTGGCTGTTTGTGGCCGGATTGATTGCCGGCTACTACGACAATCTGGCCACCTACCACCAGGTCGGCGACCGGCTGCGCCATCACCCGCGCCTGCAGCGCTGGCTGGGTGAGTCCCGGCTGGACCGTTTCGCCCTGTATGTGGAAAACAACCTTGGGGCGCTGGCCGGGAACTTCTGGTTCGGGGTGTTTCTGGGCAGTACCGGCGTGGTCGGCTACATCATCGGTGTGCCGATTGACATCCGCCACATTGCCTTTGCCTCAGCCAACTTTGTCCAGGGGCTGCTGTGTCTGGGCCGGACGCCCGAGCCGGGGCTGGTGCTGGTGTCGTTTCTGGGGGTGCTGGGCATCGGCATGATGAACCTGATGGTGAGCTTTGGGCTGGCGCTGTTCGTGGCGCTGCGCGCCCGGCAGGTGCAGTTTGCCCAGTGGGGTTCGCTACTGCGCCTGATCACCACCCACCTGACCACCCGGCCACTGGATTTTTTCTGGCCGCCCCGGCGCACTGAGCCCCCGCAATCCAGTGGATGACAGGTCGTTCAGGTAAAGAATCCCGGCGATTGTGTAGAAAAAGTGTTATTGGTCAGGGCGGGGCACTTGCTGGATTATGTACTGATCAGTACAATTTTTCCGGGTGTCTTTTGGGTCACAAGAGGGTCCCCTGCCATGCTGTGCAGCCGGTCTGGAGGTTGCGCCAGAGTCCGACAGGTGCTGATGCTGGGGTTGCTGCTGACCCTGGGCTGGCTGTCCGGTGCCGTGTGGGCACAGGTGCCGCTGGGGTTTGACCTGCCGCTGATGTGGGCAGCCCGTGCCTGGCGATCGCCGGGGCTGGACCCGCTGGCGCTGACGCTGGATGCGCTGGGCGGCATTCCGGTGATGGGCACGCTCAGTGTGCTGCTGGTGGTCTGGCTGGGCTGGCGGCGGTACCTGCGGGCCGCTGTGATGCTGACGCTGAGCATGCTGGGGGCGGTGGCCCTGACCTGGTTGCTCAAGTTTTTTTTCGGTCGGCCCCGGCCCCTGCTCTGGCCCCACGGCACGGTGTCCTTTGGCGATGCCTTTCCCAGTGGCCACAGTGTGTATGCCGCCACCCTGCCGGTGGCGCTGGCGCTGCTGGTGCGCTCCGGGCCCTGGCAGGTCCCGGCCTGGGGCATGGCGGCGCTGTGGATGCTGGCCATGGGCTGGTCACGGGTGTATCTGGGGGTGCATTTCCCCAGCGATGTGCTGGCCGGGTGGTGTCTTGGTCTGGTCTGGACACTGGCGGTCTGGCAGTTTATTCAGTTTCAAACGTCAGTGTCGCGCTGACGCAGCCTGTTAGGAATCAAATCCATGATGTCACATGTTGAAGTACGGGTGGGGGCTGGGGCGGCACTGGCGCTGATGCTGGCGCTCACGGGCTGCAACCCGTCATCTGCACCCCAGGCCGGGGCTGGCGGTGCCGCCGGTCCGGGGGCCGCAGGCGCGGCCGCGCCGCTGCCGGAGGTGATCGTGGTGATGGCGCACAGCCAGCCGGTCCCCCAGCGCATCGAACTGTCCGGACGGCTGCGGCCGTTCCAGATTGCCGAGGTGCGTCCGCAGGCCTCCGGCCTGATCCAGAAGCGTCTGTTCACCGAAGGCAGCTATGTGCGGGCCGGTGAACCGCTGTATCAGCTGGACAGCTCGACCTATCAGACCACCGTCAACAGCGCCGAAGCCAGCGTGCGCCGCCAGCAGGCCAGCCTGAATGCCCTGCAGGTGAAGGCCAAACGCTATCAGGAACTGCTCGGCATCCAGGCGGTGAGCCGCCAGGAATATGACGACATCCAGGCGCAGATCGCACTGGCACAGGCCGATCTGGCCGCTGCCCAGGCCAGTGTCGCCAACGCCCGCATCAACCTGAACTACAGTGTGGTGCGGGCGCCGATCAGTGGCCAGACCGGAAGCTCCAGCGTCACCGCCGGGGCACTGGTCACCGCCAGTCAGCCCACGCCGCTGGTGACCATCCAGCAGCTCGACCCGCTGTATGTGGACATCACCCAGTCCAGTGCCGAAATGCTCAAGCTGCGCCAGCAGCTGTCCAGCGGGGCACTCAGTGCCAGTGGCCAGACCCGCATCCAGCTGATCCTGCCGGATGGACAGGTGTATCCGATTGAGGGCCAGCTGGCTTTTGCCAATGCCAGTGTGGATGAGTCCACCGGCGCGGTGACCCTGCGTGCCACCATTGCCAACCCCAGACAGGTGCTGTTGCCGGGCATGTACGTGCGTGCCCGCGTCGATCAGGGCACCCTGCCGTCGGCGATGCTGATCCCACAGCAGGCGGTGACCCGTACCCCGCAGGGCGAGGCCGCCGTGCTGTCCGTGGCGCAGGATGGCAGCGTGTCGCAGAAAGTCATTCAGGTGGCCGGGACCCAGGACGACCAGTGGGTGGTCACCTCGGGCCTGCAGGAAGGCGAAAAGATCATCGTGCAGGGCAGTCAGAAAATCCGCCTGATGCCGGGCATGCCTGCCCCGAAAGTGAAAGCCACCCTGGCGGGGGTCGAGCCACTGCAGACCGGGGCCCCGGCCACCGCTGCCAAAGCCAGCGCACCCGCCCAGCCTGCTGCGCACTAACCCGGAGCGTTGATCATGTCGCGTTTTTTCATTGACCGGCCGATTTTTGCCTGGGTGATCGCCCTGATCATCATGCTGGCCGGGGTGCTGTCGCTGTTCAGGCTGCCGGTGTCCCAGTACCCGGCCATTGCGCCACCGACGATTGCCATCAGTGCCGTGTATCCGGGTGCTTCGGCCAAGACCGTCGAAGACACGGTGACCCAGATCATCGAGCAGCGCATGAAAGGGCTGGATGGGCTGATGTACATGTCCTCCAGCAGCTCGGGCAACGGCTCGGCCACCATCAGCCTGTCGTTTGAGGCGGGCACCAACCCGGACATTGCCCAGGTGCAGGTGCAGAACAAGCTGCAGTCGGCACTGTCGCAACTGCCGCAGGAAGTACAGCGCCAGGGCATCACCGTCAACGAATCGGCGCGCACCTTTTTGATGGTGCTGGCGTTTGTTTCCAAAGACGACCGCATGAACCCCACCGACATTGCCGACTACATCAACAGCTCGGTGATCGACTCGCTGTCCCGGGTCGAAGGCGTCGGTGAAACCCAGGTGTTTGGCTCGTCCTATGCCATGCGCATCTGGCTGGACCCGGCCAAACTGGCCAGCTACCAGCTGACCCCGGCTGACGTGTATGCGGCGATTCAGGCGCAGAACGCGCAGGTGTCGGCCGGCCAGATCGGCGGCACCCCAGCCCTGACCGGCCAGCAGCTCAACGCCACCGTGACTGCCCAGACCCGGCTGCAGACCCCGGAGCAATTCCGCAACATCCTGCTCAAGGGCAATGCCAGCGGGGCTGAAGTGCGCCTGCAGGATGTGGCCCGGGTGGAGCTGGGTGCCGAAAACTACGACGTGATTTCCCGCTACAACGGCAAGCCCGCCGCCGGCGTCGGCATCAAGCTGGCCGCCGGGGCCAATGCGCTGGCAACCCGTGATGCGGTCATGGCCCGCATGGACCAGCTCAAGCCCGGCTTCCCGCAGGGGCTGGATGTGGTGGCCGCCTACGACACCACGCCGTTTGTGCGCCTGTCGATCGAAGAAGTCATCAAGACCCTGCTTGAAGCCATCGCGCTGGTGTTTCTGGTGATGTACCTGTTCATGCAGAATTTCCGCGCCACGCTGATCCCGACCCTGGCGGTGCCGATCGTGCTGCTGGGCACTTTTGCCGTGTTCAAGCTGCTGGGCTTTTCCATCAACACCCTGACCCTGTTTGGCATGGTGCTGGCGATTGGCCTGCTGGTGGATGACGCCATCGTGGTGGTGGAAAACGTCGAACGGGTGATGATGGAAGAAGGGCTGTCCCCGAAGGAGGCCACCCGCCGTTCCATGGACCAGATCACCAGCGCGCTGGTGGGCATCGCGCTGGTGCTGGCGGCCGTGTTCGTGCCGATGGCGTTTTTTGGCGGGTCCACGGGGGTCATCTACAAACAATTCTCCGTGGCGCTGGTCACCAGCATGGCGCTGTCGGTGCTGGTGGCGCTGGTGATCACCCCAGCGCTGTGTGCCACCCTGCTCAAGCCAGTGGATGCCAAGCACTGGCACAAGGGCGGTTTTTTTGGCTGGTTCAACCGCAGCTTTGACCGCGCCTCGCACGGCTATCAGTCGATGGTGGCCAGAATCCTCAAGCGCGGCCTGCGTTTCGGGCTGGTGTATGTGGGCATCGTGGCGCTGATGGCGGTGGTGTTTTTGCGCCTGCCGTCCTCGTACCTGCCCGATGAAGACCAGGGCATCCTGTTCACGCTGGTGCAACTGCCCGCCGGGGCCACCCAGGAGCGCACACTGGCGACCATGAAGCAGGTCGAGCAGTACTATCTGGAACAGGAAAAGGCCAATGTACAATCGATTTTTGCCATCACCGGCTTCAGCTTTGCCGGCAGTGGCCAGAACATGGGTCTGGCCTTCGTCCGCCTGAAAGACTGGGAAGAGCGCACCGGGGCCGGTCAGGATGTCAAATCCGTGGCCGGACGCGCCATGGGGGCCTTCAGCCAGCTGAAGGACGCCATGGTGTTTGCCATTGCGCCGCCGCCGGTGATCGAGCTGGGCAATGCCTCCGGCTTTGACCTGCAACTGCAGGACGTCGGCAACATCGGCCATGAACAACTGCTGGCCGCCCGCAACATGCTGCTGGGCATGGCCTCGCAGAACAAGCTGCTGGTCGGGGTGCGCCCGAATGGCGAGGAAGACACCCCGCAATACAAAATCACCGTCGACCAGAACCGGGCCACCGCCATGGGGGTCGCACTGTCGGACATCAACAGCGTGCTGTCGGCGGGCTGGGGTGGGGCCTACGTCAATGACTTCATTGACCGGGGTCGGGTGAAACGGGTGTACCTGCAGGGCGATGCCAGCGCGCGCAGCCGCCCTGAAGACCTGAACCAGTGGTATGTGCGCGGCAAGGCCGGGCAGATGGTGCCATTCTCCAGCTTTGCCAGCGGCGAATGGACCTACGGTGCGCCACAGCTGAACCGCTACAACGGCCTGTCCTCATTCAACATCCAGGGCGCCGCAGCCCCCGGCATCAGCTCCGGCGTGGCCATGCAGGAAATGGAAAAAATCATCGCCCAGCTGCCGCCCGGCGTGGGCTTTGAGTGGAGCGGCCTGTCCTATGAGGAAAAAAAATCCGCCGGACAGGCACCGCTGCTGTATGCGCTGTCGCTGCTGGTGGTGTTCCTGTGTCTGGCCGCGCTGTATGAAAGCTGGTCGATTCCGCTGGCGGTGATGCTGGTGGTGCCGCTGGGGGTGTTTGGTGCAGTACTGGCCACGTTTGGGCGGCACTTTGCCAATGACGTGTATTTCCAGGTTGGCCTGCTCACCGTGATCGGTCTGTCGGCCAAAAACGCCATCCTGATCGTCGAGTTTGCCAAGGAGCTCCAGGACCACGGCAAATCGCTGGTGGCCTCGATTCTCGAAGCCGTACGGCTGCGGCTGCGCCCGATCATCATGACTTCACTGGCCTTCGGGCTGGGCGTGCTGCCTCTGGCGCTCAAGCACGGCGCGGGCTCTGGCAGTCAGACCGCCATCGGCACCGGCGTGCTGGGCGGCATGGTTGGTGCCACCCTGCTGGGGATTTTCTTTGTGCCGCTGTTTTATTTTGCCATTCAGAAGCTGCTGCGCCGCGACCACTCGGATGACCATCCGGCCCCGGTGCTGGCCACGCCCCTGCCCAGCGATGCGGCCGAGTCCGACCTGATGACGGCCACAGACGAGGAGAAAAAACCATGAACACCCTGCCCCGTCTGGGCCTGGCGATCGCGGTGCTGATGCTGTCGGCCTGTGCCCAGCGTCCGGTGCTGCGCCAGCCTGACCCCGTGGTCCAGCCCGCTGCGCTGGTGCCTGCACAGTTTCCCGCGGGTGCTGCGGCCACCACAGGCCCCTCGATCGCCGGGCTGGACTGGTCGGCGTATTTTGCCGATGCCCGTCTGCGTGAACTGATCGGGCTGGCCCTGCAGCACAACCGGGACCTGCAGGCCGCGGGCCTGAACATCCAGCGCGCCCAGGCCCAGTACCAGATCCGCAGCGCTGCGCAGCTGCCCACAGTGAATGCGGCCGGGACCGCCAGTGTCAGTGGCAACACCGACACCACCATCCAGAAATATCAGGTGGGTCTGGCCACCACAGCCTATGAACTGGACCTATGGGGCCGGGTCGCTAACCTCAGGGACGCTGCCCTGCAGAACTACTACGCCACCCAGAGTGCTGAACGGGCGGTGCAGATTGCCCTGATCGGCCAGATTGCCCAGGCCTTTGTCACCCTGGCGGCGGATCAGGAACAACTGCGGCTGGCCCAGCAGACCCATCAGGTGCAGCAGCAACTGCTGACCCTGAACCAGAAGCGGCTGCAGGTCGGCATCGGTTCTGCCGTGCCGGTGCGCCAGTCGGAACTGTCGGTGGAAACTGCCCGGCTGGCGATCGGCACCTACCAGACCCTGATCGAGCAGGATAAAAACCTGCTGCGGCTGCTGGTCGGCACCGACCTGCCGGACACCGCCCTGCCCAGCCGGCTGCCGGCACAGCTGGCCAGCCCAGCCACCCTGTCCACCGGGGTGCCCAGTGACCTGCTGCGCAACCGCCCGGATCTGGCGCAGGCGGAGTACAGCCTGAGCGCAGCCGGGGCCAATCTGGCCGCCGCACGGGCCGCGTTTTACCCCACGGTGACCCTGGGGGGTCAGGTCGGCCTGAGTGCCGACCGGGTCGGCGATCTGTTCAAATCCGGGGCGTTTGGTTTCAGCATCGGGCCATCCATCAGCCTGCCGATTTTTGACCATGGTGCCCGTCAGGCCAACCTGCAGGTCAGTGAGGTGGAGCAACAGCTGGCCCTGACCACCTACCAGAAAGCCATCCAGACCGCCTTCCGCGAGGTGGCCGACGTGCAGGCCACCCGGCAGTTCCTGCATGACCGGCTGCAGGCACAGCGCCGACTGGTGAGTGCCTCCGAAGGCAATTACCAGCTGTCGCAGGCGCGCAACCGTGCCGGACTGGACAGTAACCTGAGTGTGCTGGATGCCCAGCGGCAGTTGTTCAACGCCCAGCAGGGCCAGATCAGCCTGCAACAGGCCGCACTGCTCAGTGAAGTCAACCTGTATAAAGCCCTGGGTGGCGGTGCGACAGCAGTCAGCCCCACCCCACCCGCAGCACAGGCCGGCTCCAGCGGGGGGGCCACCGGATCCGGGGAGGGCAGCGTCCCCCTGTCCAGTCAGGCCTCGGCCACCCTGCCCGACCGGCAGGCCCAGCTCACCGTCACCACACCTGCTGTAGGCGGTGTGCAGGCCGTGGCCGAAACCCCGGGCCGCTGAAGGGTTTTGCCGAAAAAAAACCGCCCCGAAAGGCGGTTTTTTCTGGCCGGGTCCAGTCAGTCATCGGCGCGCAGCCAGGTCTGGGAACGGCCCAGCAGCGACACGCCAATGTAGCCACGCCCGCTCAGGGTGCGGCCATTTGGACTGACTTTGGCTTTCATGCGGTACACTTTGCCGGTGTAGGGATCAATGATCCGGCCATCCACATACTGGCGCTCCTGACCCGACGAGGGTTTCAGCCCGGTGATCAGCTTCAGGCCATCAATCGGCTGGTTGGTAAATGGCGGTGGACATTCATGGCAGCGGTCCAGCATGCCCGGTCGGGGAAAACGCTTGATGATCACCCTGGTGTAGGTCCCATCCGGCTCCTGAACCATCTCCACGATCGAGCGCACTTGTCCGGTGCGGTCATCAATCTGTTTCCATTTGCCCAGAATGGGCTCCATGGCCAGTCCTGCTGTGCTGTACAGCAGGGCGGTGGCCAGCATCAGTGTACGGGTGATTAAGGCTGTGCTCCTTCCCTGTTTTGTTCCAGCATTCAGCCTGCGCTGATCTCTGCGATCTTTTTTTCATCCGGCGACACCACAGGCGGACTGGCCAGCCTGCATCCCGGCCAGCCAGACACTGCAGTCATGCGCTGGTCCGTTATTCCCTGGCGTTTTCGTCCACCCGGATCCAGGTCTGCGAGCGGCCCAGCAGCGACACCCCCAGATAGCCGCGCACGGTCAGGCTGCGCCCATTGGGGTGCAGGCGGGCATTGAATTTGTAGGTCTTGCCCTTGTTGGGGTCAATCACCAGCCCATCCACATAGCGGCCGGGAGTGTTGGTGGGCTTGAGGCCGGTGACGATGTCCATGCCCAGGATCGGTTTGTTGGTGTAGGGCGGCGGACAGTTCTGGCACAGTTCATTCATGTGGCCGGGACGGGTGTAGCGCTTGTAGATGGTGGCCACATAGTTGCCGTTGCTGTCTGGATGGATGTTCACCAGTGACAGGGTAAAGCCGGTGCGGTCATCAATCTGCCGCCAGTTGCCTTCAATCGGGTCGGTGGCGTGGGCCAGGGTGCTGCCCAGCAGCAGTGCCGTGGTGAACAGGAAGGCTTTCATGGGTGTCCTTACTCCGGTGGGTGGTTGTCATGGCCAGAAGCAGTCGGCAGAGTCAGCAACCTGCCCCTTGCCTCTGGCCGTTTTTCTGAAAGATGCGCTTTCCGGCTCAGAGAATCAAGCCAGCAGCAGCAGGACGGGCAAAAAAATCCCTGTGAATCCGCGGGAATTGCCGACCGCCTGCAAACCATGAAAATTTGCAGCAATCCACCCCCGGATGCGGGTGAATGGTCTACAGTCACGGCTGACCCTGTGCCGTGCCCTGCGGACTGCGGATTGATTGCCTGGAGGCCCTGCACTGATGATGCGCAGCAACATCACCACCCAGCTGTTTGCGGTCATGCTCGGCCTGTGCCTGCTGGTCATCGTCGCCATCGGCATTGCCAACGCCTGGAGCGTGCGGCAGGCCTTCAACGACTACACGCTGCAGCAGGACAATCAGCGGGCTGAAGTGGTGGCCGGCACCCTGGCCGAGCTGTACCGGCAGACCGGCAGCTGGCAGATCCTGCGCGACCGCCCGCAGCTGTGGCAGGACATCCTCAGCATGGACGAAGCCAGTCGCCCCACCGATGAGCACTCCGGGGGCCGTCCGGTGGTGCCGCGCAACCTGCGCAGCCACTGGAGCCTGCTCGACCCCCGCAACCGTGTGGTGGCAGGCAATGCCCATCCGGGACAGGATGCGCAGCGCTATGGCATCGTGATTGGCGGCCAGTACGTGGGCCAGCTGGTGGTGTCGATCAGCCAGCGGGTGATCAGCCCCGGCGAAGCGCATTTCCTCGAAGAACAGCGCCGCTCTGCGGTGTTGATCATGGTGCTGTCGGCAGGGATGGCGCTGATTGCCGCCCTGTTGCTGGCCCGGCGCTTTCTGGCGCCGATCCGTGAGCTGGCGCAGGGCATGCACACGCTGGCCACTGGCAATTTTGAGGTGCACATCCACGACCGCCGCCAGGATGAATTTGGCCAGCTGGCACGGGACTTCAATGCCCTGTCGAAGACCCTGCAGCGCAATGAACAATTGCGGCGCAGCTTTGTGGCCGACATCAGCCACGAGCTGCGCACCCCGCTGGCCATCCTGAATGGCGAAATCGAAGCCATCGCTGATGGCATCCGTCCCGCCACCGTCGAAAACGTCGCTTCGCTGCAGCATGAGGTGCAGGCGCTGACCCGGCTGGTGGATGACCTGTACCAGCTGGCGCTGTCGGACGTGGGCGGCCTGCGCTACCAGATGCAGCCCCTGGACTGGCGGCGCAGCATTGCCCTGACCGCCGACGCCTTTGAGGACCGGCTGGCCGAGCAGCAGCTCAGCCTCAGCGTGGACCTGCCGCAGCAGCCGGTGCTGATTGCCGGGGATGAATCCCGGCTCACCCAGCTGGTCACCAATCTGCTGGAAAACAGCGCCCGCTACACCGATCCCGGCGGACAGGTGGTGCTGCGACTGTCCACCACCGACACTGAGGCGATACTGGACCTGCAGGACAGTGCGCCGGGTGTCCCGGTGGAGGAGCTGCCGCGCCTGTTTGAACGGCTGTACCGCGTCGAAGCCTCGCGCAACCGGGCCACAGGGGGTGCCGGTCTGGGCCTGCCACTGTGCCAGAGCATCACCCAGGCCCATCATGGAGATCTGCACGCCCAGCCGTCACCGCTTGGTGGAATATGGTTGCAGATTCGTTTACCCCTCTTGTCCAGCGCCGAAAAAACCCAATGATATGAATCATCTGTTTTTTTGGTCTGGCCAAGGAGCTTTGCATGACCACCCCCACCCCGGTTGCGCCGCAGCGCATTCTGGTGATCGAAGACGAGCCCAAGCTGGCCCAGCTGCTGATGGATTACCTGAAGTCCTCCGGCTACGAGACCGACTGGGTCAACAATGGCCGTGAGGCCCTGCCCCGCTTCAATGAATTCAAACCGGATCTGATCCTGCTGGACCTCATGCTGCCGGGCCGCGACGGGCTGGACATCTGCAAGGATGTGCGCCGCACCTCCAGTGTGCCGATCATCATGGTCACGGCGCGGGTGGATGAAATTGACCGCCTGCTGGGGCTGGAAATCGGCGCCGATGACTACATCTGCAAGCCATTCAGCCCACGTGAAGTGATTGCCCGCATCAAGGCCATTTTGCGGCGCGTCCCCGCCAACAGCCAGCCTGTGCCCCAGGACACCGGCGACCTGAAAATCGACCCGGACCGCTTCGAGGCACGCTGGCAGGGCCAACTGCTGGAGCTGACTCCGGCGGAGTTCCGGCTGCTGCAGACGCTGGCGTCGGTGCCCGGGCGGGTGTTTCCCCGCGATCAGCTGATTGATCAGGTCTACGACGATCACCGTGTGGTCACCGACCGCACCATCGACAGCCATGTGAAAAACCTGCGCCGCAAGCTCTCGGTGGTGAATGCCGAAGACCTGATCCGCTCGGTGTATGGGGTGGGCTACAAGCTGGAAATCTAAAGCCTGCTGGACGCTACAGGGCACTGACGATTCTGCACCGCCTGTGCACGTTTGGCCCCTGTCCACAGCAGGCTTTGGCGCTATGCTGTCCGGGTGTTTCCTGTGTCCCTGTGTCTACTCTCCCACAGGCGCACAGGAAGCTTTTTGGGTGTGTGCATGTTGATTGAGGACCTCGCCATGACCGGATCAGGCTGGCTGTTGCGCTGCGGAACTGCCGTGCTGGCCCTGGGGCTGGGGGCCTGCGCCCACACCCTGACCCGCCCCCCACACCCCATGGACCCGGTCCAGCAACAGGCCATGATGGCGCGGTGTTTTGCCCAGGCCGACCAGAACCACGACGGTCAATTGTCGCTACAGGAATTTCAGAAGCTGCACCTGCACAGGATGGGCCACGCCCAGCACGCTGATGAATCAGCCTCCCCCCATCCGCTGCACACCGCACACCCACATGTCCCTGCCCCGGCGCAGCCCTGAGCGCACTCACTGTTTTAGGGCCTGACCGTGCGTGAACGCCGCCCCACCGCACAAAAACAGCCTAAAAGCCGCTAAACTACGGGCAATTTTTTGCAGTGTTCCGAGCGGGCCATGACCGAACTGTCCACCACCTACGATCCACAGGCGATTGAAGCCAATCGCTATGCCGAATGGGAACAAAAAGGCTACTTCAAACCCTCGGGTCAAGGCACGCCATTCACCATCATGATCCCGCCGCCCAACGTGACCGGCAGCCTACACATGGGGCATGGCTTCAACAACGCCATTATGGATGCGCTCACTCGCTTCCACCGCATGAAAGGCCACAATACCCTATGGCAACCCGGTACCGATCACGCCGGTATCGCCACCCAAATGGTGGTGGAGCGCCAACTCGGGGCGCAAGGCATCAGCCGTCACGATTTGGGTCGTGAAAAATTCCTTGAAAAAGTCTGGCAATGGAAAGCGCAATCCGGCGGCACCATCACCCAACAAATCCGCCGTTTGGGTTCATCGGTCGACTGGTCACGCGAACGCTTTACCATGGACGCAGGGCTGTCCAACGCGGTCAAAGAAGTGTTTGTCCGTTTGTATGAAGAAGGCCTGATCTATCGTGGTAAGCGTTTGGTCAACTGGGACCCCAAGCTCCACACTGCACTGTCTGACCTTGAAGTGGAAAGCGTGGAAGAACAAGGCTCGCTGTGGCATTTCCGCTATTTCTTTGCCGATGACAGCTTGACCACCCGTAGCATCAACGAAGATGGCAGCTTGGGCGAAGGCTTGAATCATTTGGTGGTCGCCACCACCCGTCCCGAAACCCTGCTCGGCGATACAGCAGTGGCGGTACATCCCGAAGATGAACGCTACAAACACCTGATTGGTCAACAGGTTCGCCTGCCGATCACCGGTCGCCTCGTGCCGATTGTGGCTGACGAATACGTTGAAAAAGGCTTTGGTACTGGTTGTGTGAAGATCACTCCTGCCCATGATTTCAATGACTTTGATTTGGGCAAACGCCACAGCCTGCCGATGATCAATATTTTTGATCGTGACGCGGCGATTTTGGGCGAATTTGACTATATGGAAAAAGCGGGTGAGCCGATCAGCAAGACGATTGTTGCACCTGAAGACTATGTTGGCCTTGAGCGTTTTGCGGCGCGTAAAAAACTGGTGGCCGAAGCAGAAGCTGAAGGCTGGCTGGAAAAAATCGAGCCCTACACGCTCAAAGCACCACGCGGTGACCGCTCCGGTGTGATCGTCGAGCCGTGGTTGACTGACCAATGGTACGTCAGCATTGCCCCGCTCGCCGCCCCTGCGATTGATGCGGTCAAAAATGGCGACATCAAGTTTGTGCCTGAGCAGTACACCAACATGTACATGTCGTGGATGAACAACCTGCAAGACTGGTGTATCAGCCGTCAATTGTGGTGGGGTCATCGCATTCCGGCGTGGTACGACGAGCAAGGCGGCGTGTATGTGGGGCGTGACGAAGCTGAGGTACGCAGCAAATACCACCTGTCTGCCGACCTTGCCCTACGCCAGGATGACGACGTGCTCGACACATGGTTCTCCTCGGCATTGTGGACATTCTCCACCCTCGGCTGGCCGGAGCAAACGCCTGAACTGAAAACCTTCCACAGCACCGACGTGCTGGTGACGGGTTTTGACATCATTTTCTTCTGGGTCGCCCGGATGATCATGATGACGCTGCACTTTGTCAAAGACGAGCAAGGCCGCCCCCAAGTGCCATTTAAAACCGTGTATGTGCATGGTTTGGTGCGCGATGGTGAAGGCCAGAAAATGTCGAAGTCCAAAGGCAACGTGCTCGACCCGCTCGACATCATCGACGGTGTGGACTTAGAGACCTTGGTGAGCAAACGCACCACTGGCCTGATGAACCCCAAAGCCGCTGAGAAGATCGACAAAGCCACCCGCAAAGAATTCCCCGAAGGCATCAATGCCTTTGGCACCGACGCGCTGCGCTTTACCTTCTGTGCGTTGGCGAATACTGGCCGCGATATCAAGTTTGATCTGAAACGGGTCGAAGGCTATCGCAACTTCTGCAACAAAATCTGGAACGCCACCCGTTTTGTGATGATGAATTGCGAAGGCAAAACCATCGGCAGCGAAGCGCGTCCTGAGCTGTGGGAATTGCCTGAGCGTTGGATCATCAGCCGCTTGCAACGTGCTGAAGCCGCTGTGCATCAAGCCTTTGCCGACTATCGTCTGGATATGGTGGCGCAGACCATTTATGACTTTATCTGGAATGAATACTGCGACTGGTATGTGGAGCTGACCAAGCCGGTGTTGAACGGCGATGCCAGCGAAGCACGCAAAGCCGAAGTACGCCGTGTGCTCTTGGCGGTGATGGAAACCAGCTTGCGCTTGCTGCATCCGATCATGCCGTTTTTGACCGAAGAAATCTGGCTGCAACTTGCGCCGATGATTGGTCGTAAGACTCACGATTCGATCATGCTGGCGGCCTATCCACAGCCCGACGAGGCCAAGATGGACGCGCAAGCCGAAGCCGATATGGTATGGCTGCAAGCCTTGATTGGCGCGGTGCGCAACATTCGCGGTGAGATGAACCTGGGCAATGCGCGGTTGCTGCCCCTCCTGTTGCAAAACATCAGCGAGAGCGAGCGTGAGCAACTTGTCCGGATTGAGCCGTTATTTAAGGCACTGGCCAAAGTGGAATCGGTGGAGATTTTGGCGGCAGACGCTACCCCGCCACTGTCCTCAAGCAGTGTGATTGGCCAGCTCACCGTGTTTGTGCCGATGAAAGGTTTGATCGACCCCAAAGCCGAACAAGCGCGTCTGCAAAAAGACCTCGACAAGCTGCAAAAGAATGTCGATGTGTTGGCGGGTAAACTCGGCAATGCAGGCTTTGTCGCCAAAGCACCACCGCAAGTGGTAGAAGCCGAAAAAGCCAAACTCGCCGAGCTGCAGGGTCAGCTGGAACGGGTGAAGGGGCAAATGGAGCAGTTGGCGGCGCTGTAATTTTTCTTCAGATCAAGGGCAGCGATAGCTGCCCTTTTTTGCATCCTGTGGTCACTGGGCCTGCGGCAGTGTGCCCAGCCACGGCTGGATCAGTTCCACCAGCAACTGGATGTGCAGCGGGTCGGTGTTCAGCGCCGGAATGTAGCTGTAGGTCTGCCCACCAGCCTCCAGGAAGGTGTCGCGGTTTTCCACTGCCAGCTCTTCCAGCGTCTCCAGACAGTCCGCCGAAAAGGCAGGGCTGATCACCTGCACCGATTTGACCCCCTGCTCGCCCCACTGGGTCAGCGTGGCATCGGTGTAGGGCTTGACCCATTCCTGCTTGCCAAAGCGCGACTGAAAACTGATCGCCCACTGCGAAGCGTCCAGCCCCAGCCGCCCGGCCAACAGGCGCGCGGTGGTGTGGCAGCGCTGCGGGTAGGGATCGCCCTTGTCGGCGTAGGGCTGCGGGATACCATGGAAGGACATCAGCAGCTTGTCTGGCTGGCCATGCACGGCCTGATGGCGGCGCACCGAATCGGCCAGCGCTTCAATGTAGCGCGGGTGGTCGTGATAGTCCTTGATCAGCTGCACGCTGGGCAGGTTGCGCTGACGCAGCAGCCAGCGCGACACCCCGTCGTACACCGGCGCGGTTGAGGTGGCCGAATACTGGGGAAACAGTGGCAACACCAGCACCTGCTCGATGCCTTCTGTCTGCAGCCGGTCCAGGGCTGCCGTCAGGCCCGGCTGGCCATAGCTCATCGCAGGCAGAACCTGCACATCAGGCCGCTGCAGCTGTGCGGCCACGGCCTGCACCTGCTGCTGCAGGATGCGCCGCATGGGTGAATCGCCTTCACACCAGATCGACGCATAGGCGTGCGCCACGCGCTTGCGCCGCAGCGGAATCACCAGCGCATTGAGGATCAGCCACCACAGCAGGCGCGGAATCTCAATCACCCGCTGGTCGGACAAAAACTGGCGCAGGTAGCGGCTGACTGCCGCCGGGGTGGGTTGGTCCGGGGTGCCCAGGTTGACCAGCAGCACAGCAGCACGGGACGGCGCAGACAAGGATGTTTCTCCCCAGGGGTTCAAGGTAAAGGGTGGGACTGCACCACCGCGCACAGGCCCTGCAGCCCCAGCAGGGTCAGGCCCGTGCCATCAGCGCACGCGACACCACCTGCTGGCCCAGTTCACTCAGCTCCCAGAGGATACGGTGCTGTGCATCGCGGCCAATGGGAATGATCCAGCCATTCTGGCGCATCTGCGCCTTGATGGTGTACAGGGTCTGCACACTGACCTGACAGCGTGACACGGCATGGGCGCGGGGCAGCTGCTGGCGGGCATCGATCAGCGCGGTGGCCGCCAGAAAATCACTCATCAGCCGGGAAAAATTGTCTTCGGACGCCGCCAGGCTAAACCCGGGCCCCAGCGCCACCAGCAGGTCGTGCCAGCTGACCACACGCTGTGGTTTGAGTTCCTTGAAATTGCCATCCTGATAGGCCTGAACCCGGTATTCCAGGGTGAAATAATCCTCCAGACCGGCCTGACGGGTGTCCGCCGGCAGGGCGGGCAATGACGTGCTGGTCAGCGGGGAAACCGGCTGGGTGCGCGGCACGGCAGGGGGCGGGGCCGGGCGCTGCTGCTGGGCCAGCTCCTGTTCCAGCTGCTGGATACGGCGCTGCAGCTGAAGCAACTGGGTGCTGTCTGCCGGGGCGGGTGCCGCAGGGCGTACCGGAATGATCCCGCTCTCGCGCGGCCGGTTCCAGCCCTGCACGGGGTAACGGCTGCACAGCTGCGGCATGGCCTGCTGCAACACGCGCTCCAGATCGCTGACATCGCGGAAGGTCAGCACCAGATCGCGGTCGCGCTGCAGCTGGCGGCGAAACTCGCGGAAGCGTCCCCGCGCGGCGTCATTGGGCTCACGGGCCCCTTCGGGGAGCAGCTCCGGATTGTCGTGCAGCAGCACCAGCATGGGCTTCTGCCGGGACAGCGCATAGATGTAATCCAGATGCAGGTAACTGACCCCCGACGCTGACAGGGTGCCGTACTGGCCGGACATCAGCACCACAAAATAATCCGCATCATCGATCTGGCGGCGGATCAGATTGGTGGTGAGTGGACTGCGCCGCTCCGGAGACCAGCAAAAAAAACCCATCGCGGCCAGGGTCTGGGCCACCATCTGCCGTTCTGCATCCACATCCGGGCCGGACGTGCTGAGCAGCACATAATAACGTGTGTCCATCATGCTCCGTGCCCCCTGATTCCTGTGCAGTCGCTCACGCAAACATTGTTCATGGTGTTGATCATGGGGGCCCTGCAGCCCCCTGACATTCCTTGTTAAAACAGGCTGGCCCGCCGGATCTCCTGCGCTGCAGGCACCCAGCGCTGCACCACAGCCTGACTCTGTGCAGGATGGCCGGTGACGAACACCTCGATGCCGGCCTGGGGTGCGTGTGGCAGTATATCAGGTTCTGTACCGGTCACGCTGCTTCGCACCGGGCGCAGCCAGCCGTGGGCGGCCAGCACCCGCCCCGTCTGGCGGGCCACCGCCGCCCCGGAATCCACCAGGTGCAGGGCTGGCCCATACAACCGCGCCAGCACCGGTCGCAAAAATGGATAATGCGTGCAGCCCAGCACCAGCTGGTCCACGCCCTGGGCCAGCAAGGGATCCAGCACCCGCGCCAGCTCGGCCTCACAGGCCGCGGACTGTTCCTGTCCGGCCTCGATCAGCGGCACCAGCGCCGGACTGACCGCTGTCAGCACCTCGACCCCACGCGGCACGGCCTCTTTGGCGATGACCTCGCGCAGGAGATTGCCGCGCAGCGTGCCCGGTGTGGCCAGCACACCAATCCGGCCAGATCGGCTGGCCAGTACGGCAGGCTTGACCGCTGGCACCAGCCCGATGATGGGCAGGCGCTCGCCATACTGCTCACGCAGATGGGTCAGGCT
Organism: Pseudomonadota bacterium; assembly: GCA_052034295.1. Lineage (GTDB taxonomy): Bacteria > Pseudomonadota > Gammaproteobacteria > Pseudomonadales > Moraxellaceae > JBPOIS01. Next base: position 31,250 of record JBPOIS010000016.1, read on the forward strand.
AAACGCCGATGCCGTGTTGCAGGCCACCACCATGGTCTTGCAGCCCTGCCCGGCCAGCCACGCCGCCGCCCGGCTGGTGAGCCTGCGGATGTCTTCGTCACTGCGCTCCCCATACGGCACATGCGCCGTGTCGGCCAGATAGCAGATCGATTCTGCGGGCAGATGGGCAGCAATCTCACGCGCCACCGACAGCCCGCCCACCCCGGAATCAAACACGCCTATCGGCGCCTGCCGGAACTGCTCATCCCCCTGCATCAGCCATCTACCCCGAGCCAGAACGACTGGTCGCCGCTGTCCACCCGCAGCAGGGTCCGGTCCGCCTGCTCGATCAGCTCACCCAGCGCCACCAGATGAAATAGCACATTGCGGTGCACCAGCGCGTCGAGATTACGCCGGATGCGCACATAGGGGCGACTCTCACCCTGATAAACCCCCATGCGCAGCGGATGGGCGGCATCCACCCGCACCCGGTCACCGGTGCGGGTCTGCACCCACAGCCACATCAGCCCCGCATCATCAGCCACGGCCTCGACCTGTGTGACCAGCAGCGGTACATCGGCCACGCGGATGCCGATCTTTTCCACCGGGGTTTTCAAAAAATAGCGGTCTGCGCCATCCCCGGTTTCGCGCCACAGCACCCGCGCAAACAGGTTCACCAGCGCCTGCCGGGTCATCAGCCGCCCTTCATGGTACCAGTCGCCGCGCGCATCAATGCACAGGTCCATTTCGCCACAGTACGGCGGATGCCACTGCTCCAGCGGGGCCTCACCGGCAAACCGGCTGGCCACAGTGCCCAGGCTGCTGCCCACCTGTGGGGGCGTGTGCTGTTCGCTCATGCTTGCTGCTGTCCTGATCCCCTGCCCCAGTCCGCGCCTATCTTTACTGACACGCCGACCGGATTCAATCGCCAATGGCATAAACAACGCATTGATTCTATACTACGCCGCATTCAATGCGTCCAGACGACCCGATCAGGCCGCGAGGAAGGCCCCCGTGGCCCTCCAGCCCCCTCTTGCACAGGAGTCCTTCATGGAACAAATCGAACGCGAATCGATGGAATTCGACGTGGTGATCGTTGGCGGCGGCCCGGCTGGCCTGTCTGCTGCGATCCGCCTGCGTCAGCTGGCCGCCGAACAGGGCATGCCCGACCTGTCGGTCTGTCTGGTCGAAAAAGGCTCGGAAGTCGGTGCCCACATCCTGTCCGGTGCGGTGTTTGAACCGCGCGCCCTGAATGAGCTGTTCCCGAACTGGAAAGAGCTGGGTGCGCCGCTGAATGTACCGGCCACCGAAGACCATATTTACCTGCTGAAATCCGCCACCAAGGCCATCCGCGTCCCCGATGCCCTGACCCACAAATCCATGCACAACGAGGGCAACTATGTGGTGTCGCTGGGCAACGTCTGCCGCTGGCTGGGCCAGCAGGCCGAAGCGCTCGAAGTCACCGTGTTCCCCGGTTTTGCTGCGGCTGACGTGCTGTACCATGAAGATGGCTCGGTCAAGGGCATCGTCACCGGCGACATGGGCATCAGCAAGGAAGGCGAAGCCAAATCCAGCTTCACACCCGGCTACGAGCTGCACGCCAAATACACCCTGTTTGCCGAAGGCTGCCGGGGCCATCTGGGCAAGCGACTGATGAGCCGCTTTGACCTGAACAAGGACGCCGACCCGCAGCACTACGGCATCGGCATCAAGGAACTGTGGGAAATCGATCCGGCCAAACACAAGCCGGGCATGGTCCTGCACGGGGCAGGCTGGCCGCTGTCCGAGACCGGCAGCGCCGGGGGCTGGTGGCTGTACCACGCCGAAAACAACCAGGTCACCCTGGGCATGATCGTTGATCTGGCCTACAAAAACCCGTTCCTGTCGCCGTTTGATGAAATGCAGCGCTGGAAGCACCACCCGGTCATCAAGCAGTACCTCGACGGCGGCAAGCGCATCTCCTACGGGGCCCGCGCCGTGGTCAAGGGCGGCCTGAACTCGCTGCCGAAGCTGACTTTCCCCGGTGGCTGTCTGATCGGTGATGACGCAGGCTTCCTGAACTTTGCCAAGATCAAGGGCAGCCACACCGCGATGAAATCCGGCATGCTGTGTGCCGAAGCCGTGTTTGAAGCCCTGAAGGCCGGTCGCAGCAGTGATGAAGTCACGGCCTACACCGACAAATTCAAAAACTCGTGGCTGTACGAAGAGCTGTATGCCGCACGCAACTTCGGCCCGGCCATGCACCGCATGGGCACGCTGATGGGCGGCGCATTCAACTGGATCGATCAGCACATGTTCAAGATCCCGTTCACAGTGCGCGACACCACCCCGGACTACAAGTGTCTGGATCTGGCTTCGCTGTCGTACAAGCCGACTTATCCGAAGCCGGATGGCAAGATCAGCTTTGACAAGCTGTCCTCGGTGTTCATGTCCAACACCAACCACGAGGAAGACCAGCCGTCGCACCTGACCCTGCGCGATGCGTCGATTCCGATCCAGAAAAACCTGCCGCTGTATGGTGAACCCGCTCGCCTGTACTGCCCGGCGGGGGTGTATGAAGTGGTCGGCAGCGAAGAAGGCGCCCGCTTTGTGATCAATGCGCAGAACTGTGTGCACTGCAAGACCTGTGACATCAAGGATCCGGCGCAGAACATCACCTGGGTGACCCCAGAAGGCGGCGGCGGCCCGAACTACCCGAACATGTAAAAAATACCGCCTTTCGGGGCGGTTTTTTTGTGCTGTCCGTGAGGGATATCGCCATGACCCCAAAACTTCGCCAGCTGAACGCCAGCATCCTGGGTCAGACCGCGGTGGCCTGGCTGGCCGCCTGGCTGTGGCCGCTGCTGTTGCTAGCGCCCTTTGGCGGCCCGATGGCAGTGTTTTTTTGGGGTTACCTGTTTTTGATGGGGCTACCGATGCAGCTGCTCTGTCTGGGGCTATACGTGTATCGACTGCATCAACCCCAGCCGGTGGGCTATCCCACAGTGTTGTGGCTGGTGATACAGGCGGCCGCACCGCTGGTCTTACTGGCCCTGATGGTGTCCAGGAATGTCCTGAGCATCGGCCTTTGGACCCTTCTGAACATAGGTTTTGGCTGGTTTTTCATGCTACAGATCCGTTTTTTTTATCGGCTGATGCAGACCGCCCCGGCCCAAGTGCAGCCCGCGGACCACGCTGGTGCACGCGGTGGCAGCCTGAACCATCGCACGCCGGAGCGTCCGCCGCCTTCGCCCGGCGATGCAGACCGGCCCAATCCTTCGGATCAGCCGCCACCGCACCGCTGAATCGCTGGAAAAGCAAAGCGGATTTCGCGGGCTGAGCGCAGTCGAAGCCAGATGCACTCAGGGAGCAGGCTTGCGCGGGCTGAGCGTAGTCGAAGCCTTTGCGCTCAAGATTCTTTGCTGGGCCTTCGGCGACCTACTTTTGTTACGACAAAAGTAGGCAAAACCATTTGCCCCCGCAA
>JBPOIS010000156.1:0-10181 GCA_052034295.1 Pseudomonadota bacterium
GCCTATGCCGAAGTGTTCGATCCTGATCGACACCTCAGCTGTGCGTATCGGGGAGAGACCAACCATGTGGAGCGGTTCAATGCCACCCTTCGCAACCGTCTGGGCAGGCTGACACGCCGAACCCTTAGCTTCTCCAAAAGCCACACCATGCACCAGGCCGTCATCCACACTTTCCTGCTCGCCTACAATGAACAGATCAGTAAAAAATTGGAATCACGTTAGATTGCCGCACTACCAAAACCTTAACCAACTTGCTCGTCAAACACAACTAATCGGATGAGCGTCCAAAAATCCAATACACCGCAATCGCAGTAAAGCTCGCCACCAACAGCACAATCAACCAAAAGCCATGCGAATTGTCGGCGAGTGGAATCCCGCCCACGTTCATCCCCAGCAAACCGGCGATAATATTGATCGGCAAGGCGAGTACTGACACCGTGGTCAGCACAAACAGGCTGCGGTTGTTTTGCTCGTTGACCTGTGCGGCGATCTCTTCCTGCAGCAGCTTGATGCGCTCCTGCAGGCTGTGCATGTCCTGAATCACCGACGCAAACTCCTCAGTGGACTGGCGCAGTTCCTGTCGGTCATGTTCCTGCACCCAGTGCGGGGGACGGTTCAGCAGGCGGAACAGTGCGGAGGGTTCGGGGGCCAGCAGCCGCTGCAAGCGCACCAGCAGGCGGCGCATGGTGCCCAATGCGGCGCGCGGCGGGGTGCCACGATTGGCCAGCAAGCGGTCTTCGATGTCGTCGCAGCGGCTGGCCATCTGCCGGACGATCTGGGTCAGCACATCGGCCTGATCCTGGAACAGGTGCACCAGCAGCGCCAGCGGGGATTCGAACAGCTCGCCTTCCTTCACCGCCATGCGCAGCCGGTCCACCGAGCGCAGCGGCCTGAGCCGGGCGGTGATCAACAGCTGGGGCCGGGCCGCCAGCCACAGCGTGGCAATGTCTGAATCTTCAAAATTAAAATCAAACAGCACATCGTTGATGATCGCCAGCAGGGTTTCATCCACGCGCTCGATGCGGGTCGAAGTGGCCTGCTCGTGCAGCGTTTCATAAAACTCTTCCGGCAAATCCAGCCGCTGTTGCAGCCAGATCAGGCTGTTGGCCTGACTGAGGTTGACGTGCAGCCAGATGAACTCGGCCGCAGGGTGCGGCTGCTGCAGCCACAGCCAGGCCTGGGTCGAGTCGAGCAGCTGTGGTGCCTGACCGGGCACAAACGCATAGGCGCAGATCAGCCCGGAGCTGTCGGCCCCATAGCTGAGCGGCACACTGAGTTGGGCCATGCGCGGCTCCTGCACGGGTCAGTCGATGAAAAAATCCGCCAGCTGCTGCTGCAATTGCTGCATGGCCTGGGCACGGTGACTGAGGCGGTTTTTCAGCGCACGCGGCAGCTCGGCGCTGCTCATCTGCTGGTCCGGCACCCAGAACAGCGGGTCGTAGCCAAACCCCTGCGTGCCGCGCGGGGCGTCGAGGATTTCACCGTGCCACACCCCCTGACAGATCAGCGGCAGCGGGTCCCCGGCGTGGCGCACCACCGCCAGCACACAGACGAACTGGCCGCGCACCGGCTGGCCTGGCTGGCGCAGCGGCTGCAGGCGCGCCAGCAGGGTCTGGTTGTTGCGCGTGTCATCACCATGGACCCCGCCATAGCGGGCAGAATGAATCCCCGGTGCCCCGCCCAGCAGCGGCACCACCAGCCCGGAGTCATCGGCCAGCGCCGCCTGCCCCGAGGCCCGCGCCGCATGACGGGCCTTGATCAGGGCGTTTTCGATGAAGCTGAGGCCATCTTCGACCGCATCCGCGACCTGCCAGTCGGATTGTGGCCGTACCTGCAGGGGCAGGGGCAGGGGCAGGGCATGGGTCAGGTCCACCAGCTCGCGCAGCTTGCCGGCATTGCTGCTGGCCAGCACCAGGGTCCGGGCGGGGGTCATGCGGGTTCTCCCAAAAAAAAAGCCCGAACATTCGGGCTCTGGCTGAATCAGACGATTACTGCTGCAGCCACTGGTCGGCCTGCAGGCGGGCGCGCTGCTGGTCTTCGGGCGACAGGTTGGCGGCCAGTTTGCGGATCTTGCCCTGGGCGCGGCTGCGGACGCCATCATCGAGCATGCCATCGCGGGTTGACACTTCGTACCAGGTGTACGCGCTGGCCAGATTCTGGTCGCGCTCTTCCAGCAGGGCCAGGTTATAGCTGGCACGGTTGTCGCCCTGACGGGCGGCTTTTTGCAGCCACAGCTTGGCCTGGGCCAGGTCCTGCTGCACACCACGGCCCAGCGCATACATCTGGCCGACGTTGAGCTGGGCGGCCGCGGCGCCTTTCTGCGCGGCTTTCAGGTACCAGCTGAACGACTGGCTGAGGTTCTGGGCCACGCCTTCGCCATTTTTGTAGCGGTTGGCCAGAAAAAACATCGCGTTCACATTGCCCTGTTCCGCTGCAGCCCGCAGGCTGTCCAGCGGCATGGCGGCGTAGACTGGGCCCTCTGGCTGGTTGGAGCTCAGTTCGGCATGGGCAGCGCCCATGAATGCAACAGACAATACCACGGCAGAAATCAGCGTTTTCATGAGCGGGTCACCCGATAAATGGCCACCTCACCCAACAGGTTGGGCAGGTGTTTCATGAACAAGTTGCCTTGCTGGTCGCCGTTGACCGCAAGCCGGTTGATGATGCGCAGGCCATGGCTGTGGCACAGCACCTCAAAATCGCGAAAGGTACACAGGTGGATGTTCGGCGTATTGTACCACATGTAGGGCAACGCCTCCGACACCGGCATCCTGCCGCGCAGTCCCAGATAGCTGCGGGTTTTCCAGTGGGCAAAATTGGGGAAGGTGATGATGGCTTCCCGCCCGACCCGTACCATATCCAGGAGCAGCTTATCCGGTGATTCGACTGCTTGCAAGGCCTGCGCCATCACCACAAAGTCAAAACTCTGGTCGGCAAAGCGCCCCAGCCCATCGTTCAGATCCTGCTGGATGATCGACAGGCCCCGGCCAATGGCGGTGATGATGCGCGCCTGGTCGATTTCCACCCCGTAGCCGCGCACGCCCAGTTTTTCCTGCATGTGCGCCAGCAGGTCGCCATCGCCACAGCCCAGGTCGAGCACCCGGCTGCCGGGGGTGATCCAGCGTTCGGCCAGACGTTGATCCAGACGCATCAGGCTTCTCCCAAAAAGGCCCGCACCGCAGCCACATACGGTGGAATGGCAAACAAAAACGCGTCGTGGCCCTGCGGGGCTTCCACATTCAGGTAGCTGACCGGCTGCTGGTTGTGGATCAGCGCATCGACGATTTCCTGCGAGCGGCTGGGGGCAAAGCGCCAGTCGGTGCTGAACGACACCACCAGAAAGCGGCACTGTGCCCGTGCAAAGGCGGTGGGCAGGTCATCGGCGTATTCACGGGCCGGGTCAAAATAATCCAGCGCCTTGGTCATCAGCAGGTAGGTGTTGGCGTCAAAATTCTTGCTGAACTGCTCGCCCTGATAGCGCAGGTAGCTCTCCACCTGGAACTCGACGTCATAGCCATACTGGAAGGTGCCGGATTTCAGATCACGGCCAAATTTCTGCTTCATCGCGTCGTCGGTCAGGTAGGTCAGGTGCCCCACCATCCGCGCCAGAATCAGCCCCCGGCGCGGGTAGGTGCCGGCTTCCAGATAGCGCCCACCGTGAAAATCCGGATCGGACAGGATCGACTGACGCGCCACTTCATTGAAGGCAATGTTCTGGGCCGACAGCTTCGGGGTGCTGGCAATGACCACGCAGTGCCGCAGCCGTGCGGGAAAATCCACGGCCCATTGCTGGGCCTGCATGCCCCCCAGACTGCCGCCGATGACCGCGTGCCAGACGGCGATCTGCATCCGGTCGGCCAGCAGGGCCTGCACCCGGACCCAGTCGCGCACTGTCACCAGCGGAAAATCTGCGCCGTAGACCTGACCCGTTTCAGGGTTCAGGCTGGTGGGTCCGGTGGAACCGTGGCAGCCGCCGAGGTTATTGGTGGCCACCACAAAAAAACGCGTGGTGTCGATGGCCTTGCCGGGGCCAATCAGCGCATCCCACCAGCCGGGCTTGCTCTGGCCTTCATGGTAGCCCGCCGCATGGTGGTGGCCGGACAGGGCATGACAGATCAGGATGGCATTGGACCGGTCGGCATTGGGCTGGCCATAGGTCTCCACCATCAGTTCAAAACGGGGCAGGGTGCGCCCGCACTCCAGCAGGAGCGGCTGTTCAAACACCTCACAGCGGGGCGTCACCACCCCCACAGACTCTGCAGCACTCACTGGACTGACCTTCTCTTCATCAGGGTTTGGGGTGCGGGGCTCTGGCGCTGGCCGCAGCGTCGGTCTGGCCTGCCCGCAGGGCCCACCGTACAGCCTCGGCTGCACCGGCACCGGGGGACTCCCGCAGCGCGCTACAGTGTAAAGGCAGTGTCGCACAGTCTCAAGCAACCTTCCCGGCGCCACCAGTGCGTGTGCTGTGGAAAAAAACCTTGGCCCCGGCAGACGGATTGCTATAGTGCAGACTCACGACGCCAAAGGACCGCGCCCATGAACAACTACCACACCCTGCAGGTGGACCTGCAGGACCGGGTCTGTGTGCTGACCCTGAACCGCCCGGAACAGATGAACGCCTTCACGGTGGAGATGGCCCAAGAACTGGTGGATTTTTTCACCCGGGCCAGTGAGGACGATGACATTGGCGCCATCGTGGTCACCGGGGCTGGACGGGCGTTTTGTGCCGGCATGGACCTGAGCCGGGACGGCAATGTGTTCGGGCTGGATGAAACGCTACAGCCGACCCTGGCCGACCTGCAGCAGCGCGGCGAGGACCCGGACATCCGCGACGGCGTGCGCGACACCGGCGGGCGGGTGGTGCTGGCTATTTATGATTGCAAAAAGCCGGTGATTGCCGCCATCAATGGTGCGGCCGTGGGCATCGGTGCCACCATGACGCTGGCCATGGACCTGCGTCTGGCCTCCAGCAGGGCGCGGATCGGCTTTGTGTTTGGCCGGCTCGGCATCGTCAACGAAGCCTGCTCCAGCTGGTTTTTACCGCGCATCGTCGGCCTGCAGCAGGCGCTGGAGTGGGTGTACACGGCCGACATTCTCGATGCCCAGACCGCCCTGCAGGGTCGCCTGCTGCGTTCGGTGCATGAGCCCCAGGATCTGCTGGGCGAAGCCGTGGCCCTGGCCCGGCGCATGATTGAGGGCCGCTCGCCGGTGGCGCTGGCGCTGGCCCGGCAGATGATGTACCGCAACAGTGCCGCCGATCACCCGCGCCACGCCCATGATGTGGATTCGCTGGCGATGTTTTACACCAGCATCGGCGATGGCAAGGAGGGCGTGCAGGCCTTTCTGGAAAAACGCGAGCCGCAGTACACGGGCCGTGCCTCGGCCATGCCGCCGTTTTATCCCTGGTGGTGAAGCGCCGCAGCGCCGGGGTTACTGCGGCCCCGGCTCGGGCAGGGACAGCTCGATGTGGATGGTGCTGCCCTGTCCCAGGGTGGACTCCGCCCAGATCCGCCCCCCGTGCCGGGCCACAAACTGCTGACACAGGGACAGCCCCAGTCCGGTGCCATGTTCCCCGTCGGTGCCCCGGCTGCTCTGGCCCACACCCCGGCTGAACAGATTGGCCAGTTGTTCCTCGGTCATGCCCACCCCACTGTCGAGGATGCGCAGGGCCAGTTTTTGCGGACCGTCTGGCTGGCACTGCAGCTGCACCACCCCGCCCCTGGGGGTGAATTTGATGGCGTTGGACAGCAGGTTCTGGATCAGCGAACGCAGCATGTTTGGGTCCCCATGGATGGAGAGACCCGGCGGGTGGCTGAATTGCAGGTCAATGTCCTTGTGGCGAGCATTGAGGATCACACTGTTGGAAATGTCCTCCAGCAGGCGGGACAGGGCCAGCCAGCGTGGCTTATAGGCCATGCTGCCCGTTTGCAGCATCGACCATTCCAGAAGGTTTTCCAGCAGGCTGTAGGTCGAGTGCGAGGCATGGTTCAGGTAGCGGGCGATCTTGCGGATGGCCGCTTCGTCCATGTCGTCAAATTCGGTGTCCAGCACCTCCGAAAACGCCATGATGCCGTGGAAAGCCGAACGCAGGTCGTGGGCCAGCAGCGACAGGTAGCGGTCCTTGTGCTGGTTCAGCTCGGACAGCTGGGAGGCCTGCTCGCGGGCGGCCTCGGCCAGCCGCGACAGCTCCAGCTGGGACATGGCCTGACGGGCCAGAATTTCCAGGGCACGCGATTGCTGCGGGGTCAGTGGCCGGGGCTCGGTGTCGATCGCACACAACACCCCGATGGCCTCCCCATCCGGGGTGCGCAGTGGCATGCCCGCATAGAAGCGGATGCCGGACGGGCAGCTCACCAGCGGACTCTGGGCAAACAGCGGATGCTGGCTGGCGTCCTCCACCACAAAAGGCTGGTCGTGCAGCACCACCTGTTCACAAAAGGAGCCCTCACGCGGGGCCGTCGGCGCGGCATAGTTGTAGCGGGCCTTGAACCAGAGCTGGTCTTCGTCCACCAGCGACACCAGTGCCACAGGTGCCTCGCAGATTTCTGCGGCCAGCTGGGCCAGCTCATCAAAGCGCGGGTCAGGCTGCAGGTCTGTCACCGGGTACTGGTGTAGGGCGGCCAGCCGTCTGGCTTCAGCGTCTTCAATCATCTTGGCATGGACCATGTGCAGATTCCCGCTCAACTCAACCGCTGAATTTCACCGAAATGCTAAAAAAAACCCGCTTCCTGCGCCCAGCAAAACGCGGACCAGCGTCAGGAAAATGGCGATAAGCGCCGCACCATCCAGAAAAAATTCACGGACGGCAGGGGAGCGCCCTGCCATCCAAACAGACCTGAAGCCGCAGGACCACCACAAAGCAGCGGTTTTTAGTCTGCTTTTTTTTACAAGACCCCTGTCATCCCCTATAATTTGGCACTTTCGTTTTTTTAGACCACTTTGCCCGACAAAGTCCGAGGATGCCATGCAAGTCACCACCGAGAAGGTCTCCGGCCTGGAACGCCGCCTGACTGTTAATGTACCGGCTGAAAAAATCAGCAGCCAGTTTGAGGCCCGCCTGAAAAAGGTCGCCAAAACCGCCCGCATTAACGGTTTCCGCCCCGGCAAGGTGCCCCTGTCGCGCATCCGCGCCGACTACGGCATGAGCATCCAGCAGGATGTCGTCAATGACCTGATCCGTGACAGCGTGTTCGAAGCCCTGCAGCTGCAGCAGATCAAGGCCGTCAGCGCCCCGACCATCGAGAGCGCCGAGCTGGGCGAACAGGGCCTGACCTACAAGGCACTGGTGGAAGTGTATCCGGAAGACTTCCAGCTGGCCGATTTTGCCGCCCTGTCGATTGAGCGCCAGACCAGCGAAGTCACCGATGCCGATGTGGACAACATGATCGAAAACCTGCGCAAGCAGCGTCAGGGCTTCAAGGACACCAAGGGCATGGCCAAAAAAGGCTTCCAGGTGACCTTTGACTTCGAAGGCAGCATCGACGGTGAAAAATTCGAGGGCGGCAGCGCCCAGGATTACAAGCTGGTGCTGGGCAGTGGCCGCATGATCCCCGGCTTTGAAGACGGCATCGAGGGCATGAAAAAAGGCGAAGAAAAAGAAATCGACGTCACTTTCCCGACCGACTATCAGGCCGAACACCTGGCCGGCAAGGCCGCCAAGTTCAAGATCAGTGTCAAGAACGTCGAGAAGCCCGAGCTGCCCGAGATTGATGACGAATTCCTCAAGGCGTTTGGCATCACCGAAGGCGGCGTCGAGCGCCTGAAGGCCGACGTGCGCAAGAACATGGAGCGCGAAATCAAGAACGGCCTGCGCAATCAGATCAAGCAGCAGGCCTTTGATGCCCTGCTGGCCGCCAACCCGATCGACGTGCCCAAGGCCATGGTGGCCGAGGAAGTCCAGCGCCAGCGCCGCGCCATGCTGGAGCAGTTTTCCCAGCAGTTCGGCGGCCAGCGCTTCGATGAAAGCCTGCTGCCCGACGAGATGTTCACTGAGCAGTCCGAGCGTGCCGTCAAGCTGGGCGTGCTGATTGGCCGCATCATTGACGACGCCAAACTGACCGTGGATCAGGACCGCGTCCAGGCCATGATTGCCGACATCGCCCAGAACTACGAAACCCCGGACGAAGTCATCGACTACTACACCAACGACAAGCAGCAGCGCGCCCAGGTCGAAGGGGTGGTGCTGGAAGACCAGGTGGTGGATCACCTGCTGCAGGCCGCACAGGTCACCGACAAGCCGGTCAGCTATCAGGAGCTGCTGGCCGCCCAGCAATCGCGCCGCATGGGCTGATCCCCGGCGCTGCGACACCCACCGGCACAGCGTCTGTGCCGGTTTTTTTTTGCTGTGGACTTTGCCTTGGACAAGGTGTGTACAAAAAAATCCCCCCCCTGCCTGCAAAGACTTTGATTTTTGCCAAATCATCCTCCATATTCTTCCGCTAATGCCTTTTCATCTGGTTTTTTCAGGATCACACACACCATGCGCATCGATGACGCAACCCGCAACGCCCTGATTCCAATGGTGGTGGAGCAGTCCTCCCGGGGAGAGCGTTCCTTTGACATCTATTCGCGGCTGTTGCGCGAGCGGGTGATTTTTCTGACTGGCGAAGTCGAAGACCACATGGCCAACCTGATCGTGGCGCAGATGCTGTTTCTGGAAGCCGAAAATCCGGACAAGGACATCCACCTGTACATCAACTCGCCCGGCGGTGTGGTCACTGCGGGCATGGCCATCTATGACACCATGCAGTTCATCAAGCCGGACGTGTCCACCATCTGCATCGGTCAGGCCGCGTCGATGGGCTCGTTTCTGCTGGCTGCCGGTGCACCCGGCAAGCGCTATGCACTGGCCAACTCGCGCATCATGATCCACCAGCCGCTGGGCGGTTTCCGGGGGCAGGCCTCGGACATCGAGATCCACGCCCGCGAAATCCTCGCCCTCAAGGATCGCCTGAACGCCATGCTGGCCCAGCACACTGGCCAGGACTTTGAGCGCATCGCCCGCGACACCGACCGCGACAATTTCATGAGTGCCGAGGCAGCCCGTGAGTACGGCCTGATTGATGCCGTCTACACCAAGCGCCCCGGTGCCCCCGTCTGACCTGCTTTGAGGCCACAATGACCGACCAACACAAACCGTCCAAAAGCTGTTCGTTCTGCGGCAAGCGCCAGGACGAAGTCAGCAAGCTGATTGCCGGCGAGGATGCGTTCATCTGCAACGAATGCGTGGACATCTGCGTCGATCTGGTGCAGACCCACCAGAACACCAGCACCGGCGGCCACTGGGCCGACCGCCCCCTGCCCCGGCCCGTGGAAATCCGTGCCGCCCTGGACCAGTACGTCATCGGCCAGGAACAGGCCAAAAAAACCCTGGCCGTGGCGGTGTACAACCACTACAAGCGCCTGAAAGCCAGCCAGCAGGTGCCCAAGAGCCATGGCGCCCGCGAAGCCATGGTCGAGCTGTCCAAGAGCAACATCCTGCTGATTGGCCCGACCGGCTCTGGCAAGACCCTGCTGGCGCAGACGCTGGCACGGTTGCTGGATGTACCGTTTGCCATGGCCGATGCCACCACCCTGACCGAAGCCGGCTATGTCGGTGAGGACGTGGAAAACATCGTGCAGAAGCTGCTGCAAAAAGCCGATTACGACGTCGAAAAAGCCCAGATGGGCATCATCTACATTGATGAAATCGACAAGATCAGCCGCAAGAGCGAAAACCCCTCGATCACCCGTGACGTGTCGGGTGAGGGCGTCCAGCAGGCATTGCTAAAAATGATCGAAGGCACGGTGGCGAGCATCCCCCCGCAGGGCGGGCGCAAGCACCCGCAGCAGGAATTCATCCAGGTGGACACCAGCAACATCCTGTTCATCTGTGGCGGGGCCTTTGCCGGGCTGGAAAAAATCGTCCAGCAGCGCAGCGAAAAGGGCGGCATTGGTTTCGGGGCTGAAGTCAAATCCAAGGACCACAGCAAAAAACTTGGCCAGCTGTTCCGCGAAGTCGAGCCTGAAGACCTGATCAAATTTGGCCTGATTCCCGAGTTTATTGGCCGCCTGCCGGTGATTGCCACGCTGGAGGAGCTCGACGAGGACGCGCTGATGCAGATCCTCACCGAGCCGCGCAACGCCCTGACCCGTCAGTACCAGCGGCTGTTTGAGATGGAAAATGTCGATCTGGTGTTTGA
>JBPOIS010000103.1:0-5369 GCA_052034295.1 Pseudomonadota bacterium
ACGACAGTGGAGCCCGGCCATGCAAGACACCTTCATCAACCCCTTCACCGATTTCGGTTTCAAGAAACTCTTTGGCGAGGAACCCAACAAGGACTTGCTGATCAGTTTCCTCAACACCCTGCTGCCCCCGCGCCACCAGATACAAGACCTGCAATACACCAAGAACGAATATCAGGGCGCGTCCCTCCCGGACCGCAAGGCCATCTTTGACCTCAATTGCACCAGCACCGGCGGCGAGCGCTTCGTGGTGGAATTGCAAAAAGCCAAACAGAACTACTTCAAGGACCGCAGCCTTTACTACGCCACCTTTCCCATACAGGAACAGGCGCAGCGCGGCGACTGGGATTACCGGCTGTCCGCGGTTTACACCGTCGGCATTCTCGATTTTGTCTTTGAGGAAGATCAGAAGGCCCATGACCAGACCGTGGTGCATACGGTGCAGCTGAAAAATCAGCATGGTCAGGTTTTTTACGACAAACTGACGTTCATTTACCTGACCCTGCCGCATTTCACCAAGGGCGTGGATGAGTTGCAATCCTTGCAGGACAAGTGGCTGTATGTTTTCCGCCATTTGTCCGAACTCCATGAAATCCCGGCTGCCTTTCAGGAGGGCGTGTTCACCAAGCTGTTTGAAAAGGCGCGGCTGGCGGCGTTCAACCCGGCCGAGCGCCGGCAGTATGAGGACAGCCTGAAGTATTACCGTGATTTGAAGAACGTGACGGATACGGCGCGTGAAGAAGGTCGGGAAGAGGGCCGGGAAGAGGGCCGGGAAGAGGGCCGGGAAGAGGGGCGCGAGCAGCAGTTGCGCGAGGTGGTGACGGCCATGCAGGCCAAGGGGTTTACGGTCGAGGTGATTGCGGGTGTGCTGAATCTGCCGGTGGAGGCCGTTGTGCGGCTGGGGTTGGAGGGAAATCCCCGGTAGCCCGTGTGGCAACACGGGGACTGTTCTCGTTGCGGGGGCCGGTTCCCGCATTCCGCAAGCTCCATGCGGGCTACGCGGGCGGGTTCTCCAGAATATCGGGATTCATTTCCAGCGGGTCGTCGCCTTCGGTCAGCGGCCCGTCGGCGTGGTCGAAAGCAGCCTCATTCAGGTGTTCCAGCGCGCCGTCGGTCATCAGCCCCAGCGCGGCGGCCAGCGCCTGCACCTCGGCGCGCGGCCAGGACGGACGGGTCAGCAGGCGGCGCAGCAGGGCGGAATGGTCGGCGTCGAGGCCCCACAGCGTTTCCATGTCGGGTGTACTGTCACTGTCAGCGACCGGGGATTCAGGGCGGGGCGTTGCGGTCGCTTCCGGTTCGTCTTCCACAAACACCTCGGCCAGCAGCGCCGAAACCTGCGCGGTTTCCTGCTGCAGGCGGGCAATGCGCTCGGGATCCAGCGTCAGCGCCGCGCCGGGGACGGCGGCGGGCCGGTGGCTGCCGGTCGGGGCGGGGGCATGCAGGTCGCTGTAGAGCAGCGCCCGGTCCACGCCCAGATGCTGGTAGCACTTTTCCAGCAGCTTGACGGTGGCCGCGGAAGGCATGTCCGCCTGGCACGCCGCCTGAGCCAGCAGTTGCGCCACCGGCCGCCGGGCGGCGGCGGGCAAGGCTTCCAGTCGGGGCTTGAGGGCGTTCAGCGTGGCGGGGCGTTCGCACTGCGCGCGGAAGCGGGCCTGCAGGCGGCGGCGGTGGTCGGGATGCAGGTGCACCCAGATGTCAATGCGGCGGTCCAGCCAGCGCTGCGTGGTCGCCGGGTCGATTTCAGCGGTGATCGTGACGCGAGCGGCGGCATCGACGGTGGTCACGGCGGCGAGGAAGGCCGGAGTGTCTTTCGCCAGCCGGGCCTCCGCCGATTCGCGGAACAGGCAGACGGTGTCATCCGGATTGGTCAGCTTGCCGCCGTGCAACGGGTCCGGTTCCATGCCGATATGGGCGAGATGCAGGGCCTCGGCCAGCCCGCGCAGCTGTGTTGGCGACAGCTTGTCCTCGCCATGCAGGCGGCTGACCAGCGCGGCCAGCGGCAGGGCCAGCACGCCATCGCCCAGATCCTCTGCCAGCGCCGCCAGTGTTGCGGTCAGCGTATCCGGCCAGATCTCGGGCGGCAGCAGCAACAGGTTTTCCAGCGCCATCGCCTTGTCGGGATTGCGGCTGACGGCGCGGCTGTAGGACTGCAATTCCGCCACGCAGCCGTTCACCAGCTGCTGCAGGGATTTGACCGGTGCGGTGACGCGGCCCATATCCGGCAGGTCCATCTGGCAGCGCACACCGCTGAGGGTTTGCGACAATGGCTGATAGTAAAAGTTGATGCGGCTCTTGTTGACCGGCAGCGGGATGCCCTTGGGAAAGTGCTGCATAAACAACAGCCGGAACAGCTTGCGGAAGGCATCGGGGCAGTTCCAGACCGGCTTGTAGCGGGAAATGCGGCCGTCCGCCAGCGCCCAGGCCAATGCCCAGTCCGGGGTCAGCGGCTTTTTGTCTTTCGCCAGTTGCCCCAGCGGTATGCGGATGCCCGGCGACAGGCCGCGCGCTGCATAGTCCAGGTCCGGGGCGCTCAGGTATTGCCGTTCCCGCAGCTGCACGGCTTCCAGCACGGTGATCAATTCCCGCGCCTTTTCCCGGAAAAAGTCGTAGCCGTAGTAGACGTCCAGCAAGCGCCACAGCTCTGCGAGGATGACCGGGAAATCCGTCCGGACCTTTTCATGCAGCGCGCGCCGTTCCAGGCCCATGCAGAACAGCAGCAGCAGGCGCAGGTCCACGTCCGGATCGCAGCGCCCGCCCGCCAGCCATTCCAGATAGCGGCGGCGGTTGCCGGGGGTCAGGGTGGCGTAGGCGTCGGGGTCATAGTGGTAAAAGCCCCAGTCCTGATAAATTGACGGCAGGCGGCCGTCCGGCGTGGCCGCCACCGCCAGTTCCGGATTGATCAGCGAGGGTTCGTCATGCCAGCTGCCGTTTTTCAGCTTGTGGCCGACATAGAACAGGCCGCCGCGCAGGGTCAGTCCCGCCACGATCACGGTTTCATCCGGCTCAATCCAGCGGCCATTGAGAACGGCCTTCGACTTGGCCGTTTTTGCGGGGCGGGCGGACGGCTCCGGAGGGGGAATGAGCAAGGATGTCTGAACCGGGGCGGAGGGGCGCTCCCGGCGTGATGCGTTATCCACGGAGCGGTTTTCCCCGGACTGCCGCCGCATGTAATCCATGAATTCGGGGATGGAGAAGCCCTTGAGGTCGAGTCCGGTCTCCCGCAGCAGGAAACTGACCAGCCGCTCGTCGTCGTCCGTACCGGACAGCAGCGTCTGCAGCAGGTCGGCGGCGGGTTTCGGGGAGGAAGGGTCGCGGCTCAAGGTGCGTGTCTCAACAGCAGGGAGGGCGGCGGAATTATACGCGATAGCCGGCCCTTGCCGGGAAGTTCCGGCGTGGTAAAGCGACCGGCCGTCAGCCCTGCGCCACTCCCAGCAGGGCCGTCTCCGCCGCCGCGACCAGCGCCGTTGTTTCCGCTTCCCCGCCATTCCCGCGTGACAACTGCACCGTCAGCCCCTCAATCAGCGCAATCATCAGCCGCGCCCGCCGCCCCAGTTCGGCCTCGTCCAGTCCCGGGGCCACGCCCTGCACCAGCCGCATGAACTGCTTGCGCTCGCGCTGGCGCACCTGGTCCAGCACCTGCGCCGCCGCCGGATGACGGTTGGCCAGCGACCAGATTTCCATGAACACCCCCCCGACCTCCGGCCGCCGCGCCTCTGCCAGGAACAGCGCCATCGCCGCCCGCAGCCGCGCTTCCGGCCCGGCATCGGCCAGCGTGCCGCTCAGCTCCGCCACGGCGGCCTGATACAGGTCCATCTGCACCATCAACACGGCTTCCACCAGCGTGTCCTTGTCGCGGTAATAATGCTGCACCGTACTCAGGCTGACTCCCACTTCTGCCGCCACGCCGCGCATGGAGAGCCCGGCATAACCTTCGCGGGCAAACAGCCGCCGCCCGGCGTCGAGGATTTCCTGCGCGCGGTCCATGCCCTTGCCGGTGGTGCCGGAGTCCTTCTTCTTCAACGATTCAATCACGGTGTCGCGCATGTGGAAACGGCCGGTCACGGGAATTCGGGGGTGTCTATTCTCCGACCGGTTGACGAATCGGTCAACTGACCGATACCATTCGTCCCGATTCGGTCACCTGACCTAGCCCCGCTCCCGGAGAACGCCATGAACACCGCCAAGAAACGCTGGATGGATTCGGACCTCGAACTGTACCGCGACAACGTCCGCCGCTTTGTGCAGAAGGAAATCGCCCCGCATGCCGAAAAGTGGGCGAAGCAGCAGCACATTGACCGCGACGTGTGGCTGAAGGCCGGTGAGCTGGGCCTGCTGCTGGCCGACGTGCCGGACGACTACGGCGGCAGCGGCGGCAACTACGCGCACATGGCTATCCTGTTCGAGGAACTGGGTTACGCCGGTGACCGCGCTTTCGGCGCGCACGTGCACGCCATCGCCGCGCACTACATCCTCAACCTCGGCACCGAGGAGCAGAAGGCCAAATACCTGCCGAAGCTGGCCAGCGGCGAGATGATCGGCGCCATCGCCATGTCCGAGCCCAACGCCGGGTCCGACCTGCAGGGCACCCGCACCCGCGCCGTGCGCGACGGTGACGAGTATGTGATCAACGGCTCCAAGATCTTCATCTCCAACGGCTACCTGGCCGACCTGATCGTGGTCGTCACCAAGACCGACCCGGAGGCCGGTTCCAAGGGCGTGTCGCTGATGCTGCTGGAAACGAAGAACGCCCCCGGCTTCAAGGTCGGCCGCATTCTGGAAAAGCTGGGCCAGAAGGGCCAGGACACCTGCGAGCTGTTCTTCGATGACGTGCGCGTGCCGGTGGCCAACCTGCTGGGCGGCGTCGAAGGCAAGGGCTTCTACCACCTGATGAGCGAGCTGCCCTACGAGCGGCTGATGCTGGGCATCGGTGCCATGGCGATCATCGAGCGGGCGCTGGACCTGACCGTGACCTACACCAAGGAGCGCAAGGCCTTCGGCAAGCCGCTGCTGGAGATGCAGAACACCCGTTTCGTGCTGGCCAACCTGAAGGCGCAGGCGGTGATGGCGCGCGCCTTTGTGGATGAGTGCATCCAGCGCATGATCGACGGCGAGCTGGACACGGTGACGGCCTCGATCGTGAAGCTGAACCTGAGCGAGCTGGAATGCCAGGTGATGGACCAGTGCCTGCAGTTCTTCGGCGTCTACGGCTACATGCTGGAATACCCGATCACGCAGATGTATGCGGATGCGCGGGTGCAGCGCATTTATGGCGGGACGAGCGAGATCATGAAGGAGATTATTGCGCGGTCGCTGTAAGCGGCTACGGGTTGGGGCTCGCCCTTGCGCTCTCCTGCCCGGCAGGGGGGCGCCGG
>JBPOIS010000119.1:0-4147 GCA_052034295.1 Pseudomonadota bacterium
GGATCGGCGATGGGGTTGTCGGCGATCGACGCCTCGTAGGGCCCCGGCTCGTCCTTCTCGTTCCTCGGGCAGGCGTTCCAGGTCGAGGGCACCACGCACTGGTAGTTCTTGATCTTGCCGTCGTCGATGACGACCCAGTGCGAGAGCACGCCGCGCGGCGCCTCGTGGTAGCCCTGGCCCATGATCTCGCCCTTCGGGAAGACCGGCTTGTTGAAGGTGGCGACGTCGCCCTTGCCGATGTTGTTCACCAGCAACTGCCACTGGTCGGCGAGCATGTCGACCTGCACGGCGCAGGAGACGGCGCGGGCGGCGTGGCGGCCGATGGTGGAATGCATGGCGTCGAGGCCGACCTTGGTCTTGGCCAGCGCCGAGACGGTGTCGAGCGCGGCGGTGGCGTACTTCTTGGTCGGCTCGTGGCCGGCGGCGAGCATGTTCAGCACGCGCGCGAGCGGGCCGACCTGGGCCGGCTTGCCGTAGAAGGTCGGCGACTTCAGCCAGGAGTACTTGCCGTCGTCCTTGAAGTCGGTGTACTGCGGCTTGGTCTCGCCCTTGTAGGGATGCAGCGCCTTCGAGCCCTCGTACCAGGAGTGCTTGGTGCTCTCCTCGACGCCCTTGACCCAGTAGTCGTCGCTGAAGGTCTTGATGGCCTTGAACGAGCCGAGATCCTTGTTGGCGATGTAGCCGCCGGGCAGCGCGAACTGGGTACCCTTGGTGTCGAGCGGAATGTCCGGCACGCACAGGTAGTTGGTGACCCCGGCGCCGTACTTGGTCCAGTCGGCGTAGAAGGCGCCCACCGCGGCGACGTCGATGAGATAGACGTTCTTGACGAAGTCGGCCAGCTCGTCGATATAGCCCTTGATGGCAAGCAGGCGCTCGACGCCGAGGGTGGAATAGCTGTCGGTGGAGATGGCGTTGGCAACGCCGCCGACCGCCACGTTCTGGATGTGCGGCGTCTTCGAGCCGAGGATGGAGACGATCTTGTTCGCCTTGCGCTGCACATCGAGCGCCTGCAGGTAATGCGCCACGGCCAGCAGGTTCACTTCCGGCGGCAGCTTCATCGCCGGGTGGCCCCAGTAGCCGTTGGTGAAGATGCCGAGCTGGCCGCCGTCGACGAAGCCCTTCAGGCGCTCCTTCACGGCGCGCATCTCGAACTTGCCGTTACCGTGCCACGAGGACAGGCTCTCGGCCAGCTTCGAGGTGGCATCCGGGTCGGCCTTCAGGGCGGAGACGACATCCACCCAGTCGAGCGCGGAGAGGTGGTAGAAATGCACGATGTGGTCGTGCACCGCGTGCGCCAGGATGATCAGGTTGCGGATGTACTGGGCGTTGAGCGGCACTTCCATCTGCAGGGCGTTCTCCACCGCGCGCACCGAGGCGATGGCATGCACCGTGGTGCACACGCCGCAGATGCGCTGGGTGATGGCCCAGGCGTCGCGCGGGTCGCGCCCGAGCAGGATGAGTTCGACGCCGCGCCACATCTGGCCCGAGGACCAGGCCTTCTTGACCTTGCCGCCATCGACTTCGCAGTCGATACGCAGGTGGCCTTCGATGCGGGTGATCGGATCGATTGTTATGCGTTGTCCCATTTTTACCTCTCCTTTAGCGCGAAGCCGGCTGCGCGGCGGGCAGCACGGGGTAGTTTCTGACGATGTAGATGTAGGCCAGGATCTCGAAGGCGATCAGGCCGATGGTGACCATGAGTTCGGCGAGCGAGGGGAAGTAGTGCCAGCCTTCGCCCGTCATGTAGCCGACCAGGAAGCCGTTGATGCGCAGCATGAAGCCGCCCAGCATCACCAGAACGGCCGCGACGAAGAGCCTGGCGGCGCTGCGACGCGCGCTTTCGGACGCGAGGGTCGCCAGCGGCACGACGAAGCAGGCCATTTCGACCCAGAACCAGAAGGCCTGCCAGGTCGCGGCGAAGGCCGTGCCGAGCGCGCCGCGCACGACGATCTCCACCACGCGCAGGGCAACGTAGGCGGCCAGCGTCCAGTACATGATCTTCGCCAGCGGCGTCAGCACCGGGGTCTCGAGCTGGCGCTTGAAGCCGGTCGAGGACAGCGTCGCCTCGAAGATCACCACGGCGAAGCCGAGCAGGATGGCCGTCAGCAGGTAGGTCACCGGCAGCATCCAGCCCGATTGCCAGAGCGGGTGGATCTGCTCGCCGAAGATCACCAGCAGCGAGCCGAGCGAGGACTGGTGCATCGAGGGCAGCAGCACGCCGAGGGCGATGAAGAAGAACAGCAGCTTGTTCAGCTTCTGCCGGACGTCCTTCATGCCCCACTTCTCGAGGAAGGTCGGCGCGAACTCGATCCACATCACGACGATGTAGGCCGAGATGCACACCGCCACCTCGAACATCACCGAGTTCACCTGGGCGTAGCCGGGCCAGAAGATGTGCCAGACGTTCCACCAGCGGCCGAGGTCGAAGATGACCGAGGCGCCGGCCAGCGTGTAGCCGAACAGGCTGGCCAGCAGCGCCGGCCGAACCAGCGGGTGGTACTGCCCCTTGTTGAAGATGTAGACCAGCAGCGCCATGGCGTAGCCGCCGCAGGCGAAGGCCGAGCCGATCACGACGTCGTAGGCGATCCAGATGCCGAAGGGATAGCCGTCGTTGATGTTGGCCACCGCGCCAAGTCCGTAGAAAAGGCGATAGACCAGGATGACGCCGGCGATCGCCGTCAGCACGCCGAGCAGCAGCGTGAAGGGCGTCAGGAAGCTGCCGCCGAGCGGGCGCGGCGCGTGTGCGTGATTAGCCATGTTGGCCTCCTTCTTCGTCGTCCCGCTTGACGTTGCGCTTGGCGATGAAAGTCAGCGCCCCCAGCACGGCGATCGGCGCGATCAGCCCGCCGTAGAGCGAGTGCTGCAGGGTTTCCGACAGCGCCGCGTCGGAGCGCGGCGGCAGGTCCGGATAGCCGAGCTTCTGGAAGGAGACGCCGGAGAGCATCAGCATCTGCGTGCCGCCGAACTCCTTCTCGCCATAGACATGGCCGAGATACTTGGCGGCGACGTTCGGATAGGCGCTCTGGTCGCTGTCGACGCGCCAGCCGGCGCGGTGCATCGCGCCCTTGCCCTGCGGCGCGCCCTGCAGGGCCTTTTCCTCCGCGGCGCGCAGATGGCCGCGCGGGAACGTCGCCATCTCGCCGGGCTTCATCGCCAGCCGCCGCTTGATCTCCTCGCGCAGCACGGACACCTTGCCGTAGAGCGTGGCGCCGGTCGGGCAGACCTCGGCGCAGGCGGCGTACTTGCCGTCCTTGTGCCGGTGCACGCACAACTGGCACTTACTGATCTGCGGGGTCGGCGTGTCGTAGGTGAAGCGAGGCACGCCGAAGGGGCAGGCCGCCACGCAGTAGCGGCAGCCGATGCAGGCCTCCTTGTCGTAGGTCACGATGCCGTTCTTCGGGTCCTTCCGCATGGCCGACACCGGGCAGGCCGAGACGCAGGAGGGATCGACGCAGTGCATGCACGACTTCTTGATGAAGGCGAAGCCGTTCTCCTCGCGGTCCTTCATCTCCATGGCGCCGTTGCGGTAGGCCTTGATGACGTTGAGCGTCTTGCCGGAGATGTCGAGCGGGGTATCCCAATACTGGTCTTTGGTCGAGAACTCCATCGGCATGCCGTTGGCCTCCTTGCAGGCGGCCACGCAGGCCTTGCAGCCGACGCAGAGGGTGGAGTCGAAAAGCAGGCCGACCGCATCGGCCGGCATCGGATTGTTGTCGCGCGCCTGCGCCGGACAGCTGGCCGCCCCCGCTGCGAGGGCGGCGCCGCCGGCCATCGACGCCTTGAAGAATGTGCGCCGGTCCATGATCACTCGCCTTTCTTCTGGGCTTGCGCTTCATCCTGCTTGCCGAGATTCTTCGCCAGCATGGCGGCGCCGCCGGCGGCGGCGCCGGCGATGGCAGCCAGCGCGGCGGCCGAGGCGAAGCTGGTCTTGCCCTGCTGCTCGACGACGCCCGGGTAGGAGGCGGGCGGGCTCATGCCGCGCAGCTTGGCGGTCATGTGGATGGGCTTGGCGAAGCCGACGCCCTTCTCCGAGCAGCCGATGCAGGGGTGGCCGCAGGCCACCGGCCAGTTCGACTCGCCGACATCGCCGAAGCCGATGGTCGAGCAGTTGGCGTAGGTCTCCGGGCCCTTGCAGCCGAGCTTGTAG
>JBPOIS010000036.1:0-31333 GCA_052034295.1 Pseudomonadota bacterium
ACCAGTCCCTGCAACACCGGCGCTGCCGCCTGCCATTGTTCCGGGGTCAGGGGTGTGGCGTTCAGGTCTGCTTCAGCGGCTACGCTGCCACTGAGCCGCTGGTGGGGCAAAAACCGCGCCAGCTCAGTCAGTAAATCACGACGCAGGATCGGCTTGCGCAGGTAGCCATCGAACTCCGGACCCTTGAGCTGCTCAAACTCATCCACCATCACAGAAGCGGTCAGGGCCACGATCGGCACCCCATGAGTGGCCTTGATTTTTTTGGCGGCCTCATACCCATCCATCTGCGGCATGCGGATGTCCATCAGTACCAGATCAAAGGGCTGCTCCTGGGTCCGCGCCACGGCCTCCAGACCGTTCACAGCTGTGGCTACAATCAGGCCCTGGTCGGTGAGGGTTTCCACCAGCAACTGACGGTTGTCGGCCACATCATCGACCACCAGAATCTGCGCCGGCTCAAACACCAGTGTGCCGGAATCCGTGCCCGTCCCGGCTGTGCCTTCCTGCACCTGCAGGGCAGCCACGTCCACCGCCTGCAGCCGCACCGTGAACACCGACCCCTGCCCCAGCACACTGCGCACCGCCAGACTGCCGCCCAGCAGGTGGGCCAGACGCTGGCTGATCGACAGGCCCAGCCCGGTCCCGCCATAGCGGCGCATGTCCTGGCCAGCCGACTGTTCAAAATCCAGAAAAATCGACTGCAATTGATCCTCAGCGATGCCGATGCCCGTGTCTTCCACCGCCAGCACCACATCGACCCGACTGTTGACCTCATCGAGGTTTTCGGCCCGTGCGCTCAGGTGGATGTGGCCTTTTTCGGTGAATTTGACTGCATTGCCGAGCAGGTTGAACAGGATCTGCCGGACACGGATTTCGTCCAGCAGCAGACTGTCAGGCAGGCGGGAGTCCACGGTCACCTGCAGGGTCAGGTTTTTTTCACGCAGGCGCACCGCAAAAATCTGCGCCAGATCCTGCAGCAAACTGTCCAGCTGACAGGGCTGCTTGTGGATTTTCAGCTTCCCGGCCTCGATCTTGGACAGGTCGAGAATGTCATTGATCAGCGCCAGCAGGCTGTTGCCTGCCGAACGGATGGTCCTGAGGTAGGCCTGATGGCGCGGTTCCTGCACCTGCTCTTCGAGTAGCTCGGTAAAGCCGATGATGGCGTTCATGGGCGTGCGGATTTCATGGCTCATGTTGGCCAGGAATTCCGATTTGGCCCGGTTGGCGGCTTCAGCGGCAAACTGGGCCTTTTGCAGGGCCTGTTCGGTGCGCTTGATGTCGGTGATGTCCCAGTTGATGCCCACCAGACGCGCATGGCCGGGCCGATCCGGCTCCAGCTCGGAAATCAGCGCACTGAACACATGGCGTTGCTCACCATTGGGGCGCAGGATGCGGAATTCGGTGTGGTACTGCACATCCGGGTGCGCGGCCGCATTCAGGGTAAAATCCACCACCCGTTCGCGGTCGTAGGGGTGCAGGGCATTCACCCAGTCCGTCCAGCTGGGCGCGATGACACCTGGCAGGCCATAGATGTTGGCAATGTGCTGATCAATCTGAAAACGCAACAGTTCATAGCCCTGCCGGGGCATGGAGATTTCCCAGATGCCGATGGAGCCGGCTTCGGTGGCCAGCTGCAGGCGGCGGTTGATGTGGTTCAGGCGCTGCTCGCTGTCCTTGCGGCGGCGGATTTCCTGCTGCAGGCGGCGGATCCACCACCACACCAGCGCACCGACCACCAGGGTCAGCAGAGCCAGCTGGCCCCACAGGGCATAGGGGGGGCGGGTGACGAAGCGTGCGCCCCCCCAGCGCTCGACAATCTGGATTCTTTCCTGTTCGCTGATGCTGGCCAGGGTTTTGTTCAGGATCGGTACCAGCGGCTCCAGACCCGGCCGCACCCGGAACTCCAGTGTGGTCTGATCGCCGGTCTGCCCCACCACCCGCAGGTTGTTCAGGCCCAGCTCATTGATCTGGTAGGTGACCAGCGCCAGTGGTCCCACCATCACCTCGGCCTTGCCGGTGGACACGGCCAGCAGTGCTTCCTGCATGGAGGCATAGTCCACAAACTGCAGGCCCGGATAGCGCACCCGCAGGCCCTGGGTGTCCTGGATGCCCTGAACCACCCCGATTGGCCGTGGCCCCATCTGTTCCAGCCGGTCATAAAACTGCCGGTTGCGGTCGTGCATGACCATGACCAGCGGGCTGGCCAGATAGGGTTGCGAGCGCCGTTCGGCCGCTTCTGTGGCTCCACCCTGCTCGCTCGCCCAGCTCAGGAAATCTGCCTGCTGGCGCTGCAGGTGCTGCTGGGCGTCCTGGGCGTCGCGGCTCAGCACCGGCTCAAAGCGGATCCCAAGCCGCCGCTCGATCAGGCTCAGGTAGTCGATGGACAGGCCTTCATAGCGGTTCTGCGTGCTGAGAAACTCCACGGGCTTCCACTGCTGCAGGGCGGCATAACGGATCACCGGATGCGCTGCCAGCCAGGCCTGTTCCGCTGGGGTCAGGGCCACCTGGCTCAGGTCGGCCGGGTCAGCCATCTGCCAGTGCATCAGGATCTGCTGGCGCTCCTGTGGGCTGATCTGGGCCAGCGCGCGGTTCATGATGTCGATCAGCACCTGATTGCGGCGCGGGGCCGCAAAATACAGCTGATCCGGCTGGTTCAGGCCGAGGGCCTGTAGCGGCACCAGCGACGCAGCACCGCTCTGGTTGATGTAATAGGTGAGTGCCAGATAGGAGTCCACCACCCCATCGGCCTGGCGGTTGAGCACGCGGGTGACGGCCTGCCCGAGGTTTTCCACCTCAATGATGCGCACGTTTGGGTAGCTGTGGCGCAGGTAATCCACATAGGAGTAGCCTTTCACCACCGCCACAGACTTGCCATCCAGATCACGGATGCTGCGGATCTGGCTGTGCTGGTCCACAAAAAAATATGGCACATTGGCTGCGTAGGGCTCACTGAAGGCCAGCTGCCGCGCGCGCTCCGGAGTGTAGGAAGTCGTCGGCAGCAGGTCCAGCTCGCCGGACTTGGTAGCCTCCAGCAGGGTATTCCAGTCGCCGGACTCAGACCGGAACTGCAGGCCGGTCAGGGCGCTGATGCGGTCCAGCATGCTCGGGGTGATGCCCACCGGCTCGCCTCCGGTGCTGTTGCGGATGACGAACGGCGGCCACTCGTTTTCCACCCCATAGCGCACCACCGGGTGCTGGGCAATCCAGGCCTGCTGCTCCGGGGTCAGGGACACCCGACCGGCCGGTACTGCAAGCGCTGGCGTGGCCGCAGCCGAGGGCTCCGGCTGCGCCCAGGCCAGCCCCAGGCCCGCCAGCCAGCACAGTCCCAGCCACAGGACCAGGGCGCGCCCCGGAATGCGCATGCGGCTCACGCGGTCGGGTCCAGGCGGAGCGGGTCGCTGCGCTCACCCTGCTCACAGATGCCGCAGAACAGCTGAAAATGGTTGCTGAACAGGTCCACCAGCTGCGGGTCAAAGTGCCGGCCGCGCTGCGCCTGAATGAACGCCAGCGCCTCCAGCGGCGGCCAGGCGTCCTTGTAGCAGCGCTTGTGGGTCAGGGCATCAAACACATCGGCCAGCGCCACGATACGGCCATAAATGTGGATGTCATTGCCCTTCAGGCCCTGCGGATAACCGCTGCCGTCCCATTTTTCATGGTGCTGGTGGGCGATGATCGCAGCCGCATTCAGCAGGCGCCGCGAGGAGTTTTTCAGCAGCTGATGTCCATTGCTGGCGTGGGTCTGCATGATGGCAAACTCGGCCTCATTGAGCGGTCCCGGCTTGTGCAGGATCTCGTGGGGGATGGTCATCTTGCCGATGTCGTGCATGGGCGAGGCATAGCGGAGGATTTCGGCATCTTCGGCCGACAGGCTGGGGTGCAGACTGGCCAGCAGCGCGGCAATCTCGGACAGGCGGCGGATGTGCTTGCCGGTTTCATCCGAATTGGCCTCCATGAGTTCGGTCAGCAAAAAAATCATCTCACGCTGGCTGGACTCCAGTTCGGTCAAAAACCGCTCACGCACAAAGGCCAGCTTGTGTTCCAGGGACAGGTTGTGGCGCTGCAGCAGTTGCCGGGCCCGGTACAGCTGCAGGTGAGTGCGTACCCGCGCCAGCAGCTCCTCGGCGTGGAAGGGCTTGCTCAGGTAATCCACCCCACCGACCTCAAAGCCCCGGGTCACCGAATCCACATCCACACGGGCGGTGAGGAAAATCACCGGAATATCACGGGTCAGCGGATCGGCCTTGAGCTGCTGGCAGACGCTGTAGCCATCCAGCTCCGGCATCATGATGTCCAGCAAAATCAGGTCGAGGCGGTCGGCGGTGCGCCGCGCCACGTCCAGGCCCTCAGCGCCCGACAGCGCAAAGGAAAACTCGTAGTGGTTTTCCTTCAGGATGCTCATGGCCACCTGAATATTGTCCGCAATGTCGTCAATAATCAGCAGGTGCGGTGAGCGGTCCATGGCAGGCATCCAGTTTTTCTTATGCTTCACCCTGTTTTAACCTGAACGCTTGGCCCTGCCAAGTGTTTTGATCGACTGATCTGTGCAGGCGGTCCGGCAATCCTGCACGATGTTAACACCCTGTTGCACTCTTGTCCGTCCGGCTCGGGCATAATTCCGGCTTCTGTGCGTCACTGCTGGTCCTGCTTTCCATGAACATTCCCCTGTCCGTGCTGTGGCAACACGCCCAGGCCCAGCTGGGCCTGCTGTGGGTCCAGACGGCGACTGATCCGGTGGATGCCACCCGCAAGGTGCTCACCAACACTGCCGATGCCGCCAAGGATGCCAGTCTGGCCGTGAAGGACAGCGTGGTGGACAAGGCCAATGAATACAAGGGCGTTTACACCTCCATCAACAGCATCATCAAGGCCTTTTGGGAACGCGTGCCCTATCTGGCAATCGCGCTGGGGGTGTTTGTCCTGTTCTGGCTGCTGTCGCGGCTGTTCAAGAAAATTGTCCGCCGCATGCTGGCCCACCGCGCCCGCAAGCAGAATCTGGTGCTGGCCCTGAACCGGCTGGGCAGTACCCTGATTGTGTTCATGGGCTTCATGATTGCCATGGTGGTGGCGATTCCGGGCTTTACCCCGGCGCAGCTGATGAGCACGCTGGGGCTGGGTTCGCTGGCGATCGGCTTTGCCTTCAAGGACATCGTACAAAACCTGCTGTCTGGCATGATCATCCTGCTGTCAGAGCCGTTCCGCATCGGCGACCAGATCATCACCGACAAGCACGAAGGCATCGTCGAGGACATCCAGATCCGCGCCACCTACCTGCGCACCTACGATGGGCGGCGCATCGTCATCCCCAATTCGCAGCTGTACACCAATGCCGTGACCGTCAACACCGCCTACCAGAACCGCCGGGTGCAGGTGCACATCGGCATTGGCCGCAGCGATGATCCGGCCCACGCCAAGCAGGTGATTTATGAGGCGCTGCAACGCTGTCCCAGTGTGGCCCATGAGCAGCCCAAAACCATTGTCCTGACCGAACTGGGGGAAGACGGCAACCACCTGATGGTGCGCTGGTGGATCCAGACCTGTCGTCAGGTGGATGTGATCAGCTCCACCGATGAAGTGCTGTCGGCGATCCATGCCGGTCTGGCCCGTGCGGGCATCGCCCAGCCGGCCGCCAGTCCCGTACTGCTGGACGCCGAAGCGCCGGACGCGACCACCACCAGCCCGCGACCCGGCACGTCGGGTGCAGCACTGGCCACCGGCACCGCAGCCGCCAGTGTGGTGACCAATCGAGACCCCAGCGAAGACAGCACCCCCGAGTCTTCCAAATAAAAACACCGGCCAGAGCCGGTGTCGGGAACCTGCCCTGCCGCTCAGGCGTGCGGGTGGGCCGGTGCAGTCACAGGGGCAGCGGGTTTGGCCGGGTGGGCGGCTGCCTTGTGGACGGCTGCCTTGTGGACGGCTGGTTTTTCAGCCTTGACCGCCGTGGCGACTGTAGCGGCCGGGGTGGTTTTGGCGGCCGTGGCCGACTGCACCACGGGCGCACCCGCCGGGGTTGCCGCAGGCGTTGCAGCCAGCGCAGCGCCGCTGGCCAGGAGGGAAATCACCGAAACAACAGACATCAATGCACGCATAAAGCACCTGATCCATCCTACAGGATTCACCGGCTGCACAGGCCACCGTTGACACTGCATCGCACCGGGAATGGGCCCATCATGCGCTGCCCTCCGGGCCTTGGCCAGAGGGGCCCATGCGAATGCCCTGCTTATTCTTGTTTTTCACAAATCACAAGCCGAATCATGGGCTTAATATTTTAAGGCACAAGGTTTTTTTAAGAAAAACCGCGGCCCTGACGCACGCTCACTCGTGCAGCACCTGGTACACCGTGCGCGCCAGGGTCCTGCCGATACCGGACACCGCAGCGATTTCGTTTTCGGAGGCACTGAGCAACTGCTGGATCCCGCCAAAATGGGTCAGCAGGTCACGGCGGCGCTTCGGCCCCAGCCCCGGAATCAGCTCCAGCACCGACCCACCCCGGCGCTTGTCGCGCTTGGCCCGGTGCCGGGTGATGGCAAAGCGGTGCGCCTCATCGCGCACCTGCTGGATCAGGTGCAGCGCCTTGTGGTCCGGTTCCAGCTGCAGGCTGCGCCCATCGACCCAGTGCAGGGTTTCCAGCCCCGGCCTGCGGCCTTCGCCCTTGGACACGCCGAGCATCAGCGGATTCAGGCCCAGCTCGGCCATCACCTCGCGGGCCATGCCCAGCTGGCCCTTGCCGCCATCAATCAGCAACAGGTCGGGCAGTGGCTGCTTGCTGTAGCGACGCTTCAGCGCTTGCCGCATGGCCGCGTAGTCGTCGCCGCCGGTGATGTCACTGATGCTGTACTGGCGGTAGTCGCGCTTGCGGGCGCCCCCCTGATCGAACACCACACACGAGGCCACCGTGGCCTCGCCCATGGTGTGGCTGATGTCGAAGCATTCGATCCGGTCAATCACCCAGCCCTGCAGGTCCCCGGCCAGCAAGTCCTGCAACAGCCGGAAACGCTCGCGCAGCTCCAGCTGGTTGCCCAGCCGGGCCTTCAGGGCGGTGCTGGCGTTGAGCTCGGCCAGCTCCAGCCAGTCGGCACGGGTCTCGCGCACCCGCGATTTCAGGCTGACTTTCTGGCCAAACTGCTCGGCCAGTGCCGCCTGTAGCGCCGCCTGATCCGGCAGTGCCACGCTGGTGATCAGCTCCTCCGGCAGCTCTTCGGCCAGCTGGAAATAAAAACTGGCCATGAATTCCGACAGCACCGCGCCGGCATCCTCGCGGACCGCCAGATCCGGAAAAAAATTCTTGCCGCCCAGCACCCGCCCACCGCGCACGGTCATCACGTGCACGCAGACCACACCCGCCTGCTGGGCAATCGCCAGAATGTCGGCTTCGCCCTTCAGGGTGTACACGGCCTGCTGTGACTGCACCTCGCGCAACAGGATCAGTTGATCGCGGTACAGGGCAGCCTTTTCAAAATCCAGCCCCTCGGACGCCGCCGCCATCATCCCGATCAGCTTCTGGTTCAGTTCGGTGCTTTCTCCGCGCAAAAAACGCCGGGTATTGTCCACGTCGCGGGCATAGTCCTCCGGTGACACCAGTCCGACACAGGGCGCACGGCAGCGCTTGATCTGGTGCTCCAGACAGGGGCGCTTGCGCTGGGCAAAAAAACTGTTTTCACACTGGCGCACCTGAAACATTTTCTGCATCAGCAGCAGGGTTTCGCGGGCGGCATTGGCACTGGGGTATGGCCCAAAAAAATGTCCGCCTTCATGGTTGCGCCGGCCGCGACCCACCGCCAGCCGGGGGTAGGGCTGGTCGGCAGACAGGTAGACATACAGATAGGATTTGTCGTCGCGCAGCAGGATGTTGTAGGGCGGGCGGTGCTGTTTGATCAGGTTTTGCTCCAGCAGCAGCGCCTCGGTTTCACTGCGCACCACGATGGTCTCGAAGTGGCGGATGCGGGCCACCAGTGCCCGGGTCTTGGGGTGGTCGATGGTTTTGACAAAATAACTGGACACGCGGTTTTTCAGGTTTTTGGCCTTGCCCACGTACAGCAGCTCACCGTCCACCCCGATCATGCGGTACACGCCCGGCAGGTTGGGCAGCGTGGCGAGCAGCGCGCGCAGGTGCGCCTGTACCCGGTCGGGGTCGGCCTGGGCAATCAGCAAAACGGGATCAATGGACGGCGTGTTCATCTGCCGTTAATAAGGCTGTGGACGGGTAATTGCAAGCCGTGGGGCGCAGGGGTGCGATGCAGGCCGGTGGCGTTTTTGTGCACAAAGCCCAGCCCGGTTGACCGGTTCACCACACAGGGCGCAGCAGGTTTACGCAAACCAAACGCCGCTTTGCCACACGTGCACACGGTCAGGGCAATGGCTTGACCACAATGGGCCTTCTGTTGAGACGCTGGATGTTTCCCATGAAAAAAACAACCCTGACCCTGCTGGGCGCTGCCCTGTCGCTGGCCGGTACGGCCCACGCCGCCGAAACTGCCGTGCTGGTAGATTCCGGTGCAGGCCGGGCACCGGTGGTGGTGACCACCCCGGCGGCCGTGCCCGTGGTGCCCAGTCCGGTACTGGCCAGCACCCCCGATGGAACCCCAGTGGTGGTGACACCCAGCCCGGCCCCCAGCACCACGGTGATCACCACTGCACCGGTGCAGCCCGCAGCGGCGGTGATCGTCGATGAAGGCACCCCGCAGATCGAGAGCCATAGCGTGCAGACTGAACCGGGCACCACCCTGCGCACCACCACCGTGGCCCAGCCGGTGACCACCACCACGGTGACCGCGGACGGCACCACGGTGCAGAGCACGGCCGTCAAGCGCACCACCACCACCCAGGTGACCCGCAAGCGCACCGTGACCCTGTCGCGCTCGCCCTATGTCTACAACAGTGTGTACCGGACCTATGCCCGCTACCACTGGAATGGCAAACGCTGGGTGTACCGCTGAACCCGCGTGCCGCCCACCCACCGGCCCGCTGGGCCGGTTTTTTTTTGCCAAAAATCCACCGCTCTGCCGTGCCGAAACATTCGGTGACTGTCCCGTCATGGGCGTTTGGATTCACCCCTGTTGCCAAAGCAACAACATGCCGTACACTTGTGGCACTTTTTGCCAGCCGGATGGACCTGCGGCTGGTGGCTTTTTTTCCCTCCCAACAGGAGATTTCCGGCATGATCTATCAAGGCAATGCCATCACCGTTTCGATGTTGTCGGACGGTATCGCAGAACTGCGTTTCGACCTGCAAGGCGAATCGGTCAACAAATTCAATCGCCCCACGGTCGAAGACCTCAAAGCGGCCACAGAAGCCCTGAAAAACAACAGCGACGTCAAAGGCCTGATCGTGACCTCCGGCAAGCCGGTGTTCATCGTCGGGGCTGACATCACCGAATTCGGCGACAACTTTGCCCAGGGTGAAGCCGCCATCGCAGAATGGCTCGGCCCGGTCAATGGCATTTTTTCCGCCTTTGAAGACCTGCCCTTCCCCACCGTGGCGGCCATCAACGGCATCGCTTTGGGTGGCGGCTTTGAAATGTGTCTGGCCTGCGACTACCGGGTGATGTCCACCGCCGCCAAGGTCGGCCTGCCGGAAGTCAAACTGGGCATTTTCCCCGGTTTCGGCGGCACCGTGCGCCTGCCGCGCGTGATTGGCGTGGACAATGCCATCGAGTGGATTGCCACCGGCGCCGAGCAGCGTCCGGAATCTGCCCTGAAAGTCGGTGCTGTGGATGCCGTCGTGGCCCCGGTACAGCTGGTCGATGCCGCCATTGCCCTGGTCAAACAGTGCATCGCCGGCAAGATCGACTACAAGGCCCGCCGCCAGGAAAAGCTCGACCCGGTCAAGCTGAACATGCTGGAACAAATGATGGCGCTGAACAGTGCCAAAGGCATGGTGCTGGCCAAGGCCAACCCGGCCCAGTATCCGGCCCCCAAACTGGTGCTGGACTCGCTGCAGCAGAGCATCAGCCAGCCGCGTGACGCCGCCCTGAAGGTCGAAAGCGAATACTTCGCCAAAGCCGCCGTCACCCCGCAGGCCGGTGCGCTGATTGGCCTGTTCATGAACGACCAGGTGGTCAAGAAAATGGCCAAGAAGTGGGAAAAACAATCCCACCCGGTCAACCGCGCCGCTGTCCTGGGTGCTGGCATCATGGGGGGCGGCATCGCCTATCAGGCAGCCAGCAAGGGCCTGCCGATCATCATGAAGGACATCAACACCAAGGCACTGGATCTGGGCTTTGGCGAAGCGTCCAAGCTGCTGTCCAAGCAAATCGAGCGTGGCAAGTCCACCCCGGCCAAGATGGCTGAAGTGCTGGGCCGCATCGACCGCACCCTGAGCTACAGCGATTTCAACAACGGCGACAGCGCCGTGGACATCGTCATCGAAGCCGTGGTCGAAAACCCGAAAGTCAAACAGGCCGTGCTGTCGGAAGTCGAAGGTCTGGTCAAGGACAACTGCATCCTGGCCTCGAACACCTC
Source organism: Pseudomonadota bacterium (assembly GCA_052034295.1). GTDB lineage: Bacteria > Pseudomonadota > Gammaproteobacteria > Pseudomonadales > Moraxellaceae > JBPOIS01. The sequence continues at coordinate 10,459 of JBPOIS010000036.1, forward strand.
GACCATTTCCATCACCCATCTGGCCCAGAGCCTGAAGCGTCCGGAAAACTTCGTCGGCATGCACTTCTTCAACCCCGTGCACATGATGCCGCTGGTTGAAGTCATCCGCGGTGAAAAATCCTCCGACGAAGCCATCGCCACCACCGTGGTGCTGGCACAGAAAATGGGCAAGGTGCCGGTGGTGGTCAATGACTGCCCGGGCTTCCTGGTCAACCGCGTGCTGTTCCCGTACTTTGGCGCCTTTGACCTGCTGCTCAAGGACGGCGCGGACTTCCAGCAGATCGACAAGGTCATGGAAAAATTCGGCTGGCCGATGGGCCCGGCCTACCTGACCGATGTGGTCGGCATCGACACCGGCGTGCATGGTGCGCACGTGATGGCCGAAGGTTTCCCGGACCGCATGAAACCGGACTACAAGGGCGCCATCGAGCTGATGTATGACGCCAAGCGTCTGGGCCAGAAAAATGGCCAGGGCTTCTACCGCTACGAACTCGACAAGAAGGGCAAGCCCAAAAAAGTCGTCGATGCCGCAGCCTATGACGTCTTTGCCAGCAGTGTCACCGGTGAAAAACGCGCCTTTGACGACCAGGAAATCATCGACCGCATGATGCTGGCCTTCTGCAACGAAACCGTGCGCTGCCTGGAAGACAAGATCGTGGCCACCCCGGCTGAAGCCGACATGGCGATGATCATGGGCGTCGGCTTCCCCCCGTTCCGTGGCGGCCCGTGCCGTTACATCGACCAGGTTGGTGTCGCCAGCTTCGTCGCCCTGTGTGACCAATACGCCCACCTGGGCAAAGCCTATGAAGCGCCGCAGATGCTGCGGGACATGGCTGCGGCCAACAAGAAGTTTTACGGTTAAGGAGCCCCGAACATGGCAACTCTGAATCCACGTGATGTGGTCATTGTCGATGGCGTCCGTTCCGCCATGGGCAAATCCCGCAACGGCATGTTCCGCAACGTGCGCGCTGACAGCCTGTCCGCCGAGCTGGTGCGTGCCATCCTGCGCCGCAACCAGTTCGACCCCAGTGAAATCGAAGATGTGATCTGGGGCTGTGTGAACCAGACCCTCGAACAAGGCATGAACGTCGCCCGCAACATCGCCCTGCTGGCCGATGTGCCCAAGACTGCGGGCGGCCAGACCGTCAACCGCCTGTGTGGCTCGTCGATGCAGGCCATCCACACCGCCGCAGCACAGATCGCCACCCATCAGGGTGACGTGTTCATCATCGGTGGTGTCGAGCACATGGGCCACGTCGGCATGATGCACGGCATCGACCTGAACCCGGAAGCCTCCAAGCACTACGCCAAGGCCTCCAACATGATGGGCCTGACCGCCGAGATGCTCGGCCGCATGAACGGCATCACCCGTGACATGCAGGACGAATTCGGGGTGGAATCGCACCGCCGCGCCTGGGCGGCCACCCTGGAAGGCCGTTTCAAGAATGAAATCATCGGCATCGAAGGCCACGACGAAAACGGCTTCCGCGTGCTGTGTGAAATCGACGAAGTGATCCGTCCGGATGCCAATCTGGACGCCTTCAAGGCCCTGCGCCCGGTGTTTGACCCGTCCAAGGCCGGGACCGTCACCGCAGCCACCTCCTCGGCGCTGTCCGACGGTGCCTCGTGCATGCTGCTGATGTCGGCCGAACGCGCCCAGGCGCTGGGCCTCAAGCCCCGTGCCAAAATCCGCAGCATGGCCATCGCTGGCTGTGACGCGGCGATCATGGGCTTCGGTCCGGTGCCGGCCACCCAGAAGGCGCTGAAGCGTGCTGGCCTGTCCATCGAGGACATCCAGACCGTCGAGCTGAACGAAGCCTTTGCCGCGCAGGGTCTGGCCGTGCTGAAAAACCTGAACCTGCTGGACAAGCTGGACAAGGTGAACCTGAACGGCGGCGCCATCGCCCTGGGCCACCCACTGGGCTGCTCCGGTGCGCGGATCACCACCACCCTGCTGAACGTCATGGAGCAGCAGGACACCCAGATCGGTCTGGCCACCATGTGCATCGGCCTCGGTCAGGGCATCGCCACCATCATCGAACGCGTGTAAAAAAACACGCCAAAAATCCCCGCCCGGTGCGGGGATTTTTTTATGCACGGGTGCGCACCATCGCGCCGGTGCAGCTACAGGCGCTTACGCCTGAAACACAGTCACAACGCGCCTTGCACAGCCCTTCGCTGGGCACAGGCCGGTAAACCGTTCAAGGTGAACCTGCCCTGCCCACCCAAGGAGCCAGCCATGCGCGCCCTCACCTATCACGGTCCCAAAGACGTCCGCATCGACAACGTCGATGACCCCACCCTCCAGCAGGATGACGACATCATCCTGCGCGTCACCGCCACCGCCATCTGCGGCTCTGACCTGCACCTGTACCGTGGCAAGATCCCCGCCACCGAGCAGGGCGATATTTTTGGCCATGAATTCATGGGCATCGTCGAAGAGGCTGGACCGGCCGTGACCGCCGTAAAAAAAGGCGACCGCGTGGTGGTCCCCTTTGTGATTGCCTGCGGCGAGTGCTTTTTTTGCCAGATGGACCTGACCGCCGCCTGCGAAACCACCAACACCGGTCGCGGTTCGCTGGTCAATAAAAAGGGCATTCCGCCGGGGGCCGCCCTGTTTGGCTATTCGCACCTGTACGGGGGCGTGCCGGGTGGCCAGGCCGAGTATGTCCGCGTGCCCAAGGCCAACGCAGGCCCATTTAAAGTGCCCGGCTCGCTGTCCGATGAAAAAGTGCTGTTCCTGAGCGACATCCTGCCCACCGCCTGGCAGGCCGTGCAGAATGCCCAGGTCAAGAAGGGCAGTTCGGTGGCGATCTTTGGGGCGGGTCCAGTGGGCCTGCTCAGCGCGGCCTGTGCGCAAATGCTGGGCGCTGCACAGATTTTCATGGTCGATCACAACGGCTACCGGCTCGACTATGCACAAAAGACCTACGGGGCCATCCCGGTGAACTTTGATCAGGTGGACCCGGCCGAAACCATCATCCAGCAGACCGCCGGTCACCGGGGTGTGGATGCGGTGATTGATGCCATTGGCTTTGAGGCCAAGGGCAGCCTGATTGAAACCGTGCTGACCAACCTGAAGCTGGAGGGCTCCAGCGGCGCGGCCCTGCGCCAGTGCATGGCGGCGGTGCGCCGTGGCGGCGTGGTCAGTGTGCCGGGGGTGTATGCCGGGCCAATCCATGGCTTCCTGTTTGGTGATGCCTTCGACAAGGGCCTGACCTTCAAGATGGGCCAGACCCATGTGCACCACCTGCTGCCGGAGCTGCTGCAACACATCGAAAATGGCGACCTCTCGCCCGAGGCCATCATCACCCACCGCATGAAGCTTGCCGATGCAGCCAAGGGCTATGAAATTTTTGAAAAACGCCAGGAAGAATGCCGCAAGGTGGTTCTGACGCCCTGAGCGATTTGAAATCCTTTCCCCGCTTCGGCGGGGATTTTTTTGCCTGCCCAGAACCGCACGACACAACCTGTCCAGTCCGGTCGCTACAGTCCAGCAGAGTCTACAGGCCGGCCGTTGTTTTCCGGCTGCCCCATGCACACCACAGATCGAGTACAACCATGATGTCTTCAGGTCCTTTGACTGAACGCTTTGAACAACGGGTGATTTTCCGGCTGGCCCGCTGGCTGCCGCTGCTGCTGGGGGGGCTGGCCACCCTGGCGCTGATCGGTGCCGTGGTGGCCCTGCTGTATGCCGTCACCCCCACCCGAGAGCCCGCCGAGCCCAAGCCGGTCACGCCGCCGGAACCGGTCCAGCTCAAACTGTCCGAGGTACAGCAGCACCTCGACACACCGGCCCAGCCCAACCCCACTGATGACGCTGAACCGGGCAGCCTGCCCAATGAAGACCAGCCCAGCGTGTCGGGACAGTCGCGCAGTGCCGCCCTGCAGGAATTCCTGAAAACTGTGGACGCCCTGCAGGCCCAGCTACAGCGCCATGGTCTGAGTCTGGTCAACCTCACCGAAACCCGCTGTGACAGCTATTATGACGACGGGAGCTGCGCCCACACCGCTGAGGTGGTGGTGACTGAAGCCCAGCAGGACCTTTTTCAGGTGCTCTCCCTGTACGATGTGGACTCCGAAAACAAGCCGCAGCGTCAGGATACTGCAGGTGGCCTCTACCTGACTGTGGCCGATGATGACAGCCTGCCCACCAAAACCCGGGTCATGAAAGAGCTGATTGACATCCTCGCCCAGGCCAAATCCGCCGCTCAGGCCCAGCGCCTGCTGGACGGCTGGGTGGCCCTGCGCCGTGAACGTGAACACGCGCAGCGGCAGGCCTTTGTGCAGCAACAGGAAGCGCAGCAGGCCGCCTACGCCGAAGCGCTGCAAAAACAGCACGACACCCAGACCAAAAAAGCCGAACTGCGCACCCAGTCGATGATGGCCATCGCCGGGGGGCTGTCCCTGCTGGTGTTCTGTGGGCTGGTGCTGGCGGTGATGGCCCTGGAGCGCCACAGCCGCGCCATGCAGGCCCTGCTGGCGCAGCGGGCCGGGTCACAGCCCTGAACCCCTTCAGGGGCCGCTGGTGTGCTGGATGGTGGTCACGTGGTGCTGGCTGAACCCCACCCACCACACACCGCCCACCCACGCCACACTGCCCAGGGTGATCAGCGCCACCCCGTGCACTGTGCACCATGCGCGCAGCTCACCCCGGTGCCAGCCCAGACAGGGCGGCATGGCCCCGGGTGCCGTGTGGTTTTGACGGTCAGGGTTCATACCTCTGTCTCCCCGACACAATCCGGAGCGGCACTGGCCAGCATCGGGGCCTCCGGCTGATCCAGCCCATACCAGTCCACCCGGCGGGTGACGAACATCACCACTGCAATCAGCACAAACACCAGCACCGAACCCATCATCAGCGTGTAGTCCTCCGAAGACAGCAACAGGTAGGTGGTGCCATACAGCGCCGACAACCCAGCCGCCAGCATCAGGCCGCGCCGCCAGCCGCCCAGCACCTGCGCCACATACCAGCCGATCAGCCCCACACAGGCCAGACAGCCGCCCAGATAGGCCCCGGCAAAGCCCACCACCTCACCAAACGACAGCACCAGCCCATAAAACACCGCCAGCGCCGCGCCCACCAGCCCATACTGGATCGGGTGCACGCGCCAGCCATGCAGGATTTCCACCAGAAAAAAAGTCCCAAAGGTCATCAGCACCAGCAGCATGGCGTATTTCAGGCTGCGGTCGGTCAGGGTGTACACCGACACCGGATTCACCCACGTCACGCTCAGGCTGCGGAACGTCTGCGCCGACGCTGCTGGCGAGATCAGCCCCTCTGGGTCTGCCAAACGGGCCTGTGAGGGGGGGACAGGCTGCGGCTGATTGAGCAGGCGGTTGTTTTCGACATTCAGATAGCTGGTGTGCCACTGTGCGCTGAAGTCCCGGGCGGTCAGCGTCTTCTGGCTGGGCAGGCTGTCGCCGTCAAAGTGCGGATGCGGCCAGTTCGACTGCAGGCGCACCTGACTGCCCTGCCCCAGCGGCACCAGACTCAGCCGCTGGATACCGTTCAGGGCCAGTTGCAGCTGCACCGGCCATTGGGCAGGCCGGGCACTGGCCAGCAGTCCGCCCAGCGGCAGGGTCACCCACTGGCCCTGTATGTCGTCCGGGGCGCCGTTTTCAGCAAATTCAAACACATGGCGCTGATCATTCGCCACCAGCACCGGCAGCTGGTCCAGGCCGCGCAGGTCAGTCACCCCCAGCCACAGTTGCGCCCGGCGCCAGTCGAGGCTGTGCCCGGCAGCCTGGGCTTTTTGCTCAGCCTGTTGCAGTGGATACTGGGTGTCCAGTTGCCACCGGGCCTGCCAGGCCAGCACGCGGTAGGCATTGCGGCGGTAGCGCTGCCCATCCACCAGGGCTTTGCCCTGCCACCGGCTCTGCAGCGGCACGATCTGTCGCCATGCCGTCATGGCACAGGACTGGCGCGGGTCCTGCACACAGGGCTGCTGCCACTGTTCAGGCACACGGATGAATGGGGTGATCAACCGCTGCGGCTGCACCTGACTGCGGCCCACATCCTGCTGCAATTGCTGCTGGTAGCGCTCACGCTCATGGATCAGCCCGCGCACCATCGCGAACACCACCAGCATCACCCCACACAGCAGCCCGATCACCAAGACCTTGCCCATCAACACGGAACGCATGATTTTTTTCTCCCCTTCTGGTGAGCGCCAGTGTGGCGGGCGGGCAAGGGAAATCCGTGAAGTGATCCGGCACGGCTGTGAAATGGCGGTGAAATCTGTGTGCCAGACCGGCCCTCAGGACACAGGCAGCTCCAGCAGCACGCTCACCTGCAGGCCCTGCGCCTGCAGCTGCGCCTGTCCGCCATGACGCTGCATCACCTCGGCGACCAGCGTCAGGCCGATGCCGCTGCCCTTGCGGCCATCGCGGCGCGGCAGGGAAAAATACCGCTCAAAGGCCCGCGTCAGCACATAGTCCGGCAGTGGGGCCGCCACGGCATTGCTGATCCGGACCTGGACCCGCGCCCCCTGCGGTTGCACCGCCACCTGCACCACACTGCCCGGCGAGGCGAAATCCAGCGCATTGTCGAGTACATTGCCCAGTGCCTGCCCCAGCCAGAACGGCTCGGCCTGCACCCACAGCGGGTCCGGCCCGGCACACTGCCACTGCAACTGGCGCTGTCGGGCCAGCTGTGCGCGGGACTGCCATTGCTGGCGCAACAGCGCCATCAGGTCCACCGGCTGCCGCTCAAAGGGCTGGCGCTGGTTTTCCAGCCGGGTCAGCAGCAGCATGCGCTCCACCAGCCCATGCAGGCGCTGGCTCTGCTGCAGGACGTTGTTGCTCAGACGCTGCCGATCCTCAAGCGCCAGCGGCTCAGCCAGCAGCTCGGCACTGGCGGCAATCGCGGTCAGCGGGCTTTTCAGCTCATGGGTCAGGGTCTGCACATAGCGTTCGACGTAGTGGCGGTTTTCCAGCGTGTCGCGCATCTGGGCGATGCTGGCCGAGAGCTCATTCAGCTCCCGGGCCAGATAAAAATGCGGCGCCTGCCGGGCCGTCCCCAGCAGTGACAGTGCATAGCGGCGCACCCGTTGCAGGCTGTCCCGCACCCACAGCGCCACCCCGGTCAGCAGCAGCGCCATCAGCAGCAGCGCCCAGCCGATTCGCTGCAGCAGCGCGGTTCTGGCACTGTCCAGATACTGCTGCACCGACAGGGCCGGTTTGCCGAGGCTGAGCACCCCGATCAGTCGGCCCTGATGTACGATGGGGGCCCCGACATACATCACCGAACTGCGGTCATCCCCGGGTGTGCTGCGGGTGCTGCGGACCCCGTACCGGCCCCGAAGGGTCAGGTACACGTCATTCCAGCGGGAAAAATCCGCCCCCACCGACCGTCCGGTGGAGTCATACAGCACCCGCCCCTGGGCATTGGTGATGTACAGCCGGGTACGCACCTGATTTTTTTCAAACTGCCAGATCCGCGCGTTGAGCGGCTGCCTGAGCACGGTCTGGATGCGGGCGTCAAAATCCGGCTGCCGGACCCGTCCCTGCGCCACATCTTCGGCCACCCAAACCGCCAACAGCCGACTGCTGTCCACCAGGGTGTCCTCCACCGACTGGCGCAGCAGGGGTTTGATCTGGCTTTCCAGCCCGATCAGCAACACGGCCCCACCCAGCGCCAGAATCAGCGCCAGTGCCAGCCAGATGCGAAAAAAAATCGACAGCTGCGGTCTGCCCACCTCCATGGCCCTGTGCTTCAGGCCACGGGAGGCGCGGGGCGCAGGCTGTAACCCAGCCCCCGGTGGGTCTCGATCGGGTCTTCTCCCGGGGCAATCGCCCGCAGCTTGTGGCGCAGGGTTTTGATGTGACTGTCCACCGTACGGTCCAGGCTGTGCTCCGGATGGTCCCAGACCTGCTGCATCAACTGCTCGCGCGACCACACCCGCCCCGGATGGCGCAGCAGCAGCACCAGCAGGCGCAGCTCATAGCGGGTCAGGTTCAGCAGCCGGGCATGGTAGTGTACCTGCAGGCGCAGCGGATCAAACTGCCACGCACCCCAGGCCAGCGCACGGCCCAGATCCAGCGGGACCAGGGTCTGGCCTGTGGATAAACCTGTGGATAACTCAGCCGGAGGTGTCGGGGCCAGTTCACCCTCGGGACGGCTGCGCCGCCAGATCGCCTTGATGCGGGCGACCAGCTCCCGGGGGCTGAAGGGCTTGCTGCAGTAATCATCGGCCCCCAGCTCCAGCCCGAGCACCCGCTCCAGCTCCTCCGAGCGGGCCGTCAGGAACAGCACCGGCACCCGGGACTGCTGGCGGATCTGTCGGCACAGGGTGTAGCCATCGCCATCGGGCAGGCCCACATCGAGAATCACCGCATCCAGCGACACCGGCTGTTGCAGCAGCCGGGCGGCCTGCTCGACCGTGCTGTGCCAGATCACCTGCCAGCCTTCGCGGCGCAGGGCCATCTGCAGGGGATCGGCAATGCCGGGATCATCCTCAACCAACAAGATATTTTTGGGCATGGTGGCATCCTGTACAAACCAGACTGCCCCCGTTCAGACAGAAGCAGACAGGCGGCCCAGCCCCCACAGTCTAGCCGCAAAACGGCTGTACGGGACACGGCACCACGCTTCGACGGGGCGTCTGGTGCTCAGGACAGGCGGGGCTCAGGGCCGCAGGGCCGCCGCAGACAATTGTGGCCACAGCGGTGACCAGCTGCCTTCACAGGGCGCATGGGCCACCCCCTGCAGCACTTCGTTGAGGATCTGCAGGCCAATCAGCCAGAAAGCCAGCTGACGGTCCGGCTGATCAGCGTGCATGGGCAGCATCGACAGGAACAGCATGGCTTCGAGGATTTTCAGGTCCTCGACGCGATGCCCTCGGGCCAGCAGCGCCTCACAGAACCAGTGGCGCAGCCGGTCCAACTGGTGATTGCGTGGCAGGCGCAGCTCAAAGCTCACCCCATCCTGCTGCACACTGAACAGGTCATGGATGATGAAATCATACTGGCCATGCACCGAATGCAGCAGTTTGGCCAGGTCATAGCGTGGATCGCCACAGTTCACCGAGCCCAGAAAATCGCCCCGTGGATCAATCAGCCGCACCATGCCGCTGGCAGGCTCCAGCAGGATGTTGGAAAAACACAGGTCGCCATGCACAAAACCCGGCCTTGCACGGCTGCACAGCTGCGCCACCCGCGTTTCCAGCTGGGGCATGAGCCGGGGCAGGCCCTCCAGCGCCACCCCGTTGACCCAGATCCGTGGCGCCTGTAACAGATTCTGCAGGGCGGGCTGCGCCACGGCCGCCAGACGCTCCTGCAGCTTGCCCAGATAAAAACGGTTCAGGGCAATGGCAAACTCGGCCCCCTGCGGATAGGCGGGCGGCACATCCAGCTGGTTCAGTGACCAGTCGGCGAACTGCCCCTGCAGGTCCAGCACATGGCCCAGTGCCCGCTGCCACACCGCGTCCGGCAAGGCATAAAACACCCAGTGCTGCGACAGCGAGGCAAAGGGAAAGAACTCCAGCTCATAGCCCAGACGCTGGCCATGGTCCCACTCGCCCAGCAGGCGGGGAAAATACAGGCGCAGCCCATCCGGCAGACGCTGATAAAACTCAATTTCACGGGCGATCTTGTGGCGCTGGCTGGACTGCTTGGACACCCGACCCTGCACTGGATCAATGCGCACCTCGTTGAAGCTGCGCGATGCAATGCCGGTGCTCAGTGCCGTCGCCTGACAATCCTGACAGGCCAGATCCGGCAGCGCGGGCGCAGCCTGCCACTGCTGGCGCAGCCAGCTCACCGCCGCACTGAAAGAACCCTGAAGCAGGTCACGCAAGGTACGGCAGGCCGCCGGGTCCAGCCACAGGCCACAAAACAGCGGCACATCTTCAGCACTGGCCATGCCGGGCTGCTGCCACACCGAAATGGCTTCACTGCGCTGCCGGTTCAGGTCCAGTTGCCGACTGTCGCAGAGCTGGTCCAGATTCTGCAGCCAGAGCCCGCCGCGACAGTCATACACCGACAGCACCTGTTGCAGCAGCTGCGTCACCTGCTCCAGCGCCAGGGTCTGGGCACGGTGGCGCAGGGACAGCTGATGACGCTGCAAATCAATCTGGCAGCCGAGCACCCGCGACCACTCGGGCAGCTGGCTGAGCAACAGGTCATCGGGGTTGGGCAGCAACAGCACCACATGGTGCACCCCCTGGGCCTTCAGGGTCTGAATCTGCCGGTACACCAGCGGCTGGCCGGCCCGCATCGTCCAGGACTGTGAAAAACTGGCCAAAGCCCGCTGTTCACGTGCACCCAGACGCTGTGGATCAAACAACACCGCCAGCGGCTTCGACAACGAAGGGGGATTCGTGTGCATGATGAAGGCGCGATCAAGGACGCAATGGTTTTTATTAATACGACCTTAACTCACCATTGACTCAGGTCACCAGTGTGACTGTGTACAAATCTTGCAAATCATGCAGGGTCCATGCAGCACAGGCCGAGCGGACAGCATCCACCGGCACGCCCCAGTGTCTGGGCCAGCCTTCAGCAGGATTTTTTTCTGGTTTGCTGCACGCACGGGATGGCCGCCTGACCGACGGCCAGTGCGCTTGCTGCAGTATTTTTTCAAAAAAAACCTCTGGACTGTGGAGGGGCCTCCTTGTGCTTGTGGGTCCCGTCCACGCGGTCCGGGCGCTGTACAATATTGCCGACAGTCCGGACTGGCTGTTTACAAAAGAGGGTTTTATGCTGGACCCAATTGATTGACCTGACCTTTTTCATGCGACCGTTTCTTGTTTGTGCCGCACTGTTGAGCCCTGTGACCCTGCAGGCTGCCGAGTCCGCCCCCGCAGCTTCCCTTTCCCCGGCCGCCACGGCCCCAGCGGCCCCGGAGACAGACGCCAACAGTCCTGGTGTGCTGGAACGCACTGCCGACTGGATTGACCGCAACCGTGATGAGGTGCGCCAGCGCCTGCAACAGCAGGCCCACCGCATGGACCACTGGTTTGGCGACCAGTACAATCCGGAGGCCCGTGCCCACCTGACGGTGTTCATGGACCACAGCTGGAACGAGTATGATGGCTTTGACGCGCGGTTGCGGCTGCGTGGCAACGTCAAGCTGCCCAATGCCAAAAACCGCCTGCGGCTGGTGTTTGGCGATGACCTGATTGAAGAAGAACAGCGCCTGAATTTGCCCACCACGGGACGTGCCCCCGCCGCCAGCAAACAGACCAGCCTGCCCCGCCCCTCGCAGGTGAATGACCAGGCCCGGCGTGACAACGCCTCGGTGGCGCTACGCCTGCTCGGCGACGCGGGCCGGGGCATCGACACCGATCTGGATCTGGGGGTGCGCTCGGGCACGGACATTTACATCCGGGGCCGTGCCGACAAGGTGTGGTGGCCTGAGCCGGAATACCGTGTGCTGCTGGGTCAGACCCTGCGTTATGGCAGCAAGAGCCGTGAATACGCCCGCACCGATGTGCAGGTGGACTATTTGCCCGCCGATCAGGTCGGCAGCACCCTGCTGTCCACCTATACCTTTGCCCATGAACAGCGTGACCTGGGGGTCAGCTATGCCCACCGGCTGTCGAAGACCCGCCACTACTGGGAAGGACAGGACCTGACCTATGGGGTACTGGCCGGGGGACACATCCGCGACACGGCCCTTCGGCTGGACAGTTATGGTCCGTTTGTGAGCTGGCGGCAACCGGTCTGGCGCGAGTGGTTTTTTGTACGTGGGGATTTGAACTACTTCAACGACCGGCTGGCCCACCGTGACCACCACCTGTCGGCACTGCTGCGGCTGGAAGCGCAATTCTAGGCCCCGCCCACTGCGGTCCTGACGCACCCTTGGAGCTTCAGTCTGCGCTGGTATAGTCCCGTTCGCGCCACCACAGCGTGGCAATGTACTTGGTGCCCTCGATGACCGGCAGCCCCGCATGCAGGGTGCGCCGGTCCGGTGTGCCTTCCGCCTGGACATTGATGAAGCACAGGGCACTGCCCCGGTGAGGCTGGATGGTCAGCCCCAGCTCCGGAAAAGATGTGCCCCCGCCAGCGGCCACGTCAGACAGGTACAGGACCACGGTCAGCACCCGCTGTCCCCCTTTGGCCAGATGGCGCGCACTGCCGCCCAGCGCCGGGTCAAAAAAATCAAAGTGCGCCCGGTATTCGCCGCCCGGCTGATAGCACAGCACCTGCATGCCCTCCAGCCGCTCCACCGGATAATCCAGCCACTGGCCGATGCGCCGCTCGATCTGGTCCGCCAGCACCTGGGTGCGCCGGGGAAACCCCGTGCCCACGCTGCTACGGCGCTGGTCCAGCACCGCCCCGCCACCCTGGTCCTCGACCACGGTGGAGCTTTGCAGCTGCGGCTGGGCCAGGGCAATGAGGGCCTCACACTCTGCTCCGGTCAGCACGCCATCCAGCAGCACCACCACCGGCTGGCTCAGCTGCAGGCGAATGCGCGGCTGCAGGCCATCACAGGGCTCCAGCTGGTTGCGGCCCAGTCGGCGGATCGGCTCCGCCAGCAGCGCATAGGGCCGGTCCGGCAGCTGGCCGCCATGTGCGGTCAACTGCGCCGCCGTCTGGTCGATCAGGTCGCCAAAACCGTTCTGGCGCAGGGTGTCCAGCAGCTGGTCGGGATCACAGCCGCGCTGCAGGTTGTCGTGCAGCCAGTGTTGCCAGACCTCGGGCAGGTGTTGTGAAAATGCACTCATGTTCAGGACAGCGATCAAAAAACTCTGTCTGCTAACTTAGCAGCTTCACCGCAGGCTGCAAAGCCAGCCGGCCCGATCCTGTCGGCCCTGCTGCTGTAAGCCAAAGCGTACACACTGTGTCAGGAATGTAAGCTTTTTTGAGGATCGTGTTTCCGCGATGATGGTTACACGGCACAGGGATGCTGGTCAGGATGACCCGAAGGAAGGACCGCCGTAGGATGACAGGTGACGCTGTAACCCAGTGAGACCTGCAAGGAAGACTCAACAGGACGTTGCGCATGAGACCCGCCCCCCTCAGGATGAGATTGGGCGGGTTTTCTCTTTCTGGAATACCCCCATCCGGGTGTTTTTGTCCTGCACTGCCCAATGCCCTCCTGAATGCAGAATGCCTGCCCGGTGCCATGATGCTGTGGTCAGCCACAGCCTGCAGACTGCCCTGCCCGCACCGCACCCTAGCGGTTCCACCACCATTTGCTGCGGGTGGGCTCTTCGCTGGGATGCTCTGACAGTGGCGTGTCGCTGGGCTGCTCCTGATTCAGATAGCGAATGATTTCCTGCCGCTCTTCACGATAGGCTTCCGGGCTGATCTGGCCTTGCAGGCGCTGCAGGTCCAGCTGCCGGAGCCGCTCATTGGCCTGCTGGAACTGGACGCTGTGATTCACCGGACTAGTCACGAATTTTCACCACGATTGCGGAAATGTTGTCATCAGCCCCGCCCTCCAGCGCCACGGTCAGCATGCAGTCGGCTGCATCGCGCGGGTTGAGGCCTGCTGCGAGGTCACACAGGTCGAGCTCATCGACTTCATTGTAAAGCCCATCGGAGCACAGAATATAGCTGTCTCCCGGCAGCGGTTCAAACAGCCGGCAATCCAGCGCCAGTTCTTCATCGGCACCCACGGCACGGGTGATGACATTGCGCGCCGGGTGCAGGTGGGCTTCTTCCTCGGCCAGCGTGCCCTGGTCAATCAGGCGCTGGATCAGCGAATGGTCGGTGCTGATGCGCTCCAGCTGGTGGTCGCGCACCCGGTACAGCCGCGAATCCCCGGCCCACAGGCACACCCCGATTCGACTGGACAGCACCATCACCACCACGGTACTGCCCACCGTGCCCATCTGTTTTTCGCGGGCATACAGGCGCAGCTGATGATTGACCGCATCAATGGCCTGATCGATCTCGTCCACCACTTCAGAGACCTGACGCTGGCGCACATTGAGACTGCGTAACCGTGCCGTAATCAGCTGGCTGGCATAATCGCCGGCAGCATGGCCCCCCATGCCATCGGCGACGGCCCAGATGCCCTGAATGGGGGAATCCAGCACCGAGTCTTCATTGATCTTGCGCCGCGTGCCAACGTCTGTGATGTGGGCAGAGGTCCAAATTAGCATGTCATCTCCCCACCCGATTCAATCCCACACCCAACATTCCCTGTTTCTTGCAAGTGATGTTATCGTTTTAGCGGTGACGGTGCAGCAAAAATACGCCGAGCAGCGCCGTGAGCAGGATGGGCAACAGGATAAACCAGCCAATGGCCCCCTGAAACAGCAGACTGACATAGCCCAGAAAATCCTGCAAGTAACGAAAGCCCAATCCCACAAACAGCGCCGTCACCAGCCGCAGCCCCATGGTCTGCTGGCGCAGCGAGCCAAAAATGAACGAGCAGGCCAGAATCACCAGCGCCGCCAGTCCCAGCGGGGCGGTGAGTTTTTGCCAGAGGGCCAGCCGGAACGTGCGCGGCAGCGTCTCGCCCTGGGCCTGGAGGTATTGCCCATATCGCCACAGGGTTGACGGGGCCAGCAGCTCCGGGGACTGGGTGGCCACATGAATCCAGCGCGGCTGCAGCGGCAGCGCCAGATCCACAGACGGGTGCACCGTCCGCGTGGCCACCCCGCTGGTGGCCAGTTGCACCACCTGCACCTGCTGCAAGTGCCACACCTGCCCCTGTTGATAGTGGCCGGTCTGTGCGGTCAGGGTCTGGCGCAGGCGTCCCTGCGGGTCAAAATCCAGCAGCTGCACCCCGAAAATCTGTCCTGTGGCGGTGGCGCGCTGTACGTACAGCAGCCGGGCCTGCTGGCGCACCCAGTGGCCCTGCACTTCGCCGTGGCGCAGGCTGACCGAGGGGTCACGCACGCTGGCTGCCTGCTGGCTGGTGTACGGAATGATGCTTTCTGAGAGCAGCAGGTTCAGCACCAGCAACACACTGGCTGGCCAGAGGGTCCAGCCGACGATGCGCCACAGGCTGACCCCAGAGGCCCGCATCACCGTCAGCGCCCCTTCGCCAGCCAGCAACCCCAGCCCCACCACACTGCCCATCAGCGCGGTGATCGGCAACAATTCATACAGGTACTCCGGCATCGACCACAGCACATAACCCACGGCCTGCAGCGGACGGTAGTGCTCGGTCAGGTTGCCCAGCTCGGCAATGTAGGCAAAAATCAGCTGCAAAAGCAGCAACAGCAGCGTGGTGCCGGCCATCGCCAGTCCGGTGCTGGACACCACATAACGACGCAGGATCATGAACGCAGGCTCCGGATGCGCGCGGCCAGCTGGGGACGGCGGGACCAGAACAGCCCCAGCCCGGCATAGGCCAGCAGCACCAGCGCCGGAGCCTCCGCAGGCCATTTGCCTTTGGCCACCTGCGGCTTCAGACCGACCAGCAGCACCACCAGCGAGGCAAACACCAGCACGGCCGGAAACAGCCGCAGCCAGCGGCCCTGACGGGGACTGACCTCTGACAGGGGCAGGGCCAGCAACAGCGCCAGCGGCAGGGTCAGGGCAATCGACAGCCGCCAGCCCAGCTCCGCCTGTGCCGGGGCCTCGGTGCGCTGGCGCCACAGCTGCGCCAGGGGCATTTTTTCATAGTGCTTTTCGGACTGCGGACTGTCCGGTTCGTGCGCCAGTCGCAGCCGGTAATAGGCAAACTCAGCATGGCTGTACTCGGGCGATCCCGGCCGCAGCAGGTATTGGCGGCCATTGGTCAGGTCGACGATGCTGGCTTTTTTTTCCGGGTCCATCACCCGCCGGGCCCGCTCGGCCACGATCATGCGGTCGGCAGCACCCGGCTCACTGGCGCGCTGGTAAAAAAACACATGTTTCAGTTCGGCTTTCTGGTCGCCCTGACTTTCAGCGTACAGCGTGTAGGCCCCGCTGGACACAAAAGTGCCGGTCTGCACCAGATCAAAGCCGCTGCGCGCGGCCTGCTCGGCAAACAGGCGGTCGGTCTCACGGTTGCTCCACGGGCCCACCCACAGGGCCAGCGCGGCCTCCAGCACCGCCAGGGCCAGCACCAGCGGCAGCAGCTGTACGCCGAGCTGGGGGCGGCTGATGCCACTGGCGTTGAACACGGCCATCTCATGGTCCACATACAGGCGGCCAAAGGTCAGCATCAGCGCCAGAAACACCGACAGCGGCAGGATCAGCACCAAAAAATCCGGCATGCGGAAGGCAATCAGCTCCAGCAGCACCGTAACGTCCAGACGGCCATCCACGGCCAGTCCCAGATAGCGCACCAGACGGCCACCCATGGCAATCAGCACCAGCAGCAGTACCAGTACCGCGGTGGTGCTGGCAATCTGGGTGGAAAGGTAACGGCGAATAATCAACGGCGATCGTCCTGCAAGGGCTGGCACCACGGTGGGGCGAGTGTAACCGATAGCGCCCTCAGGGTACGATTTATGCAGATCGGGGGCAATCCGCCTGTACTGAACTGTTCAGGCTGCACAGACAGTGATTTAATGCGTTTTTGTCCTGCCTGTCTTGGGTCCCGTGTCATGAAGCTACAGATTGTCGATCAATTGCCTGCAGACGCCGAAGTGCTGGTGGTGCTGCTGGACAGCCGCGCCGTGGACCCTGCCGCGCCGCCCCTGCCCCACCTGCCGGAAGCCGCGGCCAGCCTGCTGCGCGAGCTGGCCGGCAAGGCGGCCTATCAGGCCAAACCGGGCGAGCTGCTGCCGGTGTATACCGGGGTTGAGGGGCTGGCCAGCCAGCTGCTGGGGGTAGGTCTGGGCAAGCCTGAAGAGCTGAAGGCCGGTCAGGCCCAGACCGTGGCGGCAGCGCTGTACAAGGCCCTGTCCAGCCGGGTCACCCAGGCCACGGTACTGCTGGAAGGTCTGGAGGACAGCCTGCTGGATGCATTCCTGCTGGCGCTGGCCAATGCCAGTTATGCTTTTGAAACCTATAAGGAAAAACCCACACCGCGCCGTCTGGCGTCGCTGACGCTGGTGCACCCGCAGGCCGCAGACCTGCAGGCACGGCTGGCCTTCATTCAGGCGGTGCATCAGGGCCAGAATCTGGCCCGTGATCTGGCCAACCAGCCGGCCAATGTCTGTCACCCCAGCTACATGGCCGAGCAGGCGCTGGCGCTGGCGGCTGAGTTTCCCGAACTGCTGCGGGTGACCGTGCTGGACGAGCAGCAAATGGCCGAGCTGGGCATGAACGTCTTTCTCTCGGTGGGCCGGGGTTCCGAGCAGCCGCCCCGGCTGATCACCCTGGAATATCAGGGCCAGCCGGACCAGCAGCCGGTGGTGCTGGTGGGCAAGGGCATCACTTTTGACACCGGGGGGATTTCCATCAAGCCCGCGGCAGGCATGGATGAGATGAAATTTGACATGGCCGGGGCCGCCAGTGTGCTGGGGGTGATGCGGGCGCTGTGCGAAAGCCGCCTGCCCATCGCCGTGGTCGGGGCACTGGCCTGTGCCGAAAACATGCCTTCCGGCCGGGCCAGCCGTCCGGGCGACATCGTCAAGTCCATGAGTGGCCAGACCGTTGAGATCCTCAACACCGACGCCGAAGGCCGGCTGGTGTTGTGCGACACCCTGACCTACGTCAAGCGCTTCAATCCGGCGCTGGTGGTGGACATTGCCACCCTGACCGGGGCGTGCATTGTGGCTTTGGGCAAGGTGGTGGCCGGGCTGTTCAGCCCCGATGATGCGCTGGCGGCAGAGCTGAGTGCCGCAGGCAGCGTGCTGCATGACCGGGTGTGGCGGATGCCGGTGTGGGAGGATTATCAGGAGCTGCTGGATTCGCCGGTGGCCGACATCGCCAACATCGGCGGGCCCACGGCGGGCTCGGTGACGGCAGCCTGCTTTCTGGCCCGGTTCACCAGGGACTACCGCTGGGCGCACCTCGACATTGCAGGGGTGTCGCACCTGTCCGGCCCCAACAAGGGGGCCACGGGCCGTCCGGTGCCGCTGCTGATGCAGTTCCTGCGCCAGCGGGCCCAGTCTGCCGACTGAAGGCCCAGCCCCCATGCCTGCCGGGACCGTGCGCTTTTATGTGCAGCCTGCGACCACCGAACCCGATCCGCAGGCACGCTGGCGGCTGGCGGCCCGGCTGTGCCGCCGCGTGGCGGTCATTGAGCAGCAGCCGCTGGCGGTGGTGCTGGATGATCCGGCAGCGCGGACGCAGTTTGACGACTGGCTGTGGACCTATGCGGCCAGCAGCTTCGTGCCCCATGCCCTGGACAATCCTGCTGCCCCGGTGAATCTGGTGCTGCAGGATCAGGCCGGCACGGTGCTGAATCTGGGTGCACAGCCGCTGCTGCACAGTGCGGCTGCGCTGGTGCTGGAGCTGGTGGTGGGGGATGAGGCCGAACGGGCACAGGCCCGCCGCCACTACAAGGCCTACCAGCAGGCGGGCTGGAGCCTGCAGACGGTGCCCCTGTAAGCCGGGGTTGCGGCGTTTTTTGGCAGCCTGGCGGGATTCAGGCGGATCAGGATGGATGTATTCAGGAGAGAGACAGATGTCATTGGGTGCTGATTTTCCCCGTCGCTGGCAACACACCGTACCGGCCTACCGGGCCCGGGTGTTTGCCGAGTTGCAGGCGGTGTGCGCGCGGCTGGATCCGGCGGCCACTGCGCCCCTGCCCGATCTGGGCGAGTGGCCCGCCCCCTATGCCCCGGTGACCCCGGTGGCACAGGCCCACCAGCAGCTCAGTGCCGCCCTGAAAAGCCGCTTCCTGCGCGAGGCCGACGACATGATCGAAGAAGCGCTGGAGCCGGTGCGCCGTCAGTTGCGCCAGTGGCTGCAAACCCAGCTTCAGGCGCTGCTGGACGAGCAGCAAAAGCCTGCTGAACCGCCTTCACCCTGAACCCAAGGACAACAGGTCAGCATGTATGCACAGTCGTTCTGGGCCGGGATCGGGCCGTGGTCTGCCTATGAAGCCGGCTTGCTGGCGCTTGGGCTGGCCTTGCTGGCCGGGGTTCTGGTGCCACAGTGGCTGCTGCGGCGGCACTACACCTTCCCATTGATTTTCCTGGGTACCGGGGCGCTGTTTTTTTATGCCCTGCCGGGACTGCGCATGCCGTTGCCGCTGGCCCCGGAGTGGCTGTTGTTCTGGGAGCGGCTGACTGAAGCCGTGGTGGTGATTTCCCTGATTGGTGCCGGTCTGAAAATCGACCAGGGGCGTCATCCGGCCTGGGGCATCACCATTCGGCTGCTGGTGCTGACCATGCCACTGTGCATTCTGGCAGTGATGTGGGGGGGCATGGCCTGGCTGGGCCTGACCCTGCCCGCTGCCCTGCTGCTGGGTGCAGCCCTGGCCCCCACCGATCCGGTGCTGGCCGGGGACATCCAGGTGAGTGGCCCGAATCGTGGCGATGGCAATCTGGTGCGTTTTGCCCTGACCAGTGAGGCCGGCCTCAATGATGGGCTGGCCTTCCCGTTTGTGTACCTGGCCATGGGGCTGGCCAGTCTGGGGGTGGCCAGTCTGGACCATTGGTGGGGGGTGTGGCTGCTGCGCGATGTGGGCTATCGCGTGGCGGTGGCGGCAGTGGCCGGGGCGGTCATTGGCTGGGGGCTGGGGCGGATTTTTTTTCATGCCCGTCATGCCTCGGTGGCGCACAGTGGCCTCGGGGTGATGGCACTGGCGCTGTTTCTGATTGCCTATGGGGCAATTGAATTGCTGGGCGGCTATGGGTTTATTGGAGCATTTGTCAGTGCCTATGTGCTGCGCCGACAGGCTTTTGCCCACGACTACCACCATGTGATGTTTGAGTTTGCCGAAAATCTGGAACATGCCGTCACCGTACTGACGCTGTTCTTGCTGGGGGGACTGGCGGTGACGCTGTGGCCGCTGATCACCCTGCCCATGGTGGGTCTGGCGCTGGCGCTGATTCTGGTGATCCGTCCCCTGGCGGGTCTGGTCAGTCTGGTGGGCAGTCCCTGGCCGCTGCGGGACCGGGCGGTGATTGCCTGTTATGGCATCCGGGGAATTGGCTCGGTGTACTACGTGGCCTATGCCTCACACCATGCAGCGTTTTTGCACACCCCGCAGCTGTGGGCGATGCTGGTGACCGTGCTGATCCTGTCTTCGCTGCTGCATGGGCTGTCGGCCATCCCGGTGATGCGCCACATGGACCATGCGGCGCAGCGCCTGTAGGGCATCAGCCCTCGGTACGCTGCCGGTAGCGGCCACAGAAAAACCGGGCGGTGGTGTGCAGCACCGACAGGGCACGCACCGCCTGCTGGCGTGCCGGGCTGGCTTTCCAGGCGTAGGGGGTCATGGTCAGCAGGTCATTGAGGTCACTTTGGCCCAGCTGCATCGGCACCTCCAGCGTGTGCTGCCCAATCGGCTCAAAAGCCTGCAGCAGCGCATCCAGCGCCTGCTGTGGATCATGCTCGACCACCTCGGCAAACAGCTGCGCCCGGAGCTCATACAGGTGCCCGGCGGCGGGCCGCACCACCAGCAGCTCAGCCTCCGGCTTCAGGGTGCGCAGCAGTTCGGCCGTGGGCACCGGCGCAAACACACTCAGCGCCGCATCCAGCCGCTGGTCCTGCACCGGCAAGTGGCTGCCGCTGGCCACCAGCCACTGCACACCGGCCAATCCGCGATACTGGCGGGCCGCCTGCAGGATGGCCGGTTTGGCAATGTCCACCCCGATCACCTGCCGGTCTGACCCGGTCAGGGCGCTGGTGTAATAGCCCTCGCCACAGCCCACATCCAGCACGGTCTGTGCCTGTGGCTGTCCCGCCACCCAGGCCGTCAGCGCCTGACGCAGCGGCGCATAGTGCCCGGCCTGCAGGAAGCGCCGCCGCGCCTGCACTGCCGCTTCGGTGTCGCCGGGGTTGCGGCTGTGCTTGAACTGCACCGGCAGCACGTGCACATGCCCCTGCCGGGCCACATCAAAATGATGACCCTGCGCACAGGCCCACACCTGGGGGCCGGGCTGCAACGGCGCAGCACACAACGGACACTGGTAAGGCGACA
>JBPOIS010000109.1:0-3524 GCA_052034295.1 Pseudomonadota bacterium
TAGTGCACCTGCGCATCCAGAAACTCACGCAGGTCACGGATGGCCGTGTCCAGATCCCAGTCCAGCCACGCCGGCTCAAACACGCTGGTGTAGTGGTCGCGCTGCTCACGGCTGATCAGCAGCCGCACGGGACAGTCCTCGTTCATCAGCCGCCATGGAAAGATCGGCGCTTCGGCATCCAGCAGGAAGGGCAGATCGGACAGGTCAATGATCAAGGCCTCCAGGAATTCCGGAAAGCCGATGATGGCAAACTCATCGGTGCGGCGGCGCATGTACTCCAGGTCATCCCACTGGGCTTCGCGGTGCTGCGGCGGTGCGGTGAAGCGGATCACCCCGATCAGGTGCCCGTCGCGCGAGGTGTGCACCCAGGTCTGATAGCGGACAGGGGATTCAAGTTCCAGGGTTACCGCGTCCAGGGGGTAGGGCATTCGGGATCAGCCATCCAGCACAATACAGGAGCGCGTATTGTAGACCATCTGCGCAGTCCGGCCTATGCTGCAGGGAACGCGACCCCGCAACAGGTGTAGGACATGGCAGTCAATCACGGCACAGAAATTCTGGCAGTGCTGCTCGGCATCGGGCTGGCCGCCAGTGCGGGCTTCCGGGTGTTTGTCCCGCTGTTTGCCGCCAGTGTGGCCGGGCATTATGGGCTGCTGTCGCTGTCCGGCAGCTGGCAGTGGCTGGGCTCGCCGCTGGCGATGCTGGTGCTGGGGGCAGCGGTGCTGGTGGAGTCGGCCAGCTACCTGATCCCGTATGTGGACCACGCGCTGGACGTGCTGGCGGTGCCGCTGTCCGGGGTGGCCGGCACGCTGCTGGTGATGAGCCAGACGGCGGGGCTGGACCCAGCCCTGAGCTGGGGGCTGGCACTGATTGCCGGGGGTGGGACCGCCATGGCCCTCAGCGGCGCCACGGCAGGGGGACGACTGGTTTCCACCG
The DNA here is from genome assembly GCA_052034295.1 of Pseudomonadota bacterium. Lineage (GTDB taxonomy): Bacteria > Pseudomonadota > Gammaproteobacteria > Pseudomonadales > Moraxellaceae > JBPOIS01. The sequence continues at coordinate 937 of JBPOIS010000109.1, forward strand.
CCAGCAGCGGGGGGCTGGCCAACCCAGTTTACGCGGCAGGCGAAACCGGCACCGCCATCGGCCTGTCGCTGCTGGCGCTGTTCATGCCGGTGCTGGCCGTGCTGCTTGGGGCGGCGCTGCTGTTGGCGCTGGTGCTGTGGTGGCGACGCAAAAAAACCACCTCAAGGGTGCGCTGAGGCGGCATGGTTCCGGGCCGGTGCGGTCCGTGCGGGATCAGGCCTGAAAACACCCTGCCAGTGCCAGGCCACACCCGGCGGGCGGGTGCGTTTTTGCGGGGTCGCGGTCCGGTCCGCCGCGGCGCCCTGCAGGCCAGGCCGCTGTGAAGGTTCTGAAAAAATTGCACAACCGCACTGGTCTGCACCCGGCCTGCCGGGCAAAGTGGATCACAGAGTTCTGTGAGAGGAAAAACCGCCCGATGATTGCCCTGAATGATGTCAATGCGGCGCTGGCGCTGATTGAGGCCCGCTGTGGCACGGCGCTGCGCATGGCCACCCCGCTGGGTCTGGGCAAGCCGCACCGCCTGATCAATGCCCTGTATGCCCAGGTCAAGGCCGATCCGGCACGGCAGTTGCAGATTTTTACCGCGCTTTCGCTGAACCCACCGCGGGGACGCAGCGATCTGGAACGGCGCTTTCTGCAGCCGTTCACCGATCGGGTGTACACCCCGGCGTTTCCCCGGCTGGCCTATGTGGATGACCGTGATCGCGACCAGCTCCCCGCCAATGTGCAGGTGGAGGAGTTTTACATGCAGTCCGGGGCGATGCTGCATTCGCTGCAGGCGCAGTCGCACTACGCCAGCCTGAACTACACGCATGTGGCGCGGGCACTGGCCAGCCGGGGCCTCAACCTGATTGTGCAAAAAATTGCCACCGACGGGCAGGGGCGTTATTCGCTGTCCTGCAACACCGACCTCACCGAGGATATTCTGGCCGCCATGGCCCAGCGGGGCCTGCCACGTCCGCTGCTGGTGGGTGAGATTGACCCGCAGTTGCCGTTCATGGCCGGGACGGCTGAAGTGGAAGCCGGGTTTTTTGATGCGGTGCTGGAACTGCCGCCGCCGCACACGCCGCTGTTTGCGCTGCCCCGACAGGGGGTGAGTGACGCAGACTATGCCATCGGCCTGCGCGCCAGTGCATTGGTCAGGGATGGGGGCACGCTGCAGATTGGCATTGGTGCACTGGCGGATGCCCTCAGCCATGCGCTGGTGCTGCGCCACACCCGCAATGCCGAGTACCGGCAGGTGCTGGCCGCGCTGGACCCGGCGCTGGTGGGACCAGACGGGCAGGGCGATGCGCTGGTGCAGGCGGTGGGTGGACTGGGGCCGTTTGAGCAGGGGCTGTATGGCTGCAGCGAAATGGTCAATGAAGGCTTCCGGCTGCTGGCCGAGCATGGCATCCTCAAGCGCCGGGTGGTCGAGGATGTGGCGGTGCTGCGGCGTCTGGCGACGGGCACGGACAGCGAAGCCGACCGGGCGCTGGTGGCGCAGACCGGGCAGTTTTTGCATGGCGGGTTTTATCTGGGGTCGGCGGATTTTTATGACTGGGTGCGCCGGATGGCCCGTGAACCCAACACGCTGGGGATGCAGCGCATCAGCCTGATCAATGAGATCAGCGGACCGGATTTTGAGCGCGAAGCGCTGCAGCGCCGCCATGCGCGGTTTTTCAACACCTGCATGATGGCCACGGTGCTGGGTGGGGCCGCCTCCGAGACCCTGGCCGATGGCCGGGTGGTGTCAGGCGTCGGGGGGCAGTACAACTTTGTCAGCATGGGCCACAGCCTGCCGGAGGCGCGTTCGGTGCTGATGCTGCGGGCGGCGCGCAGTGTGGCCGGTCGCCGCGAGAGCAACATCCGCACCGAGGTGGCCAGCCTGACCATTCCGCGTCACCTGCGCGATGTGTGTGTGACCGAATACGGCATCGCCGATCTGCGTGACCGCACCGATGCCGACTGTATCCGCGCCATGCTGGCGGTGAGCGAAGCGGCCTTTCAGCCGGGGCTGCTGCAGGCGGCACAGGCGGCCCGCAAGCTGCCTGCCCAGGACACCCTGCCAGCAACCGGGCATGCCAACACCCCGGCACGGCTGGGTGAGGTGCTGCGGCCGTTCCGGCGGTCCGGGCTGCTGCCGGACTATCCGCTGGGCAGTGATTTTACCCCGGTGGAGCAGCACCTGGTGCGCGCACTGGGCTGGCTGAAGGAAAACACCGACACCCGCTGGGAAAAGGCCCGCACCCTGCTGGACACCGCACTGGACCTGATCCGCGAGCCCCAGCCCAGCCCTGAAGTGCAGGCCGCGCTGCAGCGCATGGGGCTGGACGCCCCCGAAGGCGCAGAACAAAAACTGCTGGCCGAATTGCTGGAAAAAGCCCTGCGCGAAACGGCGAGCGCAGGCTAGGCTGACCCCAGAAAGCAAAAAGGGCCCCACAGGGGCCCGGACGGCTCACCGGCTGCGCATCAGCGGGCGCGGTAGGTGATGCGGCCCTTGCTCAGGTCATACGGGGTCATCTCGACCTTGACATTGTCGCCCGTGAGGATGCGGATGTAATGCTTGCGCATTTTGCCAGAGATGTGAGCGATCACTTCATGTCCGT
>JBPOIS010000122.1:0-2777 GCA_052034295.1 Pseudomonadota bacterium
GTCCTGCCGCGTCTAGCCCCGCACTGCCCGAGCGCCAGCGCGTGAGTGCCGACAGCCAGACCTTCTGGCTGGGTGGGCTGGGGCAGCACCAGAAGCTGGATGCGGTCCGCCTGTGCGGTGGTGCTGAGCACGTCATGGGCGTGCGCACGCGCCAGACCCCGCTGGAAGGCAGCCTCAGCGTGTTGACGCTGGGGATTTACAGTCCGCGCACGGCTGAGGTGTTTTGCCAGTAGGCTTTTCCACCGGTGCGCAGGAGGACCGGCCGCATCCGGTGCGGCATGGCCTGATGTGCCAGTGGTTTTTTATTCTCATGTTTTTCAGGAAAACTCATGTCTGAACTGCCCCCCTGTCCCCAGTGCCAGTCGGCGTTTGTGTATGCCGATGGCGAATCGCTGGTCTGTCCCGAATGTGGGCATGAGTGGCGCGAGGGCGAGTCTGTTGCGGCGCTGGCCGAGATCCGCGATGCCGTTGGCAATCTGCTGCAGGATGGTGACAGCGTCACGGTGATCCGTGACCTGAAGGTCAAGGGCGCGTCCAGCAGCATCAAGGTCGGCACCAAGGTGCGCAACATCCGCCTGATTCGCGAGGACGTGGTGGATGGCCATGACATTGATTGCCGGATTGAGGGCTTCGGGGCCATGAAGCTCAAATCCAGCGTGGTGAAAAAGGCCTGACGAACGGCACGGGCCGCCAGGCCGGTGCGCGTCAGGCGGCCGCGCGCAGCACCGTGTAGGTGTCGGGCTGGGCCGCGAGCTTCTGGCGCCAGTGGTCCAACAGGGCGCTGCGGTCGCGCTGTGCCGGGTGAAAATCGGCGCGGTAATAGTCCAGGTATTCCGGCAGCACGGTGACCCACAGCCGGGCCAGCTGAGCCAGGGAGTTCAGCACCTGCAGCGGATGGCTCAGGGCGTGATGGCGGTCCTGCCAGAGCAGACTGGCGGTGCCCTGGACGCTCAGGTAGGCAAAGGCCAGCGAACAGGTGCGCATCAGCTTGCGGCGCAGCGGGTCATCGCCGTAGAGCTGCTGATACACGTCAAACGCCACACTCTTGTGCTCGGCTTCCTCCAGCGCATGCCACAGCCACAGGTGCGCGGCCTCCGGTTCGAAGCGTTCCACCAGCTCGGGGTGGCGCAGGATGTATTCGCCCAGCAGCGCGGTGAAATGCTCAAAGGCACAGGTGATCGCCAGCTGCACCTTGGGGTGCAGGCCACGGGCATGGCGATTGCCACGGCGCAGCCATTGCTCAATCACTGGCAGGCGGTAATCGGCCTGCTGCCAGCGCGCATTGAAGCGCTGGTGGGCTTCGGAGTGCATCGCCTCCTGACCGATGAATGCAGAAATCTGCGCCTGCAGCTCCGGGTCAGTGATGCGGTCACGCACCTGCCGCACCGAATGTACAAAAAACTGCTCCCCCATCGGGAAGGTGGTGGACAGGGCGGTCAGCCAGTGGGCAATCACCGGCAGGCCGCGCACATACTGGCGGTTGATTTTTTCGGGGGCAAACCGCAGCCGCCGCACACTCAGGCCCCGTGCGGGTGGGGTGGACTGGACGCTGCTCATGGTGGCGTTTTCCTCACAGCACAGGCTTCAGGTTGTAAGAAAATCCCTGCCCCCACACGATAGCCAAACTGCTCATTTGTGCGCGGCAGACGATCATCCCGGCCAATACCTGCGCAGATTGGCCCGGCCGGCCCAGTCGTGGCCCACAAAGCCCCTGTACCCAGGGCACGCACGCTCCACCTGCACCGTCTGGGCAGCGCGGGCTGCCGCATCGACCCTGTGCCCCAGAAGTGCACATTTGTGCGCCCAGCGTTACCTGATGCTGCACAACTGTCGGCAAGCAACCACAGGACGTGACCGCAACACCACAGACAAAAGCGTCCAGCTTGCTATGCTGAGTCTGTCCCCCAAGACACAGGCCCGGTGCCCTTTCCCCCGGGAACCGGGCCTGCTCTAACCCCCTTGGACCTGCACCCGCAGGTCTTTTTTTTTGCTAAAAAAAAGCCCCGTCCATACGGGCAGGGCAGGGGCTACACGGGCCAGTGCTGGTTTTACAGCTGGCTCTGGATGTAGTTGGGCAGACCAATCTGCTGGATCAGCTGCAGCTGGGTGTCGATCCAGTCGATGTGCTCTTCTTCACTGTCGAGGATCGCCGCAAACAGGTCGCGCGACACATAGTCCTGCACCTGTTCACAGTGGGCAATCGCCGCCTTCAGGTCCGGGTGCGCCTTCAGTTCCATTTTCAGGTCGCACTCAAGGATTTCCTGAACGTTTTCGCCAATGTACAGCTTGCCGAGCTGCTGCAGGTTGGGCAGGCCCTCCAGGAACAGGATGCGCTCGATCAGCTGATCGGCGTGTTTCATCTCGTCGATGGACTCGTGGTATTCATGGTCGCCAAGCTTGTTGACCCCCCAGCTCTTCAGCATGCGGGCGTGCAAAAAATACTGGTTGATGGCGGTGAGTTCATTGAGCAGCACCTGATTCAGGTGGGCAATCACTTGGGCGTCGCCTTTCATGGGCGGGGTCTCCGTGGGGCTGTAGGGTCTGATCATGCCCGTGAACCCCGGCGGATGCAAAAAAAAAACGCCAGCGGCTGGCGTCCACGGGCGTCTACTGTCGCGCACCGGTGATCAGGCGGCCACACCCAGCCGTGCGGCGATCTGGCGCAGGGTGTCGTCGATCAGCTCACGGGTGTCGGGCACACAGCGTCCACAGCAGGTGCCAATGTCCAGCGCCTCGCGGACCTCGCGGAAGCTGCCAGCCCCCGCCTCAACCTGCTC
>JBPOIS010000121.1:0-10363 GCA_052034295.1 Pseudomonadota bacterium
TGCACCCTGCAGGGGCCAGCCCAGCCGCTGCAGGTCCTGCACCAGCCCGGCCCCATCGGTGTTGTCGCCCCAGATCACCCTGTCCTGCAAAAACAGCGTATTCACCGCCTGTGCCGCCTGCGCGCGCGCGGTGAGAAACGGTCCGCACATCCGCCAGGCACGTTCCTTAAAGGGCACAGTGACATTCATTCCCTGTCCACCCAGGGCAAAAAAGGTCATCACTTCCGCTTCAAAATCCGCCTCGGCGGCAAGGATTTTTTCATAGCTCAGGGTGATGCCGGTCTGCGCCGCAAAGGCCTGATGGATCTCGGGAGAACGGCTGTGGGCAATCGGGTTGCCAATGACGGCGTACTTTTGCATGGGCATCGGGGGCAGCGGAGGGAACAGGCAGTGTAAAAAAAGCCCCACGCCCCGACAAGGCCGACCGGGGCAGGACTTCAGCAGTCAGGGGGGCGCCAGCCAATCCCTCGGCTTCAGATACACGTCCACCAGCTTGCGCTCTGGCGTGCCGGGGGCATCCTCGCGGCGGTAGGCCCAGCTGACCAGATTCGGCAGGCTGACCAGAATCGACTCGGTGCGGCCGCCGGACTGCAGGCCAAACAGGGTACCCCGGTCATAGACCAGGTTGTATTCCACATAGCGACCGCGCCGGTACAGCTGGAATTCCCGCTCGCGCTCGCCGTAGGGGGTGGTCATGCGCCGGTCAAAAATCGGCAAAATCCCGTCCAGATAGCCCTGGCCGACGGCCTGCATGAAGGCAAAGCAGGTTTCAAAATCACCAAAGCCGTGCGCGTTCAGGTCGTCATAAAACAGCCCGCCGATGCCGCGCTGCTCATCCCGGTGTTTCAAAAAGAAATACTCGTCACACCAGCGCTTGAATTCGGGATACACCTGCGGCCCAAACGGCACACACAGGTCGTGGGCCACCTGATGCCAGTGCCGGCAGTCGGCCTCCACCGGATAAAACGGCGTCAGGTCAAAGCCGCCGCCAAACCACCAGATCGGGTCCATGCCGTCTTTTTCGGCGACAAACAGCCGGACATTGGCGTGTGACGTAGGCACATGGGGGTTGCGTGGGTGGATCACCAGCGACACCCCCAGCGCCTGCGCCGTGGCCCCAGCCAGCTCCGGGTGACGCTGGGTGGCACTGGGGGGCAGGTTTTTCACGGTGATGTGGGAAAACATCACCCCGCCTTTTTCGATCACGCTGCCGTTTTGCAGCACGCAGGAGCGTCCGCCCCCGCCTTCATCACGGGTCCAGTCATCCGGCACGAAGCGCGCCGTGCCGCCGCCTGCGACTTCCCGCTGTTCCAGCGCCGCGCAGATGCGGGCCTGCAGGTCGAGTAAAAATTCACGCACCCGCTGCACGTCAGCCGGGGTGGGCGTGCTGGCAGAACAGGTGCTCACGGTTCGGACTCCGGTGTGGTGGTGCGCAGGTCCAGCGCCGGGGCCTCGGCCAGATGGCCCATGCGCTCGCGCTTGGTCTGGATGTATTTCTGGTTGTGGCGGTTGTGGCCCACATGCAGCGGCACCCGCTCCACCACCTCAAAGCCCATTGCTTCCAGCGCCTGCTGTTTCAGCGGGTTGTTGGTGATCAGGCGGATTTTTTTGATGTGCAAAAACTGCAGCATGGCCCGGCACATGTCGTAGGTGCGTGCATCGGCGGGCAGACCCAGCATCAGGTTGGCATCCAGGGTGTCGTGGCCCTGATCCTGGAGCGCATAGGCGCGGATCTTGTTGGGCAGGCCGATGCCCCGGCCTTCCTGGCGCAGGTACAGCAGCACCCCCTGACCGGCCTGCTGGATCATCGCCAGGGTACTGTTCAGTTGCGGGCCACAGTCGCAGCGCAGTGAAGCAAAGGCATCGCCGGTCAGACATTCGGAATGCAGACGCACCAGGACCGGCGTGTCCGGATCGGCGGGCAGGTTCAGGGACAGGGCCACATGGTCTTCCGGCGCCCGTCCGGTGGCCGGGTCGGCGGCAAAGGAGTGAATCTCAAACGGACCATGGGCCGTGGGCAGCTGTGCAGAGGCGATATGGGCAAAGGGCATCGGCCCATCCTCCCTAAACAATCGGGCAAAGGTCAGGCAGTATAGACCAAAATTGCAAGGCACTGAGCCGATTGCATGAATTGGCTGTGAAGTCCTACAAATCCACTAGGCCATTTTTTGGGGCAATGATAGCATCCGCCTACAGGTGCCCCGGTGGTCAATGATGCTGACCGGCGGGCACCGACAGGCTCAGGCAAAAGACGAACCGATGACCTACGACACCATTCCCGCCACGCGTCCTTCCACCCCGCTGCTGGACCAGATCGATCACCCCCGCCAGCTTCAGGCGCTGTCCATGGCCCAGCTGCTGCAGGTGGCCGATGAGCTGCGCCAGTACCTGTTGTATTCGGCTGGCCAGAGTGGCGGGCATTTTGGCGCCAATCTGGGCGTGGTCGAGCTGACGGTGGCCCTGCACCGGGTGCTGGACACCCCGCACGACCGGCTGGTCTGGGACGTGGGCCATCAGGCCTATGCCCACAAGGTGCTGACCGGACGCCGCGAGCAGTTGCCCACCATCCGTGCCCAGCATGGCCTCACCGCTTTTCCGGCGCGGGAAGAGTCTGAGTTTGACACCTTTGGGGTGGGGCATTCCTCCACCTCCATCAGTGCTGCGCTGGGCATGGCCCTGGCGCTGCGTTACCAGAATGACCCGCGCCGGGTGGTGGCGGTGATTGGCGATGGGGCGATGACAGCGGGCATGGCCTTCGAGGCCATGAACGACGCGGTGCACCACCAGGCCGATGTGCTGGTGGTGCTGAACGACAACGACATGTCGATTTCCTGCAGTGTGGGCGGCTTCCCCCGTCATCTGGCCGCCCTGTGGCAGAGTGGCTATCAGGTCGGGGTGAGTGAGCAGGGCGATCCGGTGGTGCAGCGCCGTCCGGAGATGCGCCACCGGCCACGCCTGCAGCCGCCTGCAGTTGAGGACAATCTGTTTCAGGCCATCGGCTTTGAATACTTTGGGCCCTTTGATGGCCATGACCTGCCGGAGCTGGTGCAGGTGCTGGCGCGGCTGCGCGACCGCAAGGGACCGCGCCTGCTGCATGTGTACACCCAGAAGGGCAAGGGCTTTGCGCCCGCGGAAGCCGACCCGATTGGTTACCATGCCATCGGCAAGCTTTCCGCCAGCCCAGTGGCAGCACCGGTGCCGGTCGATCCGGCCCTGAAGCCGCAGAAATATTCGGAGGTGTTTGGCCAGTTCATCTGCGATCTGGCCGCCGTGGATGACCGCATGGTGGCGATCACGCCAGCCATGTGTGAGGGTTCCGGCATGGTGGCGTTTGCCGGGCAGTATCCGCAGCGCTTCTTTGATGTGGCGATTGCCGAACAGCATGCGGTGACGCTGGCGGCAGGCATGGCCTGTGAGGGCCTCAAGCCGGTGGTGGCGATTTATTCGACCTTTCTGCAGCGGGGCTATGACCAGCTGGTGCATGATGTCGCGCTGCAGAATCTGGATGTCACTTTTGCCATTGATCGGGCCGGGCTGGTCGGCGAGGATGGACCTACCCATGCCGGGGTTTTTGATTATGCCTTCATGCGCACCCTGCCCAACCTGCTGGTCATGGCACCCCGCGACGAGGCAGAGTGTCGGCAGATGCTGTACACGGCCTATCACTATCCGGGACCGGCCAGTGTCCGCTATCCGCGCGGCACCGGGCCGGGCAGTGCCGTGGGGACTGAGCTGACCGCGCTGCCGATTGGCCAGTCTGAGCGGGTCTGGCCGCCTTCTGGCGCAGTGCCGACGCGTGCCACAGTGGCGTTCCTGGCTTTTGGCAGCATGGTGGCGCCTGCACTGCAGGCCGCCCGGCAGCTGGAGGCGCTGGGACAGGTCGTGGTGGTGGTGAACATGCGTTTCATCAAACCGCTGGATGAGGCGGCCATTGCCCACTGGGCCGAGCGGGCGGATCTGCTGGTCACGGTCGAGGAGCACGCCCGCATGGGCGGTGCCGGCAGTGCGGTGAATGAGGTGCTGGCCCAGCAGGGCCACGGTGTCCCAGTGCTCAATCTGGGGCTGCCGGATGTGTTTTTGCCACAGGCCCCGCATGCGGTGATGCTGGCGGAGTGCGGTCTGGATGCGGCGGGACTGGTGCGGCAGGTGCAGCAGGCGCTGCAGCGGAGGGCGGTCGGCGATCGGCTGGCAAACCCGGCGGCGTCCGGGGGATTGGCAGGTTTCTGACCTCCGGTGCGCCCCAGTGCGTGGAGTTTTTGTTACACTAGCGCCCTTTTTGGGCAAGCAACCGGATAGGGCAGACAGATGAAACCCATGGTGGTGATGGCCGCACGCGCGGCAAGCATGGTCGGACAGGATCTGCTGCGATTTCATCGCAACCGGCAAAACATGGACTTGCAGGTCAGCAACAAGGGCATTGATGGCCCGGTCACCCAGCTGGACCAGCATGCCGAGCGGCGTCTGGTCGAGATCCTGAAAAAAAGCTACCCCAGGCACAGCTTTCTGGGCGAAGAGTTTGGTGAGCTGCGCGGACAGGGCGACGACGCCGAATGGTGCTGGATCATTGATCCGCTGGATGGCACGCAGAATTTTGTACATGGTTTTGCGCACTTCTGCATTTCGATTGCGGTGCAGCACAAGGGCGTGACCCAGCACGGGATTGTGTATGATCCGGTGCGGGATGAGTTGTTCAGTGCCAGTCGTGGTGAGGGGGCCTTCATCAGCCGCGGACTGGACCCGGCACACCCGGACACCCTGATTGACCAGCGCCGCCTGCGCATCAGCGGACGTGACCAGCTGGACGGCAGCCTGCTGGCGGTGGGCCATCCGCCGGCCACGCTGCGTGACGGCCAGGTGATCCGCCATGCCCGTGCACATTTTGATTCATTGCTGGCGGTCACCGAAGCCGGTGCGCACATCCGCCGCAGTGGCTCGGCGGCGCTGGATCTGGCCTATGTGGCAGCCGGGCGTTTTGATGGGTTTTTTGAGCTGAACCTGAAGTCGTGGGACATTGCGGCGGGGGAACTGCTGGTGCGTGAAGCCGGGGGGACCGTGGCGGACGCCCGGGGCGGCAATGACAGCCTGCGCAATGGCCAGGTGCTGGCCTGCTCCATGAAGCTGCTCAAGCCGCTGATGCAAACCGTGTTGCCGCATTGGAAGGGCATCCTCGGACAGGGCTGAGGCCAGTCCGTCCAGAATCACATCCGGGTCGGCGCAGGATGCGCCAGACCCCAATTTTTCGATGACCTGAATCATCAGGCTTGGGGACAGGGGTGCGGCATTGAATCTGGCGTCAATTATCCAGGATTTTCAGAGTAACGTCTGGCTGTACCTGCTGATCCCGGTCATCAGCGGGCTGGTGGGCTACATCACCAAGGTGGTGGCGGTACAGATGATGTTCCGCCCAATTGAGTTTTTTGGCATCAAACCGATTTTTGGCTGGCAGGGCATCGTGCCGCGCAAGGCCGAAAAAATGGCCACCATTGCCGTGGAGCTGATGACCACCAAACTGATCCGGCCCGAGGAAATCTTTGCCCGGCTGGACCCGCAGCGCATCGCCGCCGAGATCGAGCGTCCCCTGCTGGATGCCGCCGAGGACATCACCCGCCAGGTGGCCCAGCAGCAGCATCCGGGCCTGTGGGAAAGCATGCCGCAATTCATGCGCCAGCGCATCATCAACCGGGTCAAGCGGGAAGCCCCGCGCATGGTCGAGCAGATCATGGCCGAGGTGCAGCAGGATGTGGGGCGGTTTTTTGACATCCGCCACATGGTGGTGAGCAACCTGACCCGTGACAAAAAACTGCTCAATGAAATTTTTTTGAAAGTGGGCCGACAGGAGTTCAAGTTTTTCAGCACGGTGGGCTTCTGGTTCGGTCTGGGCATCGGCCTGATCCAGATGGGCTTCTGGCTGTTTTTCAAGCAACCGTGGATGCTGCCGGTGTTCGGCGGGTTTGTGGGCTTTTTCAGCGACTGGCTGGCCCTGCAGATGCTGTTCCGGCCCCAGCACCCGAAAAAAATCCTCGGCTTTACCTTCCAGGGGCTGTTCCTCAAGCGCCAGCAGGAGGTGGCCCGCGATTATGCCGAGCTGATTTCCAAGCAGCTGCTGACGCCGGGCCTGATGATTGAAGAGCTGTTCACCGGTCCGCGCTCCAATGCCGTACTGGACATCCTGCAGCGCTACATCCGTGAAATGGTGGACCAGCAGGCCGGTCTGGCGCGGCCGCTGGTGGTGATGGCCGTGGGTGGCCAGGGCTACATGCAGATGAAGGTCAGCATTGCCGATGCGGTGATGCAGCGCATGCCCGACACCATGAAGATGATGGAATCCTACGCGGCCGATGCCATGCGCATCCGCGAAACGCTGGTGGATCGGATGCAGTTGCTGACCCCCGAAGAGTTTGAAGGCATGCTGCGTCCGGCATTCAAGGAAGATGAATGGATCCTGATCATGGTCGGGGGCATTCTGGGGGTGGTGGTGGGCGAGCTGCAGATTCACCTGATGCTGCCATTGTTTCACTGAAAAAACCGGGCGTCCGCCCGGATCTCCTGGGCAGTGGCGGCGGTCTGCACCGCTGTTTTGCGGGGGCTGCAATGAATGCTGGCCAATTGATAAAAAAACCGCTATAATCCGTCCGCGCACTTTTCCCGTATTCCTGTCGACCCAGTCTGTCTGGGTCCTGTTGGCTGCGATGGGCCATTGAAGGCCGTGTTTTTCTTGCAGCAGGGGTCATGATCTGACCACTTCCTTTCAGGGCCGCGGTTTGTACAAGTAGATGTGCGTGTATGCATCGACCGATTTTTTGACCGCCTCGCCCGCGCAATCGTCGCAGTGTCACCTGAGTCCTGCTGAAGCCTGATCCACAGGCCATGTGCAGCCATGGGGTGCAATCGGCAGAAGGCCGTATCGACCGTCCGATGTCCATTTTGATTTATTCAGGAGTACTCCCCGTGGGGGAGTGATGACCCTATGACTGCATCTTTTGCTGATTTTGTGCTGGACGAGTCGATCCAGAAGGCCCTGACCGACCTGGGTTTCAGCACCCCGACCCCCGTCCAGGCGCAGGCGGTTCCGCTGGCGCTGGAAGGCCGTGATCTGCTGGTGTCCAGCCAGACCGGCAGTGGCAAGACCGCTGCATTCCTGCTGCCGGCCCTGAACCCGCTGGCCGCCAGTGACCAGGGGCCATTTTCGGCCCGCCTGAAAATGATGCCGGCCCCCGAAGTGCTGGTGCTGTGTCCGACCCGTGAGCTGGCCCAGCAGGTCAGTCAGGACGCCATCAAGCTGGTGCGCCATGTCAAGGGCGTGCGCATCGCCAGCGTGGTGGGCGGCATGCCGTTTGGCAAGCAGATTGCCCAGCTCAAGGGCGCACAGGTGGTGGTGGCCACGCCGGGCCGCCTGCTGGACCTGGTCAACCGCCGCCAGCTGGTGCTGGACAAGGTGCGCACGCTGATCCTCGATGAAGCCGACCGCATGCTGGATCTGGGCTTTGCCGAGGACCTCGAAGCCCTCAATGAGCTGTCCAGCAGCCGTGCGCAGACGCTGATGTTTTCGGCCACTTTTGCCGACCGCGTGCTGACCCTGGCTGAAAGCATGACCAAAAACCCCGAGCGCGTGGCCCTGCAGACCGAGCAGACCACCAATGCCGACATCGAGCAGACCCTGCACTGGACCGATGGCTTTGAGCACAAGAAAAAACTGCTCAACCACTGGCTGAGCGATGCATCGCTGGATCAGGCCGTGGTGTTTGCCAGCACCCAGGAAGACACCGACCTGCTGGCCGAAGAGCTGGCCGAAGCAGGCCATCAGGTGGTGGCCCTGCACGGCGCCATGCCGCAGGCTGTGCGTAACCGCCGCATCAAGAGCCTGCGTGAAGGCCGTGCCCGTGTGCTGGTCGCCACCGACGTGGCCGCCCGCGGACTGGACGTGCCGACCATCAGCCACGTGATCAACTTCGGCCTGCCGATGAAAAACGAAGACTACGTGCACCGCATTGGCCGGACGGGCCGTGCCGGGCGTTCGGGCCGTGCCATCACCCTGGCCACCCACCGCGAGCGCGGCAAGATCCGTGCCCTGGAAACCTACCTGCAGTCGCGCCTGCCGGTCAGTGAAATCGAAGGCCTGGAGCCCAGCCCTGCGCCGCAGGCCCCGCGCAAGAATGGCCGCAGCTATGACAACCGTGGGGGTCGCAGCCGTGGCCGCGTCGAAGGCGAGCGCCACTTCCGCAGTGAAGGGCGCAGCGAAGGCCGTCCGGAAGGCCGCAGCGAGTGGCGTGACAGCCGTGAGGCACGTCCGCAGCAGGACCGCTGGCAGGATCGCAGCAGCGGCGAAGACCGTGGCAACCGTGCCGAACGCCCGCGCCGCGATTATGACGCCCGTCCGATGCGTGACAGTGGTGCAGAGGGCTATGCACGCCGTGAGCGCCGCTTTGATGACCGGCCCCGCTTTGACGACCGTCCCCGCCATGAAGGCCGCCCGGCCTATGCCCCGCGTGATGCCGGGGTGGGTGCGCCGGTGCGTGAAGAACGCCGCCGCATGGATGATAACTTTGGCAATCGTGTTGACCAGGGCCGCCCGGCCTGGCGTGACCGCAGTGAAGCCCGCGCCCCGCGTCAGGACGGTGACCGTCCGCAGTGGCGCGAGCGCCGCAGTTTTGGGGAAGGCCGTCCGGACAGCCGCGAGCCGCGCCGGTTCGACCGTGCACCGCGTCCAGAGGGCCGTGACTCGCGTCCGTCCCGCGAGGGCGAGCGCCGCTTTGACGGTCCGTCCGACCGCCCGCGCCGCCGGTTTGGCCGCGACGACGGCTAAGCCCTGCCGGCACGCGGTGTCGGTGTACATCCAGCCAGTCGCCTGAAGGTGGCTGGCTTTTTGCTTTTTTTTTCGGCACATTAGCAGGTCTGTACCCACAGGAGGGAATCATGCCGTACTTGTTTGCTGGACTGGTGTTGCTGAACGCGGTGTATCTGGGCGTGAACCTGTTCAAGCAGCAAAAGCCCGAACTGCTGCCCAAGGCCGCCCTGACCCAGCCGGCCAGTCCTTTTCCACGCACCCTGCAGGTGGTGCAGGCGGCACCTGCCGCGCCGGTGGCCAACCCCTAAGACAAAATAGCAACGTGCACAGGTCCACAGGTGGCACACATTTTGATACGATTACGGCTGTTTTTTGGCAAATGCATGACGACCCATGACGGGACTCTCCGCCACCCCGGTGGCACCGCGACAGACCGCAGAGGCTGAGCCCTTGATTGAGGTGCGTGGCCTGCACTTTTCCCGGGGTGGCCGGGTGATCTATCAGGGCGTGGACCTGCAGATCCGCAAGGGGCAGATCACCGGCATCATGGGGCCTTCGGGCACCGGCAAAACCACCCTGCTGCGCCTGATCGGCGGGCAACTCCAGCCCGCACAGGGTGAGATTCTCTATCAGGGCCGCAACATTCACCGGATGAGCCGCACGGAACTGCTGGACCTGCGCGCCCGCGTGGGCATGCTGTTCCAGAGCGGCGCGCTGTTCACCGACCTGACGGTGTTTGAAAACGTGGCCTTTCCGCTGCGGGCCCACACCCGTCTGCCAGAGTCGCTGATTGCCGAGCTGGTCGGATTGAAACTTGAGGCCGTGGGCCTCAATGGCACTCAGAATCTGATGCCTTCTGAACTGTCTGGCGGCATGTCGCGCCGGGTGGCCCTGGCGCGGGCCATTGCCCTGGACCCGGAGCTGGTCATGTACGATGAACCATTTGCCGGGCAGGACCCGATTGTGATGGGGGTGCTGGCCCGGCTGATCCGCACCCTGCGCGATGCCCTGGGGCTGACCTCGATTGTGGTGTCCCATGACGTGCATGAAACCCTCGACATTGCCGACTACATCTATGTGATTGCCGGGGGCAAAATCCTCGGCGAGGGCAGCCCGGAGCAGCTGCGCAATCACCCTTCGGATTTTGTCCAGCAATTCCTCAATGGCCGCATGGATGGTCCGGTGCCGTTTGCCTACAGCGATGCGCCCTACTGGCGCCCGCAGGGAGATGCTTCATGAACGCCGTGGCCACCCTGGGCCGGACCGTGATGGACCGGGTGACGGCCATCGGTGCGGCCACGCTGCTGCTGGTGCGTACCCTGATGATCGTGCCGTCGCCACGCGGCTTTGGTCTGCTGATCCAGCAGTTGTTCCGGGTCGGCGTGCTGTCGCTGTCGATCATCGTGGTGTCCGGGCTGTTCATCGGACTGGTGCTGGGTCTGCAGGGCTACACCATTCTGGTGGATTATGGCAGTGAGCAGGCACTGGGCACGATGGTGGCGCTGACGCTGGTGCGTGAGCTGGGTCCGGTGGTGACGGCGCTGCTGTTTGCCGGGCGGGCCGGTTCGGCACTGACGG
>JBPOIS010000153.1:0-4863 GCA_052034295.1 Pseudomonadota bacterium
AGCCATGGAACCTGGGCGTCCTCTGGAGTTTGACCTGATGCTCAATGGCTCATGGGTGGTGCCCACGGATGCGCCTTACTCGCCACAGGCTGCCAGCAGCGCCATTGATCATCCGGATCAGGTGAGGGTGCAATATGATGGCAAAGCGGATGGTTATATTGAGTCGATTACCACGTTTCGTTATGCTGGCAACGCTATTTCAGAGGAGCATTCCTTCGAAAAAATTGGATTAACCTGTAAGATTTTTGAGGATAGGTATGATGGTAAGCTTGGATCTTTCAATCCCACCCATTGCTATCATGCGTCGGAGGATTTGGAGAAGAGGGTCGCTGCGTTTTCAATCTATAATGGCCTAAGGGAAATGAGGGTAAGTTTTTGCAGGACCCGACAGGGTAGGACCGAGAGTGTGGAAATTGACATGAGCAAAGCAAATATAGCACAGTGGAAATTGATAGAAACGAAGGTTTGGGATTTGATTGATCGCTGGAATGTGATTTCTTAAAAGGAGTGTCGAATATGTCGATCCAAATTGATGCTGAACAGCTTGAAGCCTTTAGGAAAATTCTACAGCCTAATATAAAGACACATAAAATTAATTACCCTGCTGCCTATCGTTATATTGCTGATATAGTCATAAAAACAAATCATGTTAATGAATTGATAATTGCCTGATGAAGATCATCTACCCCATCCCTGAGGTTTTTTCGAACCCTGTTTTTTAGGGGTACCCATGCTTGTTCAATTGGATTTAATTCTGGTGAGTACGGTGGAAGATAAAAAATTTTGCATCCATGCTGCTCAACCAACTGAACAATCTCAGTCGCATGGTGAAAGCGTGCATTGTCCATCACCAGGGTAAATCCCGGCGAAAGCATGGGCAGCAAGACGTTTTTGAGCCATGAGAAAAACACCTGCCGATTACAGGTGCCCCGAAAGATATGTCCAGCACACAACACGCCCGCAATCAGGGCCGCCACGACGCTGGCCCGCTCAACCCGCTTGCCAGTCCTTTTCCCCGTTACTGGAATGCCTTTACGGCTCCAGCCATAAGCGTATGGCTGTTGATCAAAGCCGGTCTCGTCGAGATAAACGACCTTTTTTAGGTCGTATTTTTCAATAACTTGCCTGAACTCTGCCTGTTTTACCGGGTCTGCTTCCCGGTAGGTGAACGTTTTTTTTACGGGTATAGCCAATCTTTTTCATCATGTTGGAGATGGTCATGCCCGTCACGCCAAATTCTGCGCCAATTTCTGCCTGGTTTTTTTGCGGATCAGACTGACGTGGCCCTGTGCCACGCCAGCAAGGCTGCCTCCAGTTGTGCGCGATCAACCCAGTCAAAGTCATCCAGATCCAGCGCTTTGGGCTGGTCGTGATCATGGTAGAGGATCTTCAGCCCGCGCCGGTTGCCAAAATCATCCAGATCGACCTGCAATTTCTCTATCTGCTCCCAGGTGATCACGCCCACCTGATCGGCATAAATCCACGCCAGCGCCTGCGCACTGACCCGGAGGCCAAAAAACTCATGTTGCTGTTGTTTCAGGAACCACCAGCGCATCAACACTGGCGAAGTCAAAAACCCCGTAAAAAACACCAGGCTGGATGCAGTCCAGACGATCGCACCGCGTTGATCCAAAAAATAATGAAGCGGTGGAAAAAATAAAATCAGATAAGGCACCTGATACCGATCCAGGGTTATTTTTTTGACCGCCGGATAAAACGCTTCTCCTGCCTGAAGCACCGGTGAAAAATCCCTGTTCTTGATGTGCCTACGCACGAGGCCATGGATCAACACAAAGGCGACAATGATCCCCAGATCCTCCAGCGACTTGTTTTCGATCCACGCCTGATACAGCGCCACGCCGAATAACATCACCAGACTGAGGGTCAGGCCAATGGCCCAACCGTTGATGCTTTGTGTTTTTTCCATGCTGGTGTAGACGCCTGGGATTGTGCCGCCCTGTTTATTGATACAACAAGCCCCGCACTGGGCGGGGCTGTTTTTTATTGCACGGTGTCGGTCGGCACCAGCGGATCGGGGCTGGCGCTGCCGGCGGCGGGATCATCCCCCGGGATGTCACTGGCCAGCTCGGCTTCAGCGTCTGCTTCTGCGGCCGCGCCTTCCAGCCGCACCAGCCCGACCAGCGTTTCGCCGTCCAGCATGCGCATCAGCATCACCCCCTGCGCATTGCGCCCGGTCGAGCGCACTTCGGCCACGCGGGTGCGCACCAGCGTGCCGCCGTCGGAGATCAGCAGCAGCTCATCCTGGTCGGTGACCGCGCTGGCTCCGACCAGTTCGCCGTTGCGGTCACTGGTCTGGATAGCAATCACGCCCTTGCCGCCCCGGCCCTTGGTGGGAAAATCCGCCACCGGGGTGCGTTTGCCATAGCCCTGTGCACAGGCGGTGAGGATTTCCCCGGATTCCGGCGCAACCACCAGCGACACCACCCGGCTGGCAAAGCCGCTGTCGCTGCTGTCGTCCTGATCCTCGCCGACCGGATCGGCGTCTTCATCTTCCCAGCCGGACGCCAGCGACACACGCATACCGCGCACGCCCTTGGCATTGCGGCCCATCGCACGCACCCGGTCTTCGGGGAAGCGGATCGCCTTGCCTTCATTGCTGAACAGCATGATCTGCTGGCTGCCGTCGGTGATGGCCACGCCAATCAGGGTGTCTTCACCTTTCAGGTCAATGGCATTCAGGCCGGACTTGCGCAGGTTGGTAAAGGCCTCGATCGCCACCCGCTTCACAGTGCCGCTGGCCGTGGCCATGAACACAAAGTGCCCTTCGGGACGCTCCCGGATCGGCAGGATCGCGGTCACGTCCTCTCCGGCCTCCAGCGGCAGCAGGTTCACCAGTGGCCGCCCACGCGCACCGCGCCCGGCCATCGGCACCTCGTAGACCTTCAGGCCATACACGCGGCCCCGCGTGGTGAAGCACAGCACGCTGGCGTGGTTGGAGGCCACCACCAGATGGGCGATGTAATCGTCTTGTTTCATGGCGGTGGCGGATTTGCCGCGGCCACCCCGGCGCTGTGCGGCATAGTCCGACAGCGGCTGGGTCTTGGCGTAGCCGGTCTGCGACACGGTCAGCACGACTTTTTCTTCGGGGATCAGGTCCTCGCGGCTGAAGTCCACCCGCGATTCGACGATTTCGGTGCGCCGTGCATCGCCATACTGGGCCAGCACGGCCTGCAGTTCGCTGCGGATCACTGCCATGAGTTTTTCAAAGCTGTCGAGGATGCCCTGCAGCTCGGCGATCTGCGCCAGAATCTCCAGGTATTCGGCCTGCAGTTTGTCCTGCTCCAGACCGGTCAGGCGGTGCAGGCGCAGCTCCAGAATCGCCGATACCTGAGCCGGTGACAGGCGATACTGCTCGCCCGCCAGACCATACGGGCGGCTGGGGTCTTCGCCGTCGATTTCATCGGGACGGATCGAGCGGCTGCCCGCCTTGTCCAGCAGGGCCACCACGCCCCCGGCCTGCCAGTCCCCGGCCAGCAGGCGCTCGCGGGCTTCGGCCGGGCTGGCGGAGGTCTTGATGGCGTCGATGATGCCGTCAATGTTGGCCAGCGCCACGGTGAGGCCTTCGAGCAGGTGGCCGCGCTCCTTGGCCTTGCGCAGTTCAAACAGGGTGCGCCGGGTGACCACTTCCTGACGGTGACGGATGAAGGCTGCGACCAGGTCGCGCAGGGTCATCAGCCGGGGCTGGCCGTTGTCCAGCGCCACCATGTTGATGCTGTAGGAGGTTTCCAGCGGGGTCTGCAAAAACAGGTTGTTGACGATGATTTCGGCGTTTTCACCGCGCTTGAGGTCGATGACGATGCGCATGCCGTCCTTGTCGGACTCGTCGCGCAGCTCGCTGATGCCGTCGAGTTTTTTGTCCTTGACCAGCTCGGCAATGCGCTCGATCACGCGGGCCTTGTTGGCCTGATAGGGGATCTCGGTGAACACGATCGACTGGCGGCCGGATTTGTCATCTTCGAGGTGGTATTTGCCGCGGATGTGCAGGCGGCCCTTGCCGGTGCGGTAGGCGTCGATAATGCCGCTCTTGCCGTAGATGATGCCGCCAGTGGGAAAATCCGGCCCGCTGATATGCTGCATCAGGCCTTCGGTGCTGATGTACGGGTCCTCCACATAGGCCAGACAGGCATGGATGACCTCGGTCAGGTTGTGCGGGGCCATGTTGGTGGCCATGCCCACGGCAATCCCGGCGGCGCCGTTGATCAGCAGGTTGGGGATGCGGGTGGGCAGCACGGTGGGGATGCGCTCGGAGCCATCGTAGTTGTCTTCCCAGTCGACGGTGTCCTTGTCCAGATCGGCCAGCAGGTCATGGGCCAGCCGGGTCATGCGCACTTCGGTGTAACGCATGGCCGCCGGGCTGTCGCCATCGACCGAGCCAAAGTTGCCCTGCCCGTCCACCAGCAGGTAGCGCAGGCTAAAATCCTGTGCCATGCGCACGATGGTGTCGTACACGGCGGTGTCACCGTGCGGGTGGTATTTACCGATCACGTCACCGACCACGCGGGCGGATTTTTTGTAGGGCTTGTTGTAGTCGTTGCCCAGCTCGTGCATGGCGTAGAGCACGCGGCGGTGCACCGGCTTCAGGCCATCGCGCACGTCCGGCAGCGCCCGGGACACGATCACACTCATGGCGTAGTCCAGATAGGATTGCTTGAGTTCATCCACAATCGCAATCGGGCGAATTTCCGACACGCTCATTGGTGTTTCTCCATCAGGTCAGCTGCCTTTTTTGCCAGAGTTCTGCATGCAAAAAGGCCATAAAAACAGGACATTACCGGGGCAATACCACCACCGGAAAAATCACTTAAAAAACTGTCAAAAACAGGTGCTTATCCTAGCATATCC
>JBPOIS010000167.1:0-18005 GCA_052034295.1 Pseudomonadota bacterium
GAGCTGCAACAGCGGCTGAATGGGTTGGGGGAGGCACGGGCTGAGGCCATTGTGCTGTATCGGCGCCAGCATGGCCGGTTTGAGCGGGTGGAGGATTTGCTGCAGGTGAGTGGATTCACCCCGCTGACGGTGGCGCGGTTGCGGCCACTGGTGACGGTGGATTGAGCTGCAGACGGCTTGGGTGCCGAGGGTGTTTTGATGAAAAAAACCGCAGCACCGTGGCTGCGGTTTTTTTTGGTCATCCGCCTCAGTGGTGGTGGTGACCATCCGGGCCGTGGGCGTGGCCGTGGGCCAGCTCTTCGGCGGTGGCCGCACGCACGTCGGCGATGGTGACGTCAAAGTTCAGGGTCTGGCCAGCCATCGGGTGGTTGCCATCGACCACGACGACCTTGTCGTCCACGGATTTGACCACGACCACGGACATGCCGTCATCGGTCTGGGCCTGGAACTGCATGCCCGGCTCAATCTGGTCCACGCCCTGGAACATCTCGCGAGGCACTTCCTGCACCAGCTCAGCCTGGTATTCGCCATAGCCTTCGCCCGGCTCGACGGTGACCTTGATCTGGTCGCCAGTGGTTTTGCCTTCCAGCGCACGCTCCAGACCGGGGATGATGTTGTGGGCGCCATGCAGGTAGACCAGCGGCTCTCCCTGCGACTGGTCCAGGATGTTGCCCTGGTCATCGGTCAGGGTGTAGTGAAAGGAGACCACCTGGTCTTTGGCAATGCTCGCCATATGCGTGTCCTCAACGGCACAAAAAAGTGCTTCATCATACTGGTTTTTGCGGGACAGTATCACCCACTTGCCGGGGTTCCTGTCGGTTGTTCACAGAATGACCACAGGCCGTCTGTACAAAAAATCAGCAGGTTGTCGGCGATTTGGCCGGGCTGTCGGCCAGTGTATTGAATTGTTTCAGTAGACTGTTGTTTACTGGCCCGACACACTTGCAGGGAATGGGGCAGGTATGCCGGTTTATGGTCTGGACTTCCAGCGTTTTCATGAGCATCTGATTGAAATCACCCTGGAGGCCACAATACAGCCCGAGCAGCAGTTGTGGCTGCCGGTGTGGATTCCGGGCAGTTATCTGGTCCGTGAGTTTTCCCGCCACATCGAGGCGGTGCAGGCACAGGTGGATGGCCAGTCGGTGCCGGTGCGCAAGCTGAGCAAAAACCGCTGGCAGGTCTGCCACCCGGTGGGCGGCGCACTGCGGCTGTCCTATCGGGTGTATGCCTTTGATTTGTCGGTGCGTGGTTCGTACGTGGACCAGCAGCGCATTTATGTGAATCCGGCCACCTGCTGTCTGGTGGTGGCGGGTCAGGAGTCGCAGCCGCATCAGATGCGGGTGCAGCGGCCCGTGGGCTTTGAACAGGCCACGCTGGTGTGTGCCCTGCCGGTGCAGCGTGACGGGCAGGTGGCGTCGTGGCAGGCTGACAGTCATGCGCAGCTGATTGACCATCCATTTGAGCTGGCCGAAGTCCAGTCGCTGCAGTTTGAGGCGGCAGGCCTTGCGCACCGGTTGACCCTGTCGGGCCTGCATCAGGCCCACCTGCCGCGCCTGCAGGCCGACCTGCAGCGGCTGTGTGAGACACAGCTCCGTTTTTTTGGCCAGGCCCCGTTTGCCGATTACCTGTTCATGGTCATGGCCACCGGCAACCTGTATGGCGGGCTGGAGCACCAGTCCTGTACCAGCCTGATCACGCCGCGTGACGATTTGCCCGGTGTCCTGGAGCCGGCACAGCCGTCAGCCGGGTATCAGCGGTTTTTGGGCCTGTGCAGTCATGAGTATTTTCATGCATGGCTGGTGAAATGCATCCGTCCGGAGCCCATGCTGCAGCCCGATCTGGAGCGCGAGGTCTATCTGCCGCTGCTGTGGGTGTTTGAGGGGCTGACCTCCTATTATGACGACCTGATGCTGTACCGGGCTGGGCTGATCAGTCGGCAGGCCTACCTGCGCCTGCTGGAAGAACAGATCACCCGCCACTGGCAGACGCCGGGTCACCGGGTGCAGTCGCTGGCCGAGTCTGGTCTGGATGCGTGGATCAAGTATTACCGTCCAGATGAAAACAGCCCCAATGCCACCACCAGCTACTACAACCACGGCGCCCTGGCAGGGCTGTCGCTGGATCTGCTGCTGCGCCGCCAGGGTCAGTCGCTGGATGCGCTGATGCACTGGCTGTACGCCGAGGCCCGTCAGGGGCGCATGGTCAGTCAGGACCGTCTGCTGACCCGCTTGACCGGCTGGGCCGGTGCAGCGGCCGAAACGTTCTGGCGCGATCAGGTCGAAGGCTGCCAGCCGCTGCCCCTGGAGGACCAGCTGCAGCAGTTCGGCGTGCGCCTGAAAACCGAGCACAAAGGCGGTACCCTGGGCCTGAAGCTGTCCGAGGCCCATGGGGTCATCACCGTGCAGCAGGTGCTGCGCGATTCCCCCGCAGCGCGGGCTGGCGTGTCGGCCCATGATCAGATCATTGCGGTGGATGGGATGCGGGCCACCCAGACCCTGCTGCAAAAGCTCAATCAGGCAGCAACCCGGCCAGTCTGTCTGCAGGTGTTCCGCCGTGATGAGCTGCTGGCGCTGTCCCTGCAGCCCCAGGAGGTGCGTCTGCCGGTGGCGCGACTGGAGGTGACTGACGAAGCGGCACTGGCTGGCTGGCTGGCCGATGGGGCCGGGAGGACCGCCCCATGATGGTGTGGTCGCGTCCGGTCGGGGATGACTTGCTGGCCGAGGACCAGCCCAACCTGATTGAGCAGATGGAGTTCATGGCCCGCAAGCACCCGGATCAGGTCATGCTGCAGGGAGAGCAGGGCCAGCTGACCTGGGCTGACTTTCGTCAGGCGGTGCGTGCCGTGGCATCCTGGATGCGCCGCGAGGGGCAGATGCGCCCTGGTGACCGGGTGGGGCTGTACCGGACCGATGGATTTGCCTATCTGATCCTCCTGTATGGCTGCTGGATGGCCCGGCTGATTCCGGTGAATCTGGGGCTGGCGCTGGACAATCAGACCCTGAGTGTGCGCCTGCAGGAAAGTGGCTGCCGCATGCTGGTGATTGGTCAGGCCCATCTGGTGGCGTGCCAGACTGCATTGCTGCGCTCACCCGTGCGCAAGGTGGTGGTGACCCGGCCTGACGACACGGCCCCGCTGTGGTCCTGGCTGGCCCACCGGCTGGATCCCCGCATCTGGTGGCGCCTGCTGCGCCAGGAAGACACGTTGTTTGAGCCGTATGCGCTGCGCGACATTCTGGAGGAACAGGGCAGCCGACGCTTTGATCCGCTCGACCCTGAGCAGATTGCCCTGATCCACTACACCAATGGCCTGAGCAGTGAGCCCCGGGCGGTCAGCTATAATTTTGGTGTGCTGATGTCGGCGGTGGCCCGGGCCAGTGCCCTGTACAGTGAGTGGCTGCTACCCAATCGCCTGCACGTGTGCTGGGTGCCACTGTCGCTGTCGCTGGGGCTGGGCTATGGGTTGCTGGTGCTGTACCGTGGCGGCCGACTGTGCCTGTCGAGTGTGGCCGGTCTGCGCCGTCATCCGGCGCGGATGCTGGAACAGGCGGTGTCCATGGCAGGCCATCCTGCAGTGTATCGGCATTTGCAGGAGGCACAGCTGCCCCCCGAGCTGTTGCAGCAGGCGCGGTTGTTTTTTTGTGGTGGTGCACACGTGCCGCTGGCGCTGCAGCAGCAGTGGCACCAGCTGACAGGCCACTATATCCACGCCACATACGGGCTGAGCGAGGCCGGTTTTCTGGTGGCGGCCCACACGCCAATGGACGTGAATCCGCACACCGATGGGCGGATTCTGCCGGGCATCCACCACCGGCTGTGTCATCCGGCACAGCAAGTGGACACGGGCACCGACACCGGCGAGCTCTGGCTGCAGAGCCAGCTGATGATGAGTGCCTATTGGCAGAACCGTGGTGCCATGGAAAGCCGCATGACCCGCGATGGCTGGTTGCGAACCGGTGATCTGGTACGAATCCAGAACCATCAGGTGACGGTGATCTGCCGGTGCAGCGACCTGCTCTGGCGCCATGAGCAGATGATCCTGCCGCAGACCCTGGAGCAGGTGGCCGGCCAGCACGCCCAGGTTCGGGCCAGCGCGGCGATCCAGGACACCCAGGGGGTACACCGGCCGATTGTGCTGCTGGTGGAGGCCGAGCCGAGTCTGGACCTGGACGGTCTGACCCTGCTGCTGATGGACCGGCTGGAGGATGGTGAGCTGCCGGATCAGGTGGTGCGGGTGGACCGCCTGCCGCGCAGTGTGCAGGGCGAAGTCTCGCGGCGCATGGCCCGCGAGTGTTTCCTGTCCCCCGAGGCTGACCCGGACTGCGCCCGTGGCGGCGTGGCCTCCTGAACGGCCTGGCGTGGCCTGGGCGTCTGGGCCACAGCAACCGTGGTGTGGGTGCCGGGTGCCAGTTCACCGAGCCGGTAGGGCCCGATCGCCACCCGCACCAGCCGCAGCGTGGGGTGGCCAACCGCCGCGGTCATGCGGCGCACCTGACGGTTGCGACCTTCATGGATGGCGATTTCCAGCCAGCACGTGGGAATCTGCGCCCGGAACCGTACCGGCGGCTGGCGTGGCCACAGCGCGGGGGGCTCAATCCGCTGGACCCGGGCCGGCAGGGTGGGGCCATCGCTGAGCAGTACGCCCTGGCGCAGCTGCTGCAGGGCATCGTCGTCCGGGATGTTTTCCACCTGCACCCAATAGGTTTTCCAGGCCTTGTGGCGCGGGTCGGTGAGGCGGTGGTTAAGCTGGCCATCGTCCGTCAGCAGCAGCAGGCCTTCTGAGTCCCGGTCCAGACGCCCGGCCACGCGCAGGGCCGGATCGTCGATAAAATCCGCCAGCGTCTGCCGGTCGCCCTCACGGCGGAACTGGGTCAGCACATCGTAGGGTTTGTTGAACAGAACCAGTCTGGGCACCGTGGCATTCCACCCGTAGCGTTATCATGCGGAAAAATACAGTTATTTGCGATTAAAATCACCCTGTGGCCCCGGGATTGCTAAGATTGAGAACAATTTTCAATGTCCAGCCGCGACACGACCCCCGTGTCCACAGTCTGGCCTGGAAATCTGTGATTGATCAACAAGACAGGGAGCACCTATACAATGGGTTATCAGAAGATCGTGGTACCGGCGGATGGCGACAAAATTACCGTGAATGCCGACCTGTCTTTGAACGTCCCCAACCATCCGATCATCCCCTTCATCGAAGGCGATGGCATCGGCGTGGACATCACCCCGGTGATGAAAAAAGTCGTCGATGCCGCTGTGCTGAAGGCCTACCACGGCAAACGCGCCATCGTCTGGATGGAAGTCTACTGCGGCGAAAAAGCCAACACCCTGTACGGCACCTACATGCCCGAAGAGACCTTTGAGGCGCTGCGTGAATTCGTGGTGTCGATCAAGGGCCCGCTGACCACGCCGGTCGGCGGCGGCATCCGCTCCCTGAACGTGGCGCTGCGCCAGGAGCTGGACCTGTACGTGTGCGTGCGTCCGGTGCGCTGGTTCAAGGGCGTGCCCAGCCCGGTGAACCACCCGGAGCTGACCGACATGGTGATTTTCCGGGAAAACTCCGAAGACATCTATGCCGGCATTGAGTGGAAGGCCGACAGTCCCGAAGCCATCAAGGTGATCAAGTTTTTGCAGGAAGAAATGGGCGTCAAAAAGATCCGTTTCCCCGAAGGCTGCGGCATCGGCATCAAGCCGGTGTCCAAGGAAGGCACGCAGCGGCTGGTGCGCAAGGCGATCCAGTTTGCCATCGATAATGACAAGCCCTCGGTGACTTTGGTGCACAAGGGCAACATCATGAAATACACCGAAGGTGCCTTCAAGGAGTGGGGCTACGAGCTGGCCATGGAACGCTTTGGCGGTGAGCTGATTGACGGCGGTCCGTGGGTGAAAATCAAAAACCCCAAAAACGGCAAGGACATCGTCATCAAGGATGTGATTGCCGATGCCTTCCTGCAGCAGATCCTGATGCGCCCTGCCGAGTACTCGGTGATTGCCACCCTGAACCTGAATGGCGACTATATCTCCGATGCGCTGGCTGCCGAAGTCGGTGGCATCGGCATCGCACCGGGGGCCAACATTGGCGGGGCGATTGCCGTGTATGAAGCCACCCACGGCACCGCGCCCAAGTACGCCGGTCAGGACAAGGTCAACCCCGGTTCGATCATCCTGTCCGCCGAGATGATGCTGCGCGACATGGGCTGGACCGAAGCCGCCGATCTGGTGATCAAGGGCATTTCCAGTGCCATCGAAGCCAAAACTGTGACCTATGACTTTGAGCGGTTGATGCCGGATGCCACGCTGCTGAGCTGTTCCGAGTTTGGCAGTGCGATCATCCAGCACATGGATGATTGATTCAGGGTTTTGCGTCCAGAAAAGGCAGGAGCACATCCTGCTTTTTTTATGCAACAACGCAGGCAAACCGTGCAGAGGAGCACAGGGTGGGCAGACCATGAGGGCGAACTTTGCTCAGGTGGCCGGGGTGGCGAACCAGCGGACGGACTTTCCCTTCCTGCAGACTGCCTTCTGGCAGGCCCTGCAGGACACGCAGGTGATCGGTGCGGGCAGTGACTGGCCGCTACAGGTGCTGGCGGCTGGCGGGGCGTGTCTGCCGCTGTTTACCCGACACAGCCACCGCGGCGAGTATGTGTTTGACCAGATGTGGGCGCGTGCCTATACCCAGATGGGACTGGACTATTACCCCCGTCTGGTGACCAGCATTCCCTACACCCCCGTGGTGGGACCCCGGCTGTGGGGCCAGCCCGGTGACGCGGCGATCCAGCAGCTCTGGGCGCAGATCTGCGACCAGATTGAGGTCCAGCAGGCCTCCAGCTGGCACCTTTTATTTGCCGATGCGCCGACCCGTGAGGCGTTCCTGGAGGCCAGCGGCGGGCAGTTGATCGTGCGTACCGATTGCCAGTATGTGTGGCAGGATCAGGGCTATGGCGATTTTGAGGGCTTTCTCGCTGCACTGACCGCCAAGCGCCGCAAAAACATCCGCACCGAGCGCCGCCGGGTGGCGGAGCAGGGCATCACCGTGCAGTGGGTGGCGGGGGCTGAGCTGACGCCCGCGCACTGGCGGGATTTTTTTGCCTGCTATGCGATGACCTATGCGGTACGTGGGCAGCAGCCCTATTTGTCGCAGCGGTTGTTTGAGCAGCTTGGCCAGACCCTGCCGGCGCAACTGGCCGTGTGCTTTGGGGTGCTGGACGGTCAGCGCGTGGCAGCGGCGCTGTTTTTCAGGGATGCGCAGTCGCTGTATGGCCGTTATTGGGGCAGTGTGGCAGCGGTGGATTTTTTGCACTTTGAGCTGTGCTATTACCAGGGCATTGAGTATGCGCTGCGCCATGGCCTGCGCCGCTTTGACCCCGGTACGCAGGGCGAACACAAGCTGATCCGGGGCTTTGCGCCGGTACTGACCGAGTCACTGCACCAGATTGCCCACCCCCGGCTGCGGGCGGCCATCCGGGCGTTCTGTGCGCGTGAGCGCCAGCAGGTGCTGGCGTACCAGCAGGCAGCGGTGCAGGCCTTGCCGTTCAGGGTGCCCGATTAGCGCTGCAGCCACCGGCCCAGTTCGCGGGTAAAGGCAATCGGCTGCTCAATCGGAATCAGGTGCCCGGCGCGCGGGAACAGCACGGCCTGGGCCTGTGGCAGCAGATACACCAGGGCCTGCTGGCCTTCCAGGTCGTACACCCGGGAATGCTGGCCGATCATCACCGTGGTGGGCACAGTCAGCCGGGGCAGGCTGGGGCGAAAATCATAGCCCTGCTGCAGATAGCCCTGCATGATGCGGATCTGGCTGGCCCAGCCGGGCTGATCCAGCCGGTCCAGCCAGTGAAACAGCCGTGGCAGTTGCCGGGCCAGCTGTTGATGCAGGGGTGCGGTGGCGGTCTCGGCCTGAAACTCGGCCCGCAGGGCATGCAGCTTGCGCCGCAGCGGTTCGGGCAGGTGTGCGTAGGGCAGGTGCGCATGCCGGGTTAGCTCGGACAGGTCTTCGGCAAAGCGCGCGAACAGCCCCGCCTGCCGGGTGCCAAATGACCCCCACGGCCAGTCCGGCTGGTTGTGGATCACCGGCGACTGGTCGATGTGCAGGTAGTGACTGACCCCGGCAAACTCGCCCGCCGCGTGCAGGGCCAGCGCGGTGGATGCGCCCATCGAGATCCCGCCCAGCCGGTAGCGCTGCAGGCCGAGCTGGCGGCGCAGCTGCACCAGATCGCGCACATACACGCCCAGAAAATCCGCCTCTGGCATCGGCAGCCGTGCCGAACGGCCAAAGCCGCGCAGGTGCGGCAGGATAAACTGGAACTGCCGGCGATACGGCCACACAAACGGTATCCAGCTGCGTGCATCCATGCCAAAGCCATGCAGCAACACCACCGGCTCACCCTGACCGATCAGCTCTACGGGCATCGACAGCCCGTGTTCCAGCGAAATGTGGCGCAGCATGAACCCAACCCCGTGGCCGCAAAAAAGCCACTGTAGCGGCTTTTGCCGGAGGTGGGCAGCGGCGGCCCGGACCCAGGTGATGAAAAAAACCGATAGTTTAGTTTTTCTTTAATTTAATTAAACAAGTTTAGTATTTTTAAATACAAAGAAATGCGCCAGAATGGGTCATCGCCTGAACACACCGATGAGGAGCAAAACATGAAACAGGTTGCCGTGGTGTATTACAGTGGTTACGGCCACACCCAGAAGCAGGCCGAAGCCATTCTGGCCGGGGTGCAGGCGGTGGAGGGCGTCAGCGGAACACTGCTGCGCATTGATGCCGAGGGCAACCTGTCTGATGCCGACTGGGCCAGCCTGAATGCCGCCGATGGCATTGTGTTTGGGGCCCCGACCTACATGGGCAGCGCGCCGTGGCAGTTCAAGAAATTTGCCGATGCCAGCAGCAAGCCATGGTACGCCCGCCACTGGGAGGACAAGCTGGCCGGAGGCTTCACCAATTCTGCCTCCATCAACGGCGACAAGGGCAATACCCTGATGGGCATGGTCACGCTGGCGGCCCAGCATGGCATGCTCTGGGTCAGTCTGGGCACCCTGCCGTCGAACAGCAAGGCCGCCGAACGCAACCACAGCAACTGGCTGGGTGGTTCGGTGGGGGCACTGGCCCAGTCACCGTCGGACAGCAGCCCCGAAGAAGGTCCACTGCCGGGCGATCTGGACACCAGTCGTGCCTATGGCCAGCGCTTTGCCGAGCAGGTGCGCCGTCTGGGCTGAGCCGCCGTTTTTGCACCAGAAAACCGCCCGATTGGGCGGTTTTTGTTTTTGACGGGGTCAGGGGTTTAGCGGAGGGTTAAACTGGCGCTGCCTGCGCTCACCGTGGCGGTGGTGGTCGCGGCAATGCGCTGGCCCGGGGCGGTGCTGCCGACCAGTTTGTTCACCTGCTTGAAGGTGCCGGTCAGGCTGGTGGGGGTGACCCGCACCTGCAGGTAGCCCTGTGCGTCGGTGTTGGCCAGCGCAATCCATGGGTTGTTGTCCAGACCGGCCAGGGTGGCCGCCAGCGGGGTGAGCTGGGTCTGGACGTCCGGGCTGGCCTTGAGTCCGGCCAGCACCTGCGTGGTGATGGCGTCGAGCTGTGTCTCAGGCAGGCCTTTTTGCGCCAGGGCACCACGCACCTGCACGCGCAGGCTGTCGACCAGCTGCTCGGTGGTGGGGGCGGTTTTGCCCAGCGTGTAGTCCAGCAGGTTGACATTCAGGCTGAGGTCACCGGCAGGGGTGGGCACGGTCAGCGGATAATAGATCAGGGTGGACAGGCTGGCCGACACGGCACCCACGGCCTGACGCAGGTAGGTGAAAAACGACTCCGAGCTGACCCCGGCCGACACCAGATCCACCATCACCGGCGTGGGGGTGGCGGCGCTGTAGTCGTCCATGACCGTCCCGGCAAAAAACGCATGGATGTCGCCGGTCAGTGCCACCACGTTCTGGATGCCACCGGCCTTGAGGTGCTGCATCAGCAGTTTGCGCTCGGCGCTGTAGCCATCCCACTGGTCGGCATTGACCACGAATTTCTGGAAAAACTGGCTGACGCTGGGCTTGAGCGCAGCCGGGATGAACACCGAGTTGGCCCCCTGGGCCAGAATATCGGCCTTGATGTAGCCCATGGCAATCACCTGTGCCCCTGCACTGGCCTGCAGGGTGGCCCCGCCGGCTGCAGCGGCCTTGGCGGCCAGGAAGCCCTGCACTGCCAGTCCGGACTGGGTGGGGGTCAGACCGGCCTGCACGGCGGCGGCCACGGGATCGGTACTGGTGGCGTCCGCCATGGCCACGGCCTGTGCTGCGGCCCCAGCGGTGCTCTGGCTGGCGCCTGCGGTGACCGCCGCGACGATCGCCGCCGCCACCGGCAGGTTGCCGCCGGTCTGCGTGGCGGTCTGGCCAATGCTGGTGGCCACGGTGCTGATCGCCTGCAGGGCAATCAGGGTGGCCAGCGCCTGCGACCCGTCCAGGCCCATTTTCAGCAGCGACACTTCATTGCCCCAGAGCTTCCACGTGCTGGTGGCATTGCTCAGGGTACGCATCCACCAGTCGCGCTGGGTTTTGCCCAGCATTGACACCAGCGCCATGCTGTCCTTGCCCAGTTGTGGCGCGGCAGCGATTTTTTGTGCTTCGGTGGCGGCCAGCAGTGTTTCTGGCACAAAGTAGCGCGAACCGATCGAGCCCAGTGGCTGGCCCGTGGCCGGGTTCACCGTGCCTTCGGGGATCAGGTGGTCGGCACGGTACAGGCGTTCGTCGGTCATGACCAGGTGGGCGAGGGTGCCAAACTGGAAATCGCGGTACAGCCGCACGTTGTAAAAAGTCGAAGCCGGGCTGCTGTCGTACACCACATCGGCGGGCATGAATTCATACCAGGCCTGATTGGCCTGGCGGCGGCGGGCGGGCTGATGGACATTGTCGGTGGCGCTGCCGTTGTCATAGGTCTCGCTGTCGCCCCAGCAGTCATCTGAAAATTCGTGGTCATCCCACATGGCAATCATGGCAAAGCGTTCGTGCACGGCCTGCAGGCGCGGGTCACTGCGGTACATCTTGTACAGGTAGCGGTAATCGGCCAGGGTGGTGGCGTACTGGCCGCCGTCGGGCAGGGCGGTGCCATTGGGCAGGACCAGCGCCGTGTGGCGGCTTTCCACACTGCCGACCTGGAAGGATTTGCCCACGGTCTCGTAGATGTAGTCGCCCATGTGGATGAAAAAATCCAGATCCTGCTGTGCCACGTCTTCATAGGCAGCCCAGTGGTTCACACTCCAGTCCTGACACGTCAGCACGGCAAAATTCAGCGCCGCCGGGCTGCTGCTGGTGGCGGGTGCAGTCTTGAAGCGGCCAATGCGGCTGCGCACCGTGCCGGCGGTGAACTGGTAAAAATACACCGTGCCCGGCTGCAGTCCGGTGACCTTGTGGCGCAGGGTGCCATCATGTTCCGGATTCAGGGCCACCCAGGTGTCCAGCACCAGCGGGCCGCTCAGGGCTGTGTCGGTGCCCAGCTGGCTGTTGTGGCTGGTGGCGGTGATGCGCAGCTGTACCGACTGGGGGCTGGTCTGGGTGGTGGCCTGTGCCGCATCCAGTCCGGCAGGCACGATGCGGGTCCACAGCACGATGGCATCCGGACGGGGGTCGCCGGAGGCCACGCTTTGCGGGAACTGCCAGGCATTCCCCTGGGCCGCGGGAGGCAGGTGGCTGCCAGCGCTGCTGTTGTTGCAGCCGGCCAGACCGGTACCGGCAATGCTGAGGCCCAGAAAGCCACTGTTGCGCAAAAAGCGGCGGCGGGAAGTCGAATGGGTCATGATGGGGTTCCTTTGGGGGCAGACGGGGCGGCAGATCGCCGACGGGCAAATCCAGTTGCACTGTGCCCCGTTATGTCGATAAAGCCGAAGCAAAGTCAAGGGGATTTGTGCGACGGCAGCCAGACCTGGCCCCAAGCCTGCACCCCGGCCAAGACAGCCTGATGACGGTGCCGTGACCCTGTGGCACGTGCCGGAGCCGCCAACAAAAACCGTGCAAATTGGCGTAGACTACGCGCCAATTCCAGCACGTGGGCGTTTGACACCATGCACCATTCGGCACAGCACCAACCCAGCCGGCTGCAGCTCAATCAGGCCGGGGACCTGCGGCACTTCATCAGCATCGAAGGGCTGAGCCGTGCGCACCTGCAGCACATCCTCGACACCGCCGAGACCTTTTTGGGTGAAGAAGGCCAGATCATCAACCGGCCCCTGCTGGAAGGCCGCACGGTGATGAACCTGTTTTTTGAGCCGTCCACCCGCACCCGCACCACCTTTGAAGTGGCGGCCAAACGCCTGTCGGCCAACGTGCTCAACATCGACATGCAGCAATCGTCCACCAAAAAAGGCGAAACCCTGCGCGACACGCTGTGGAATCTGGAGGCCATGGCGGCGGACATTTTTGTGATCCGCCACTCCAGCTCCGGGGCCGCGCATTTCATGGCCCAGACCGTCTGTCCAAACGTGGCCATCATCAATGGCGGCGATGGCCGCCACTCACACCCCACCCAGGGCATGCTGGACATGCTCACCATCCGCCGCCATGCCGGCAAGCCCTTTGAGCAACTGACCGTGGCCATCATCGGCGACATCAAGCATTCGCGGGTGGCGCGCTCCGACATTGAAGCGCTGCAGACGCTGGGTGCCAGGGAAATCCGGGTGATTGCCCCGCGCACCCTGCTGCCCAGGGGCATCGAGACCTTTGGGGTGAAGGTCTACAACAACATGGACGAGGGTGTGGCGGGCTGTGACGTGCTGATTGCCCTGCGCATCCAGAACGAGCGCATCGGCTCGCCGCTGCTGTCGTCCAGTGAGGAATTCTACCGGCTGTATGGCCTGACCGAAGCGCGGGTAGCCCGAGCGGCACCCGGCGCGCTGGTGATGCACCCCGGCCCGATGAACCGGGGCGTTGAGATTGCCTCACGGGTGGCCGATGGACCGCAGTCGGTGATCCTCAGGCAGGTCAACTACGGCATCGCTGTACGCATGGCGGTGCTGTCACTGGCCATGCAGGGCCAGCTGGCCGAGCGCGAGACGCGCCTGCGCGGGCAGTCGGCGCTGTTTTCCACCACCCCGGGCCGTCAGGAGGGCTGAGCCATGATCCGCATTGACCATGTACGCTGCATTGATCCCGCCAGCGGCGAAGACCGTATCCAGACCGTCTGGCTGCAGGATGGCCAGCGGGTGAATGCCCCGGCCAGCCCGTCCGTCACCGAGGTGATCGACGGGCAGGGGCAGTGGCTGGTGCCCGCACTGGTGGACCTGTGTGCGCGCCTGCGTGAACCCGGCCAGCAGCAGCATGGCACACTGGCCAGTGAAGGGCGGGCGGCCCGTGCCCATGGCGTGCTGCATGTGGTGATCCCGCCGGACACCCGCCCCGTGCTGGAAAGCGGTGCGCTGTTTGCGGGGCTGCGCCAGAAAGCCCTGCAGGACGGTGGCATTCATTTGCACATCATCGGCGCGATGACGCAGGGACTGGCCGGTGAACAGCCAGCCAACATGGCGGCGCTGCAAAAAGGCGGCTGCATCGCGGTGAGCAATGGCAAAAACGGCTTTGCCGGGGACCATGTACTGCTCAGCACGCTCGAATATGCCGCTACGCTGGGCCTGACGGTGTTTTTTTATCCCGAAGAAAAAGCCCTGGCCCAGGACGGCTGTGTCCACGATGGCTTCATGGCCTCGCGTCAGGGACTGACCGGCATCCCCGAAGTGGCCGAAACCGTGGCGCTGGCCAAGCAATTGCTGCTGGTGCGCGAAACGGGGGTCAAGGCGCATTTTGGCCTGCTCTCCTGCGGGGCTTCCGTGCAGCTGATCCGTCAGGCGCGGGCCGAGGGCCTGCCGGTGTCCGCCAGTGTGGCCATGCACCAGTTGTTTTTGACCGATGCCGAAATCGATGGCTTCAATGCCCTGGCCCACGTGCGGCCACCGCTGCGCAGCGCCCAGGACCGGGAGCAGTTGCGCCAGGGCGTGGCCGAAGGGGTGATCGAGGCGGTGTGCAGCCACCACGAGCCGCTGTCCGACAGTGCCAAACTGGCCCCGTTCGCCGAAACCGAACCGGGCATCAGTGCGCTGGACACCTTTGTGTCGCTGGGCCTGCAATTGGTGCGTGACGGTCAGCTCAGCCCCCTGGAGTGGCTGCAGCGGGTGGTGACCGGTCCGGCGGCGATTGCCGGCATTGAAGCCCAGCGCCAGCAGGCGGGGGGGTGGGTGCTGATTGACCCGGAACAGACCTGGACCGTACAGGCCGACACCCTGCACTCGGCGGGCAAAAACACGCCATTTCTGGGCAAAACCCTGCAGGGCCGGGTGCTGCGCCTATTCAGCGCGGTCTGAGGGCGCAGGCGGGTCCTGCGCCTGCTGCAGGGCCTCAAGCAACTGGGCAAAAATCTCCAGACTGTGCTGCTCGTAGGCCATGCCGGTGTGCAGGATCAGTTGCTGCATGCGCTGCTGGTGCGTGGCGGGGGGCGTCTGGGCAAAAAAACGCTGCTCGATCAGCCGGTACTGTTCCAGCCGCTGGCGGTGCTGGCCGATGCGCTGCTGGATTTCGTCCTGCAGGGCAAACGGCCCCAGCAGCGAGTCGGCACGCAGCTTGACCATCAGGCTCTCGCGCAGCGGTGCGGGCTCGGTGGGGGTGTGCACCCAGCGCAGCAGTTCCTCATGGCCGGCAGGCAGGATGCGGTAATATTTGCAGCGGAAATCCTCCGGGTCGCGGTGGGTACTCACCCAGCCACGGCGCTCCATCTGGCCCAGCTCCCGGTAGATCTGCTGGTGGGTGGCGTGCCAGTAATAGCCCATCGAGCGGTCAAAACGCCGCGCCAGCTCAAATCCCGTGGCGGGCTGGTGTTCGGTCAGGGCGGTCAACAGGGCGTGGGCAAGCGACATGACAACAGGGGAGCAAACGGCAGAACTTCGGGCCGCCATTGTTCCAGAGCGGGGCTGGGTTCGGCAAGCAAAAACCAGCCGCGACAGCTGGCATAAAAAAACCGCCTGAACCGGCGTTCAGGCGGTGTGCAAAACGATCAGCAGCCCAGTCAGTCGCTGCGGCCTGCGGCCCAGAACGCCTCACCGGCCGCAATCGGGTCCTGGGTGCGGGCGTAGGTGTCCAGCCAGACCTGATATTGCGCAATCACCGGCAAATCATTGGGGTGGAAGCCTTTCTTATACCACTTCAGGATCGGTTTGCCCATAGGGGCCAGAATACCCCTGGAGCCAAACAGCCAGGGCAGGTTTTGTACAAACAATCTGGCGCGCTCGCGGGCGCTGAAGCCATCCCCGGCCAGCAGCCGCTCGGTGCGGTACAGGCTGAACAGCAAAAACAGCGGGGCCAGCAGGGTCATCGCCTTCATGCGGGTGGCATGGTCCACCTGGGCCACCTGATCCATCACATCAAAGGCCACACTGCGGTGCTCCATCTCTTCGATGGAGTGCCAGGCCAGCAGGGCACGCATGTGCGGGTGCACGTCGCGCATGGTGTCCTGATGGCCGTACATGCTTTCGGCCATCAGTGCGGTGACGTGCTCGCAGGCGGCGGTGATGGCCAGATTCAGCTCCGGACTCTTGGTCCTGAGGTCATGGGCCATGTGTTTTTTCAGAAAATCCAGCAGCGGCGCGACGGGCAGGCCCTGTTTTTCCAGCAGCTTGTTGTAGTAATCATGGGCGATGCCGTGCTGGGCTTCCTGTTTGATGAATTCGGCCACATCGGCCTTTAGGCGCGGGTCGGTGACCCGGTCGCGGAACTGGCGTACGCACTGGATGAAGTAGCGCTCACCATCCGGAAACGACAGCATCACGCCATCGAGCATCCGGGTCTTGAACGGGTTGTTGCCAAACCAGTAGCGCGGCAGCTGGTCCAGCTTGAAGTCGAGATTGGTGCGGGTCGTGACCACTGGATAAACCGGTGCGTTCATGTTTTCCCTCTGCAAATTGACAGCATGCCCCCAGATTAAGCCGCTCAAGCCGGGCTGACTTGGCGATTACTGCCGTTTTTTATACCAAAGACGACAGCAACCGCCTGCACGCGCAGACTCAGTCCGAGCGTGCGGCCAGCCAGTCGGCCATCTTCGGCCAGAACTGCTGGGCGGACTCCTCGCTGCTCATCATGCCCACATGCCCGCCGGGCGCGACCATCAGGGTCTTGTCCCGGCTGCCGGCCAGGCGCATCAGCGGACGCAGCGATTCGATGGTGACGATGTTGTCGGCCTGACCGGCCACCACCAGCAGTGCCGCCTGAATGTCGGACAGGTAGATGCGTCGCCCGCCCAGCTTGAATTCGCCATGCTTGAGCGGGTTGTCCAGCCACACCTTGACCAGCATGTCGCGGTTCACCCCGCCGGGATAATCGACCATGCGGTTCAGGAAGGCCCCGATGGTGGCATGGGCTTCGACGATGTGGCGCTGGTCGAGCTGGCGCAGCATTTTGGCATGGCTGCGCAGGGTGGTGACCGGGTCAAGCAGTTTGTAGCCCAGCGCATTGGCAGCCCCCGAGGTGTGCAGCAGCTGCGCCGGCAAAAAGCGCGGGTGCAGGCCGGTACGGCGCTCAATCCAGTCAAACAGCTGGTTGCTGGCCGCAAACAGGCGGCCAATCTTGCCGGAAGCGTGCGCATCGATCGGCGAGCCCAGCACCATCAGATTGCGGACGTGGGGGTCGCGGTGGTAGGCCATGTACAGCAGCACGAAGATGCCGCCCATGCTCCAGCCATGCAGACTCAGCTCATCCTGTCCACTGTGGGCACGCACCTGCGCCAGCATGCGTGGCAGGGCGGTGATGACATAGCTGTGAAAATTGCG
Organism: Pseudomonadota bacterium; assembly: GCA_052034295.1. GTDB lineage: Bacteria > Pseudomonadota > Gammaproteobacteria > Pseudomonadales > Moraxellaceae > JBPOIS01. The sequence goes on from JBPOIS010000167.1 coordinate 16,779, forward strand.
CTGGGCGTGCTGGCGATTGGGCCGCCCCCAGTCGACCAGGTAGACCTCAAAGCCTTCTGACAGCAGGAACTGCACCAGCGAGCGATGGCCAAACAGGTCATAAATCAGCATGTTGATCGCCAGGGGAGCCACCAGCACCAGCGGCACGCGGTGACGCCGGGCCACCCCGGGCAGTGGGGCATAGTGGCGCAGCCGGCTCAGGCCATCTTCATGGACCACGGTAAACGGGGTCTGACCCGCCTGGACCATGGCACGGCCATCCAGCAGCCGGTCGCGGAAATTCGACCAGCGGTGCCGGGCACGGCTGATGGCGGGACGGGGAGCAGGGGTGGGAGCATTCATGACGGAGACCCACAACAGTTGATGGATTGAACACCATTATAAAAAACATTGCCGTACAACCGTATGGCCAAAGCGACCGGCCCAGGGCAGTGAAAAGGCCATGGGCCCGTGTGGCAGGGCATCTGTGCAGGCCAGCTGGCCGTTTGTCTGCCAAAAAGGTCAATTGATCTGGGCCAGTCGGGATTTTTTAGACAAAAACAGCAACACTGGGCCAGCCAGACTGGGGCAGTCCTGACCGTGGGGACTGTGGCCTGCTGAACAGCCCCTGACCTGTGCATCTGTCTCCCGGCGTGCCGGGCAAGCTGCAACAAAGAACCTGACCAGCCGATGGCTGACTCAATGAGTGCTGTTTTATGACTAGTGTAAACGTTGAACAAAGCCAGCTATCACGGTGGGTACTGGGGCTGTTACTCGTCAGCATGGTGGTGCTTCCGTCACGGTTATGGGCGGCTCCTGAAACGATGGAGTTATTTTCGTCTGGCGGCAGTACAACGGCGCAAGGGCCGACGCTTGCCAACCAGACCAATACCTATCGGATGAACCCCGACAACCCAACAGCGAACACACAAGTCCAAGTTTTTCCAAATCTTAGCGTTACTTATGAATTACAAAACCAACAATTCACAGGGACAGGTACCAACTTTGGGATGACCTTTGGTACATCTGATGCAGGTATTCGAGAGATTTATATTCGACTCAGCGGGCAAGGCTCTCCAGCCAATACCGACTTTTCGTCTAGTCGCCTAAACGCTGCCAATCCTCAAGGGATTGACGTGAATGCCAACTATGGCACGCGTATAGAGGTTCGTGCTGGACGCCTAAACGGTCAAAGCCGGAATACCACAGGCGTCAATGGTGGGCTAGGGTATTATTTTGGTGATGTGG